>NZ_JABBDZ010000031.1:0-10818 GCF_012847305.1 Devosia sp. MC1541
ATCTTCTGCGTGCCTCAGAACACGAAGCTTGCGCGCAATCTCACGTTGTTCCTGGTTCATGAATACCTCCTTAGCTCAACAAATGTCAGCTTATTGGAGATGTCCCGCGAGTACCGACATATCTACAGGCCCTTGCGGAACAAAGAGGGAAACCGCAAGTATATCGGCAGAAGGCCCAACCCGGGTCTTCCGTGGCGTTCTCTTCTTTGAGAGCGGCTACCGAAACGCATGGGTTCCATGCAAAAGAGCCGAGCCAAAGAAAATGCCCAACGATTCAAAGCCTTTATTGAAATTCGGTCGCTAACCATTTGACGAAATCGCGGTTGGCCTGGGTTCTCCAAGCTTTGCTTTGTGTGTAACTAGGCTCACGGCTAGTTGGGGACAGTACTATGCGCATTACGATGATTGGCAGCGGCTATGTTGGCTTGGTCAGCGGCGCCTGTTTTGCGGACTTCGGTCATGATGTGACGTGCGTTGACCTCAACGAGCAAAAGATCTCCGCCCTAAAGAACGGCCAGATCCCTATTTTCGAGCCGGGCCTAGAAGCGCTGGTTTCAGAAAATGCCAAAGCGGGTAGACTGACCTTCACGACCGACTTGGCGCCCGCTGTCGCGAGTGCGGAAGTCGTCTTCATCGGTGTCGGCACCCCGTCGCGGCGCGGCGATGGCCATGCCGACCTTTCATATGTCTATGCTGCGGCAGCCGACATTGCGCGTGCCGTAACCGGCTTCACGGTCGTCGTCACGAAGTCCACCGTTCCTGTGGGCACAGGTGATGAAGTCGAGCGCATTATCCGCGAGACAAACCCCTCCGCCGATGTCGTGGTGGTTTCAAACCCAGAATTCCTGCGCGAAGGCGCAGCGATTGAAGATTTCAAAAAGCCGGACCGGATTGTCATCGGCCTTGAAGACGAACGCGCTCGCGAAGTCATGAGCGACGTGTACCGGCCGCTGTATTTGAACCAGGCGCCGCTGATGTTCACGGGGCGCCGCACTGCCGAACTCATAAAGTACGCCGGCAACGCTTTTCTCGCCATGAAGATCACCTTCATCAACGAGATGGCAGACTTGTGCGAACGGACCGGCGCGAACGTCCAAGATGTCGCGCGCGGCATTGGCCTTGATGGCCGGATTGGCAGCAAGTTTTTGAACGCCGGGCCAGGCTATGGCGGGTCATGCTTCCCGAAGGACACCTTGGCACTGGTGAAGACTGGCCAAGATTATGACGCTCCCCTCCGATTGGTCGAGGCAACGGTCGAAGTCAATGACCGGCGGAAGCGTGCGATGGGCCGAAAAATCATCACGGCTATGGGTGGCAATGTTCGAGGCAAGACCATCGGCATTCTGGGCCTGACCTTCAAGCCAAACACCGACGATATGCGCGACGCGCCCTCCATTGCCATCGTTCAGGCACTGCAGGACGCCGGGGCCAAAATACGCGCCTTCGATCCTGAGGGGATCGAGATGGCAAAACAGGTGATCAACAACATCGAATACGCAGATGACGCCTATGGTGTTGCTAATGGCGCCGATGGGCTTGTTCTCGTTACGGAATGGAGCGCATTTCGCGGCCTCGATCTGAAGCGTCTGCGCGCGGCGATGAATGGCGACACCTTCGTCGACCTCAGAAATGTGTACCGGCAGAAAGAGGCCGAAGCGGCCGGCTTTTCTTACACCAGCATTGGACGCCCGACGGGTGCAGATCAGTCTGTTGGCACGATCGCCGCCGAGTAGATTACCTCATCGATCCTTATCGACTGAGTGACTGTGTGACTGTGTGACTGTGTAGAGGGAGTGGGGCATTGGACTTATTCAAAACAGCGTTAGATGGGGTCGTAGAAATAGTCCCCAACCGACATGGCGATCATCGGGGCTATTTTTCTGAAACGTTCCGGGACGATTGGTTTCAGGCTAACGTTGCCAACTATTCGTTTGTGCAAGAAAATCAGTCACTAAGCCGCGCTCCGGGCGTGTTGCGGGGCCTGCATTTTCAGTCCAATCCGTCCGCTCAAGGCAAACTTGTGCGCTGCATTTTTGGCTCCATTTTTGACGTTGCCGTCGATATTCGGGTCGGCTCACCATCTTTCGGCAAATGGGTCAGCGCCGTCCTCACTGCTGAAAAAGGGAACCAACTCTGGGTACCTCCCGGTTTTCTGCACGGCTTTTGCACCATGGAGCCTGATTGCCTCGTCGCCTATAAAGTGACGTCGTACTACGACCGCGAGTGCGACAAAGGAGTGAGCTGGGACGATCCAGCGATTGGCATCGTCTGGCCAGATGTTGTCGATCCAACCCAGCTGTCTCCAAAAGACACTCAGCAGCCACGCCTCGCTGACCTGCCAAAATACTTCTCCTTCGAAGGACACTGAAATGCGGGTTCTCGTTACCGGCGGCGCTGGCTTCATTGGATCTGCGCTCGTTCGTCACCTTGTTATCGAAAAGGGCTACGAGATCCTCACGGTCGACAAGTTGACCTATGCGGGCAATCTGGAATCGCTGAAATTGGTCGAAGGCCGACAAAACCACCGGTTTTTGAAAGCAGATATTTGCGACAGGCGGGCGATGGACGAGGCGTTCGAAACTTTCCGCCCCGACCGTGTCATGCATCTGGCGGCGGAAAGCCACGTTGATCGCTCCATCACAGGAGCGCAAGACTTCGTCCAGACAAACGTCATCGGCACCTTCACCCTGTTAGAGGCGGCGAGGGCTTACTATGGCAAGCTCGACACAGACGCCCAACAGCGCTTCCGTTTCCTGCATGTGTCAACGGACGAGGTGTACGGCTCTCTAGGCAACGAAGGTCTGTTTACCGAGACCACGCCATATGACCCAAGTTCGCCCTACTCGGCCTCAAAAGCTGCGTCGGACCATTTGGCTAAGGCGTGGGAACGTACCTACAAGATGCCGATCGTGGTCTCGAATTGCTCAAACAATTACGGACCGTATCACTTCCCCGAAAAACTGATTCCACTCACCATTCTCAATGCTCTCGCCGGCAAAGAATTGCCTGTATATGGCAAAGGCGAGAACGTCCGCGACTGGCTGTACGTCGAAGATCACGCTCGGGCCCTTGATGTTATTATTGAGCGCGGCCGCATTGGCGAAACCTATAATGTGGGCGGTCGCAACGAACGCCGTAACATCGATGTCGTGCGCCGCATTTGCAATGTGCTCGATGAACGCTCGTCAAGCACGAAGCCGCGCGAAGAGTTAATCCGGTTCGTCACAGATCGCCCAGGTCATGACGCGCGCTATGCGATTGACGCGACCAAGCTTGAAAATGAGCTCGGGTGGCGCGCCTTGGAAAACTTCGATACCGGCATCGAAAAGACGGTTGATTGGTATCTCGACAATAGCTGGTGGTGGGAGCCGCTGCGCGATCGCTATGCCGGCGAACGTTTGGGCGTCTTGCCTGCTGCATCGACGAAGGTGTGCTAATGCGCCTTCTCGTTACAGGCAAGACCGGACAGGTTGTCACCTCGTTGATCGAGCGCGGCACCGCGGCGGGCGTCGAAGTTATCGCTCTCGGGCGTCCAGAATTCGACCTGTCCAACGCACAGGCTGGCATGGATGCTATCGCGGGCGCAAAACCCGACGTCATCATATCAGCCGCAGCATACACTGCAGTCGATAAGGCGGAGGCCGACGAGGCAGCGGCAGAGGTTGTCAACGCAGTCGGGCCAAGCGTGGTCGCTGGAATTGCAGCGCAACTGGGTGTGCCAATAATTCACCTGTCGACTGACTATGTCTTCGACGGGAGCAAACCCGAGCCCTATGTCGAGACAGACCCGACCAACCCGCTTGGTGTCTACGGGCGCACAAAGCTGGCCGGCGAGCAGGCGGTGATCGCCGCAACGAGCAACTACGCCATTCTCAGGACGGCTTGGGTCTATTCGCCCTTCGGCAATAACTTCTTGAAAACGATGCTGCGCGTCGGCGCCGACCGACCCGAATTGCGCGTGGTTGCCGATCAGTTGGGAAATCCGACATCGGCATTAGACATCGCCGACACGGTCCTGCTGGTTGCACGTAATTTGAAGGACCAACCGGACAATCGTGAACTCCGCGGCGTCTTTCATATGGTCGGCGCTGGGGAAGCCAGTTGGGCGGACTTCGCGACAGAAATCTTCGCGATCTCCAAGCAGTTGGGCGGTCCGTCAGCAAACGTGTCGCGCATCACCACCGACGAATATCCAACGCCGGCGCGACGGCCGGCTAACTCAAGACTAAGCACTTCCAAACTGCAGAAAATCCATGGCGCGGCCCTGCCCGCCTGGCAAACCTCAACCCGCGCCACGATCGCTCGGCTCTTAGCCGGCACCGTTTGATGCGCATGACGATTTCTTTGGAGCAGATACGATCATGAAGGGCATCATCCTTGCTGGCGGCAGCGGCACCCGTCTTTACCCGATCACTAAGGCTGTATCGAAGCAGCTTATGCCGGTCTACGATAAGCCGATGATCTACTATCCGCTCACCACCCTTATGCTGGCGGGCATCAGAGACATCCTCATCATCACCACGCCTCATGACATTGAGGGCTTCAAGCGCCTTCTCGGCGATGGGTCGCAATGGGGAATCTCACTGTCTTACGCGAGCCAGGAACATCCAAATGGCCTAGCCGAGGCCTTCATCATCGGAGCGGATTTCGTTGCCGGCGGACCGTCTGCCCTAGTGCTTGGGGACAACATCTTTTACGGCCACGGTCTACCGGAATTGATGAATGCCAGCACAACTCGCCAAAACGGTGCCAGTGTATTCGCATATCATGTGACCGACCCCGAGCGGTACGGCGTCGTCGAGTTCGACGCTGATATGCGCGCCGTGTCGATCGAAGAAAAGCCGATCAAGCCGCGCTCCAATTGGGCGGTAACGGGTCTCTATTTCTACGACGAGCAGGTCATCGGCATCGCCGCGAATTTAAAACCATCGCCGCGCGGCGAACTTGAGATCACCGACATCAACCGGATCTATCTTGAGAAGGGTGAGTTGTCTGTGGAGCTTATGGGACGTGGCTACGCCTGGCTGGATACCGGCACCCCTGACAGCTTGCTGGATGCGGCGCAGTTCGTTGCGACCCTCGAAAAACGGCAAGGCTTCAAAATCGCGTCCCCCGAAGAGGTCGCGTTCCGCATGAGTTATATAGATGCCGCCCGGCTGGAAGTTCTTGCCGACGAACTGAAGAAAAGCACTTACGGCCAATACCTCAAATCCATCCTGGCTAACACATAATGACTCAAAGCCTTAAGATCATAAATATCTTGGGCATCCGGGGCATTCCGGCGGCACATGGTGGTTTTGAAACATTTGCCGGACATCTCGCCCCTTATCTTCGTGATCGAGGATGGACCGTAAACGTTTACTGCCAGCTAGAGCCTGACGCCAACGGATCTCTTCAATCTGACTACGAAGACGACTGGCAAGGAATTCACCGAATCCACTTCGGAGCAAAATCGACAGGCTCCGCAGGCAGCATTCAGTTCGACTGGCGCTGCATATGGGACGCCTCCAAACGTCCTGGCGTAAATCTGGTACTTGGCTACAACACCGCCATCTTCAGCATATTGCTTCGGCTGCGTGGCAAGCCTGTCGTCATGAACATGGATGGGGTGGAGTGGCGTCGCGACAAATGGTCATTACCCATCAAGGCATGGTTTTACCTGAACGAGTTCATCGGATCAAATGTCGCAACTCTGCCGATCGCCGACCATCCAGAGATCGCTCGCCATTTGCGTAGACACGGATGCAATAGAGCTAAAGTGATCCCTTATGGGTCAAACAAGCTGGAAAATGTGAGCGATACCGCGGTTCTTTCCATGGGAATTGTCCCAAACCGCTATTTTGTGTCGATCGCTCGAATAGAGCCCGAAAACTCCATTCTTGAAATCGTAAGGGCTTTTTCGAGCACTCATCGGGATACTACCCTAGTCGTCCTCGGCAAATTTGACGACAGCAACCCGTATCATCGAGCTGTTCGTAGCAGTGCATCCGCCCAAGTGAAATTCGTTGGGGCAATTTATGACCAGGCTATCGTCTCCGCGCTGCGCGTGCACGCTCTCGCTTACCTACATGGGCACCAAGTTGGAGGCACCAACCCGTCTCTAGTGGAAGCACTAGGCGCTGCTAACGCAGTCGTGGCACATGACAACCGATTTAACCGTTGGGTCGCGGGAGACAGCCAGTTCTATTTCAGCGATGAACAGGAATTGTCAGCGCTGTTTTCCTCCATTGAGGACGGAAAACTGTCAATAGACGCTGCCAAAAATGCAGCGATCGACCGTCACTCTGAATTATTTACTCTGCAGACAATACACGAACAATATGAAGCTGTGCTGCTAGACCAGATAACCGCACAAGAGATGACCACTTCAGAAGCACATCCATGATCAGAAACATCATTCTGAACATATCCGGTGTGGGGCTTCCCCTGCTCATCGGCCTACTGACTATTCCAATCATAATTGACGGACTAGGCCTAGAGAGGTTCAGCTTACTCTCAATATCCTGGGTGATGGTCGGATATTTTAGCATATTTGACCTCGGCTTGGGCAGAGCACTGACACAGTCAATTGCGAGACTTATTGGCGAAAACCGGATCAGTCTTATCTGGTCCACTTTCACCAAAACGCTTTATGCGATGGTCTTGCTGTCGGCATTTGGAGCTCTAGCCTTACTCGCGGCCACATCGAGTATCGTCCAGCTGATTAACGTCCCCCCTTCGTTGAAAGCCGACGCATTCAACACATTTTATTGGTTGTCGGTCGGCGTACCAGCAGTTGTGCTGTTCAATGGATTTCGGGGCAGTCTGGAAGCAGCCGAACAATTTCTGGCAGTTTCTGTAGCAAGGTCAGCACTGGGCTGCTGGATGTTTATAGCGCCTCTAGTGATCCTGCCATTTACGACTGATGTTGGCGCCATAGTGGCCGTCTTGGTATTGGGCCGATACGTACTCACACTTTGGACAGGCGTGGTCGCCACGCGATCAATGAGACGAATTGTTGCCGGCACCCCTTCCGACTCAGCGCCTCTCAGAGACATAGCGCGAGTGGGCGGTTGGATGACGGTCAGCAATATAGTGTCACCGCTGATGACCTATATTGACCGATTTTTTGTGGCTTCAAGTTTGGGAATAGCAGTCGTTGCCTATTACACAACGGCATACGATCTAATTTCGCGCTTAAGCTTCATACCAGAGGCAGCTTTTACTGTTCTTTTCTCACGAATGTCCAAACTCTATGGTGACAATGGCGCCGGAGCCTCGAATTTTCTTGATCTGGTATCGTCATGCGTAAATTTCCTCACTTTCACATTTTCCCTCGTCGTAATTGCTGTGTCGCCGGACTTTATGGCGCTGTGGATTAGTCCGGAATTTAGCCGGGTCAGTTCGCCAATTCTTTCCATTCTGGCAGTTGGGTTCTTTGTAAATACAGCCGCTAGGCCCTATTATAACGCTTTGCAGGCCTCAGGCCGTGCCGACATCACAGCCAAACTGCACCTTATCGAGCTTCCGCTTTATCTCGCCGTACTGACTTATTGCGTCAGCTCATTTGGAATCGCGGGAGCCGCGTTCGCGTGGACTGCAAGGGCAACGCTCGACTTCGCTCTACTCGCTTACGTTAAAACGACTGTCGATGGTGAACAGGAGAGGATCCTAAGACGCATCGGCGGGGTAATTGTGGCTGTAGGGGTCCTTCTGGCTGTAGCTCAGG
Source organism: Devosia sp. MC1541 (assembly GCF_012847305.1). Classification (NCBI taxonomy): domain Bacteria; kingdom Pseudomonadati; phylum Pseudomonadota; class Alphaproteobacteria; order Hyphomicrobiales; family Devosiaceae; genus Devosia; species Devosia sp. MC1541. The sequence goes on from NZ_JABBDZ010000031.1 coordinate 7,709, forward strand.
TTGACGGCGGCCTTTGGCGTTACCTGATATGCGGGACCCTCGTGATTGTTCAGCTAACTTTGTGGAAGCGACTGTTCACGCACGAGCACCACATCTTGGTCTCTTCCAGCTTGGACACCCTTAAGAACAAGGTTCTGACGAAATTCAAGTTTCCGGCGCGAGGGGGGCCAAATCTGTGACCTCCCCGCCTTCGCCTGAAACCAAGAACCACGGCCAGTCTCTATCAGTCGGCGTGCTTTGCTACGGAGAAAGATCTACCTACATAGACAAGGTTGTGGCTGACGCACTAACTCTCAAACCTGTAGAAATTACGTTATTCTGCAACAGTTGCTCCCCTGGCTATATGGCTGTCGTCGAGACTTTGGCGGTTCAGCACCAGAACATTCGGATAGTAAAGTCCGAGGAAAACATAGGGTCAGCAGGCGGATTTGGCGCCTTAATTGATGATTTTGCGGTTAGGGGAAAGGGCAAACATCTTCTTCTACTAGACGATGACAGTGGCGTGCGGCGAATTTTGCCAAACGATGATATTCTGGGCCCTGTTCAGGTAGTCCTACGCAAAGATCGCAAGGTTATGAGAGATGCATTGCAAGGCATTTCGCACTCTCTGCTTTACCCCCCTGCTGGTTCCGTGCTCGCGTTTGACGCCATCTACTACGCTCGAAAACTTGCAACTAAACTGCTTCCATCTGTTCGCAAGCAGACAGCGGTGACACTCTTGAAAGAGGCCCCTTACAGCGGATTGGTGATCTCCAAAAAATTAGTGAATTCCATCGAAGGACCTAGAGCCGACTTCTTCATCTATGCGGATGATACGGAATACACGCGACGCCTAAGCCAACTGGCAGGCGGCATCAAGATAATAACTTACTTGGAACTATTTGAATACGACCAATCATGGAATGCCGGGGCTGGTTCAAATAATTTTATTTACAAACTCAGGACGAGAGGAAGTAATTTTAGCACGTACTATAGCGTTAGAAATAGAGTATATCTCGACAAGATAGATGCTGAAAATTCTGGCTTTGGGGCGTCGATGCGCTTCAGGTTCAATATCCTACTACTGAGTGTTGTTACCCGCCTTCTATTAAAAGGTCGGGCCTTAGTGGTATTTAGAGAAGCCGTCTCTGATGCGTTAAATGGTCGTTTGGGTAAGAGATCTTGAGATGAAGCGGTTTAATTTTTTTGTACTGCCTTACAGGGATATGTACTTTGTTGATAAGTACGGTCCAGCGGTGAGAGACACTCAGATCATTGCCGCCCTTGCCGCCCTTGAGAATGTTGAGAGGGTCACTGTCGTAAATCGACCTGTTTCGGTTTACGAACGGGCAATCAGCAAGTCGCTAACAAAAAATCTGAATCGTGGAAAAATACATTACATCGACAAAACCAGCTTGGATTTGATTGGCCCTCTTTCGGGCCGCAAGTGGTTTTCCCGTTGCTATGACCAATTAAACAAAACTGATTTCTATATCGATGGCTGCACAAATGTGATTTTAGATTTCCTCCCCATAGGCGGAATTGATTACGGCTCGGTGCGCCATGATTTCGTCTGGTATGATTTCATCGACAACTTTGCCAAGCACAACAGATTTGATCAGAAAGAGAAGGACCTTGTGCAGAAAAAGTATGCACGAGTTTCGCGTTTTGCCGATGTTATAACAGGCGTGTCGCCTGGAAGTATTCAAGGCTACGATAGCGGAATCGTCCTTCCGAATTCACCGGGGATAAGCCCAACCTCACGCGGGGCTGTGACTTTGGACCCTTCGGCCGCCGATTTCGGATTTATTGGTTTCGTCACCGACAAATTTGACATCGACCTTGTGCGCTCACTCACAGCTCGACGTCACTCTATCATCATACACGGCGAGTTTTACGACAAGGCTGTCGAGAATTCGCTACGAAGTCTGCCCGGCGTTACTACGACGGGAATGTTCCAGCATCGTGATATTCCTAAGCTGATGAGAACATTTAAGGTGGGGTTAATCCCCTACAGAACAGACCGACTGCACGATGAATCGCCGCTCAAACTGTATCAATACCTTCTTCACGGCCGCTCGGTTCTGACTTCGGCAGAATACGAATTGTCGGGCTCTGCCGTGGTCTCCTATCACGGCAAACCGGTATCCGACGCTGCGGATCTGGCGGTAAGCCTCTTAGCAAGGTCTGTTACGGACGATGGAATGAGCGATGCCGTCGACATGATTGACGATAGCCAATTTTGGATACCGAAGCTCCAGAGCCTTCTCGAGCGTGCCCTCTAGAAGCCACCGGGTTGATGGGGCTGCGACGGGTGTTTGCCCTCCATTATTTCCGTTCGCAGCGTAATTCCCTTGTATGCGCTGTTGCGATCACGTGTCGGTGGCGTAGTTCCAGGGCAGAAGGGACACCCGCAAAAATGGGTCGTTGATGACGTTGCTCCCTGCGCCTAATCCAGATTACTGTAGGCTCTGGCCCATCAGAAGGACCAGAGATGAAGCGAACCAGGTTCACCGAAGAGCAGATCATCGAGATCTTGGAGGAGCAGGAGGCTGACGTTGTCGGCCGCACTCAAAGGGACGAAGCCGTCTAGGCCTATGTCTTTATTCTTTTTTTTGGCGCTGATGCGACAGAGGCCCCTGCTATCTCGACAACATCGTCGACAACGTCTCCAGCTGAATAAAGAAGTTGGATGTAGGGCAGCACCCGATCTGTCCCTGATGGCGCAACACCTCGTAGGGTGACTTCAGTGGAGCTAGCTGACAGCGGTATTCCTTCGCTGATTTCGCCCAAATACTTTCCTTCAGCGCTGACTGCCGAAAGTCGAACCGTGGCAGCACCCTGACCGGAGAAGGCGCCTTTCAGGGTAAAAGACCAACTCTGACCTTCTTCCGACTTAAGTAAGCTACCGTTGATGTTCGTGTAGTCGTCCGCGATAGCCGTTCCGCTGGCTTGAGCTCGCCACGTAGAACCTTCTTGGTCCATAGCTATCGAAATGCCATTTTGAACCGCGCCGGGTTTGCCGGAAGCTGATTTCGGTTAGTTACGCGGCCATGGCGTCAGTTTCCAGAGCGGCGTAGAAGTTGACCTCGGCCTCTGCGGGCGGGATGTTCCCGATCGGCTCGAGCAGG
>NZ_JABBDZ010000032.1:0-10565 GCF_012847305.1 Devosia sp. MC1541
CTGCCTACCGGCATTCCAAGCAGGTCTTCCTGCAGCAGCAGGGTCGTACTGTGAGATACCCATCACATTTCTCCTCTGGCCGAAGCGGCCATGAAGAGAACGAATATGGCAGGCTTATCAGCGGCAGTTCTCGACCCCATTCCGGACATAGAAGGCTGTTCCGAATTTTCCAAAAGCTGTCATTACATTCATCATCCGTAGCTGCTCGCGGCTACAGATGGCGCGATGTACGGCTCTTGTCTCCTAAGGCTTCGACAATCTTCTGCATAAGAGCAACGAGCTGTTCTTGCTCGTGCGCCGTAAGGCTAGAGACGAGCTCCTGCTGCGACCTCGAGACCAGTGGCTCGGCACGCGAGAGCGTCTCCAAACCTACGGGTGTAAGCTTGAGGCGCTTGCAACGCCGATCCGCTTGATCGGTGAAGCGTTCGACCATGCCCTTGTCGACCAAACGATCAACCACTCCACCAATGGTGGTCCGGTCATAGGCGATCGTTCCGGCCAGCGTTGCTTGGTCGATCCCGGGGCTTTCCTTCATCTCCACGAGAGCGGCGAACTGCACAGGTGTCAGAACGATGCCAGCGCGGGACATCTCGAGGTCGAAAAGGGTGGAAGAGATCTGGTGGAACCGGCGCGCCAGATGGCCGGGAAGGTGCTTAAGGTTCAAGGAAACAAACTCCAAATTTGACAAGCATGCTTATCGTCAGTATACTTATTTATATCGAACATCTCAATCGAAACTTCTCGGCTTCCTTGAGGACCGACGCCATAAGTCCATACTGCGAGCGTAGCCCCCATGCAGACCCTTCTGCCGACATCCGACCGGGAAGCAATAGGCTTCGCGACGATCGACACGCCCATCGTCGTTCAAGGCAGCCGTACCCGCAACCTCGATGTCAGCGGCAAGCGGTTGAAGATGGCTTTGTGGGCTATCGTCGCCGGATTTGTCGTGATCGGGGCGCGGCTCCTGGTTCTGGGATCGGCGGAACATCAGCCTGCCGTCGACGGGCGCGTCCTCAATGCCACGCTCGCATCGCGTCCAGTCATAAACGACCGCAATGGTTTGCCCATGGCTCTCGATATCCGGGTGCCATCGCTATTCGCCGAGCCGCGGCGCATCATCGACATCGACGAGGCCGCTGCCGCCATACGGGCCGTCCTGCCCGATCTGGAAGAAGATTGGCTCAAGGACCGACTGCATGGGGATTCCGGTTTCGCTTGGCTAGCCAGAGAGCTTACCCCACAGCAGCAGGCGGCACTGATGGGGAAGGGCATCCCCGGCCTCGATTTCCTGTCCGAGACGCGGCGCGTCTATCCGGCGTTCCGACAGGCTTCCCATGTCTTGGGGGCGGTCAACGTGGACAATGCGGGTATAGCGGGCATCGAGGCACATATCGATAAACTCTACAGCCTTGATGTGCTCCATTCCACAGGTCTCGGGCGAGACGCGGCCTTGGAGCCCGTCTCGCTCTCCATCGACATGCGCATCCAGAACGTCCTGCACCGGGAACTCGGAGACGCGCTCGATCGATATCAGGCGGTCGCCGCGGCTGGGACGGTTATAGATGTCCACACCGGTGAGATAGTCGGCCTGGTGTCATTGCCCGATTTCGACCCCAACCGACCGGCCACGATGCTTGAGGAGGGTCGCTTCAACCGGATCACGGCAGGCAAGTTCGAACCAGCTTCGATCTTCAAGCCCATCACGATCGCGGGCGCCCTGGACGCCGGCGTGGTGGCCTTGACGGACCAGGTCGACGCCCGCACTCCCGTGCGCTTCGGGAGACATTCGATCTCGGACTACTACGGTAAGTATCGCCACCTCTCGGTCGCGGAGGTGCTCATCTTTTCTTCCAACATCGGCACCGTCCGCATCGCGGAGAAGATCGGGCCAACGGAATTCCGCGCCTTCCTGGGCCGTATGGGCTTTGACTCCTTGCCCGGCATAGAACTTCCGGAAAAGACCGTGTCGGTCGTTCCGGCGAAGCTCTCCGAAGTCGCTTCGGCGACAGTGTCCTTCGGCCACGGGCTTAGCGTCACCCCGTTGCAGATGCTGACGGGAACGGCCGCCCTGGTAAATGGGGGCTACCTGGTTCGTCCCACGCTTCTTAAGCAAGAACCAGGCTCCGGTCTGGTCAGGCAACAGGTGATCAGCGAGGCCACCAGCATGAAGATGCGATACCTGCTGCGCCTCAACGCCCTTGAGGGATCCGCGCGTCGTGCCAACGCCTTGGCCGATGGCTACCGCTTGGGCGGCAAGACCGGAACCGCCGAGAAGGTCGTTGCCGGTCGGTATTCGAGCGAAAAGGTGACCACCTTCTTTTCTTCCGTCTTTCCGCTGGACGCCCCTCGATACGCGATGGTCGTCATGGTCGACGAACCGCAGCCAGAAAAGCCGGGCACCGGGCGCACCGCCGCCTACAACGCGGGGGACATCTCCGGGCGGATAATCCAACGCATCGCACCCATGCTCGGCGTCCTCCCTGCCGAGTGGGAGAACATCCCGGCACATGCACTCCGGGGCTGAGCCTCGAGCCCATCAATCATCGAACAACAGGACATTACACGATGATCACCCTGAACCGCCGCGCGCTCCTCGCCGGCTCCGCAGCACTTCTCGCCTCCTCCTTGGCCGGATGTGCCACCACCGCCAGTTCTGCACGGTCGCAAGGCAGCACGCCGGTTCGCCGTCCGGTGCCACCCGAGGTGGCGTCGATGTACGCGGCAGTGCTGGACGACGAATACCCGATCCGCGCGTCCAACATGGCACTGGTGCCCGAGCAATTCTGGCGTCAGGAAGTTCCGAACACCACCGAAGAACCAGCGGGCTCTGTCGTGGTCGATACGACCGACAGGTTCCTTTACCACGTGCGGGATAACGGAATGGCTACCCGCTACGGCGTCGGCATCGGAGCAGCCGGCTTCTCGTGGTCGGGTCGTGCCCACATCGCCTACAAGCGGTCTTGGCCGCGGTGGACGCCGCCTTCCGACATGATCAAGCGTCATCCGGAGCTGGAGATCTACCGATACGGCATGGAACCTGGTCCGGAGAACCCTATGGGACCGCGCGCCCTATACATCCATCAGGGCAATGAGGATACGCTTTACCGCATCCACGGGAACGAGGACGAGAGGACGATCGGCCAGGCGATCTCCAGCGGATGCGTACGTCTCCTGCCCCAAGACATCATCCATCTCTACGACAACGTCCGCAGCGGATCGCCGCTTCTCGTCGTCTGATTTCCCGCAACATCCCCTAAGGGTACTTGTCCGCCCCGGTCCACGACGAGCCGGGGTGGCCGGTCCGAACACTGAAGAGCCATGCAAATCGAAGTCCCGTCCGAGGACCGGCTGCGTCCGAACTCGACCCGCTCATCACCCCGCAAGCGCAGGACGCGCCGCCGCCGGGCGAGATGGCTGCGGCTGCGCGACGTCATGAATGCCGCGCTCGTGCTTTTGATAGCGGGTTCGATGGCGGTCATGTTCGTCGTGGGACAGCAGGTGCGGCAGATGCCTGCCTCCAGCGAATGGACGGTCCCCGACCGCGCGCCCAATATCCGTGTGCTTGCCAGGAACGGTTCCTTGATCTCGAACAGGGGCCAGACGGGCGGGGAGGAAGTCGGCTTCTCGGACCTTCCCTGGTACGTACCTGCGGCCTTCATCGCCGCTGAGGACCGACGCTTCCGGGAGCATTTCGGCGTCGATTTGGTCGGCTTGGCCTCCGTGCTCTTGGACAGCGCGAAAGCCGGCGGAATCACCCGTGGCGCCTCGACGATCACGCAGCAGGTGGCGAAGAACCTGTTTCTCACCTCCGATCCGACCTTGTCCCGCAAGATCCAGGAGGCAGTGCTTGCCTTGTGGCTCGAGCGCGAGTTCACCAAGGACCAGATCCTCGAGCTCTACCTCAACCGGATCTATTTCGGGGGCGGAGCCACCGGCATCGAGGCGGCGGCGCAGGTCTACTTCGGCAAATCGGCCCGAAACCTCAGTCTCGGCCAAGCGGCGATGTTAGCCGGCATCTTGCCAGCGCCTTCCACCTACAACCCCAAGGCCGACCCCGAACTCGCGAGAAAAAGGCAGCAGCTGACGCTCAACGCCATGGTTCGCGATGGCGCGATCACGCCTGCGGAGGCAGACGAGGCCTATAAGGGCGCCGATGGCGATGTCGTGGCCTCGCGCAGCAGCACCGGACACTATGTGGCCGATTGGGTCGAAGCGCTGATGACGAGCTACATCGGTGAACTGGAGGGCGACGTTGTCGTCTATACGACCATCGACCGAGACCTGCAGTCTTTCGCGGAGCGGATAGTGCGGGACTACGTCCGGCGCGAGGGCGGTAACGGCAAGTTCAACCAGGGCGCCTTGGTCTCGATGACAGCGTCCGGGGAGGTGCTCGCGATGGTGGGCGGCGTCGATTATGCGCGCAGCCAGTTCAACCGGGCTGTCACGGCACGACGACAGCCGGGTTCGACGTTCAAGCCCATCGTCTATGCGGCGGCGATGGAGAAGGGGCACTCCCCCGACACGGTCGCTGAGGACGCCCGTTTCGATTTCAACGGCTGGAGCCCCAAGAACGATAGCGACCAATACCATGGCATGGTCAGCCTGCGGGACGCGCTTGCATACTCGTTTAATACGGTAGCGGCCCGCCTCGCCATAGACGTGACGCCGCAGGCCGTGATCGAGATGGCGGCAAGACTGGGTATCAGCTCGAACATGCCGCCGGTGCCGTCGATCGGACTTGGCACGGCGGAGATCTCATTGCTGGAGCTTACGGGAGCATTCGTCCCGTTCGCGAACAAGGGCTACGGCGTCGTGCCCAGCGTCATCGAGCGCATTGAGACCAAGGGCGGGCGCGTGCTTTACCAGAAAGACGACGCCGGTCCCGGGCGGGTGCTTTCGCCTCTGACGGTATCCCAAATGAACGACATGTTGGTGGCAGCTGTGCGGAACGGCACCGGACATCGCGCCGGATTGGCCAACTGGGAAGTTGGAGGGAAGACCGGCACCAGCCAGAACTCCAGGGACGCCAGCTTCGTCGGCTATACGGCGAATATCGTGACCGGCGTCTGGCTGGGTCGGGACGACGACAGGTCTGCGGGCATCTACGGCGGAACGCTCCCGGTCGCCATCTGGACCGAGTTCATGGAACGCGCACATGCCGAAATGACACCGGTGGAGTTGCCGGGTTACCGACTTCTCCAGGAAAATTATGTCGTGCAGTACGCGATGGATCCGAGCACGGGGGCAACCTTGCTGGATGCAGACACAGGGGAACCCATGATTCAACTTCTCGAGCGCGTGCCTGCTGAAGGGACACCTTGATGGAGGTTGGCGCGTGAACCCGTTCTAAAGCATTCCCGATTTTGCCATGGCCACTAACATCTTTCTTCTTTGCAGCCGGACAACCTTCCGCCTGCCAGCCAGCCACGAACTCATCGAAGTGGCGACTAAGCTAGGCTACATCCTACGATGTCCGGTATCGCGGCCTCGCCGCTGAAAGCTGCCTGTCCGCTACCCACCCCAGTACCGTCGTTCAGTGCGCAGTATTGCGATGTCTGCTTTTGGGAGGCCGCTAAGGTTTGTCGAATGGCTGGAATGGGGGCGATAGCTTCCGACGGTCGACCTGCAGCTAACCGCTTTGTCTTTCGTCATGCGTAGCAGACCAGAACGTTCCTTAATTCGCAGGCAGATTTCTGAGACATAGGTTCTGATGTCAGGCAGTAACCGTATGCGTCGCGAAACGTGGCGGCATTAGGCGCTTGCTGAGAAAAGGCTGGGGGCCCAATGGCGTAGCTGTTGCGAAGTTCGATTACGAAGAGATCGCTACCAATCTAAATCTCGGTCTCACCACCATTGTCCTTCCGCATGAGGAAGATGGGCTGTGCCAGCACTGTCGTGAGAACCATCTTGGCGAGATCCTCGATGCAATCCGCTCTAATATTGTGCATCGCGTCTCATGGTGGTTAATTTGTGTGCAATATTCACGCGAATTGACGTCAAAATCAAACATAAAGCCTGTATCTCCAACTGGCATGTCTATTGCATTCAAGATTGCATGCAATTGGAGATGTGTTCATGGGTTTGATAGAAGGCACCAATCTCGACAAAGTCTACTCGACCGCCACGGGCCCTCTGGTGGCGCTGACGGATGTCTCGTTCGCCATTAATGAAGGCGAGTTCATTTCGCTGGTTGGTCCGAGTGGATGTGGTAAGTCGACCCTGTTGTCCATCCTAGGTGGGCTAGAACAGAAGACGAGCGGCGATCTGATCCTTGCTGGTCAGCATCACGACGCGCCGCGCCGTGACATTGGCATGATGTTCCAGACGTCAGTTCTGTTCCCCTGGCGCACCATTCGCCAGAATGTTCGCTTGCCGGGCGAAATCCTCGGTCTCGACGCCAAGCAGCAGGCCGAGCGTACCGATGAACTGCTCGATCTCGTTGGTCTCAATGGCTTCGGCGAGCGCTATCCCGGTGAGCTTTCTGGTGGCATGCGTCAACGCGTGGCGCTTGCCCGACTGCTTGCGCATGATCCGCGTGTACTGCTGATGGACGAGCCCTTTGGTGCGCTCGACGAATTCACGCGCGAAACCATGAACGTGGAACTGCTCCGAATTTGGGAAAAGACCGGTAAGACCGTCGTTTTCGTCACGCACAATATTGGCGAGGCGGTGTTTCTGTCCGACCGCATTTTTGTCATGACCCCACGCCCCGGGCGTCTGGAGGGCATCGTCGACGTGGATTTGCCCCGACCTCGCACCGCCGAAATCATGCGTGATCCTCGCTACACAGACCACGTCTACGAGATTCGCCGCATGCTCGGCGTTGATCACTAACCCTTAGTTTTGTGTCTTTTTCGGTGAGCGGGCAGGTCCGTTTTCGCTGGAAGCACTTAGGAGTTTGCTATGGACATGTCAGTACACGCCATGCCGTCGGGCACATCAGCGGTTGCCCGCGAAGATGCGGTGGCCCGGTTCATTTCTGCCGAAAAGCGCAATCAGAGACAGCGGTTGATCCGCAATCGCCTGTTGGCCATCGGCTTCGGTCTTCTCATTATCGCCATCTGGCACATTTCCACCGAGAGCGGTTTCGTCCACAAGCTCATCATCCCGTCGCCTGTCGACACCTTCTGGGCCACCGGGCGCGTTGTGAGTGCCGAATACTTCTGGCCGAACGCGGGTGTCACGCTCTCTGAAATCGCATGGGGTTTTGCTATCGGGCTGTCGAGTGGCGTGATCTTCGGCGTCTTGGTCGCGATGTTTGATACGGTGCGTGCGACGATCTACCCATACCTCGTCGCGCTGCAGGCACCGCCGAAGATCGTGCTCGCGCCGATATTTGTTACTTGGTTCGGTTTCGATCAGCCTAGCAAGATTGCCATTGCGGTGGTGATGAGCTTCTTCCCCATGTTTCTCAACACCTTGACGGGGCTGTCCTCGGTGGACCCGAATGCCGTAAAGCTCATGCGCTCGTTGAAAGCCGGTCGTTGGAAAACCTTCCGCTACCTGCTTCTCCCTAATGCGCTTCCGATCATGATGGCAGGTGTGAAGCTCTGCTGGACGCTGGCTGTACTTGGCGTGATCGTCGGTGAGTTCGTCGGCGCGTCAGCAGGTATCGGCTATCTGATCTACGCGATGAACTTCCAGCTGGATATTGCCGGCGTGTTCTCACTCATCATCCTACTCTCTGTGTTCACGCTGATTATCTACCAGCTTATCGAATGGCTCGAGAGCCGGATCATTTTCTGGAAGCAGCTCTGAAATTTACAGTTGCGCGCGGCCACTCGGTCCCGCGCGACAGGGAAAAAACTCGTCAAACGGAGAAACACGTATGAAAACCCACATTCTTGCTACCGGCATGATCCTCGCTGCGCTCTTAGGCTCAGCTTCTGCCCAGGACCTCGTTAAGTTCCACGGCGTCACGGCTCAGGGTGGCCCGACCGCACAGATGTTCCCTGTCTTCATGGCGCAGGAGCAGGGCTTTTACGAGGAGGAAGGTCTCGACGTCGTCCTCAACTACTCCAAGGGTTCATCGGATGCAGCACGCCAGTTGGCGGCAGGCAATGTCGATTGGGGTATCTTTTCGTCCGCTGCCACAATGCAGGCCGTTCAGCGCGGTTTTCCGTTAAAGTCGATCATGCAGATTTACTATCCTGACACATTCGACATCGTTGTGCCGGTTGATAGTGAAATCCAGTCCATGGCCGACATGGCTGGCAAGACCATCGGTGCATCCGACCTTGCCGGCGGTGAAGTTCCCATGACTCGCGCCTCAATCGTTGAGAGCGGATTGCGCGAAGGTAGCGATGTGAAGATCGTTGTAGCAGGTGAAGGTGATGCCACCACCGTGCGTTCGTTCGAACAAGGTCGCATCCAGGCCTTCGCCAGTGCCAAGCGCGATCTTCTCCTCTTGCCAGTTCAGGGAATTTCGGTTCGCTCGATCACGCCCGAAGCTATTGCCCGCTTCCCGGGCGACGCCCTTTCAGTACGCGCGGAGACCTTCGACAAGGATCCGGAACTGCTTGTTAAGTTCGTTCGAGCGACGCTGAAGGGTTGGGCATGGGGCATGGCCAACGACGAAGATGCATTCGAGCTTCTCAAGACCAAGTATGCCGCAGCATCGCTGGGAGACAACCCGGTAGCGCCAGAGTTCTGGGATCTCGTCAAGTCCTACTATACGGCGCCCGATGGCGTTGCTCAGCACGGCACGTTCCTGCCGGACGCTTGGGACTTTTACATGACCTATCTACAGCTCGGTGAAGGCGAGCAGCAGGCTTTGGCTGGCCCGGTCGATCTCGCGAGCATTCTGACCGACGAAATCGTCGTCAAGGCTTGGGAAAGCCTCGACTTGGCTCCGGCGCAGTAGTCGAACCTTCAAAAACGGGGTGCCGGGACGGCTCCCCGAGAGTTCCAAACGGAGACTTTCATGACTCTCACCTCCGCTTCGCCTGACACGATTTCGCTGGTTGTTGTGGGCGCTCATCTAACCGGCATGCCCCTCAATGATGAACTGCTGGGACTTGGCGCTACCTTGATCGAGGCAACCGCTACCGCGCCTGAATATAAGCTCTACGCCCTTGCTGGCACCGTGCCGCCCAAGCCTGGTCTTTTGCGGGTTGCCCAGAATGGCGTCAGCATCGATGTCGAAATTTGGGCTCTGTCGCCTGCTGCGTTTGGTCTATTTGTCTCGCGCATTCCTTCCCCGCTCGGCATTGGGACGCTGAAGCTCAAGGACGGCAGCGTCGCAAAGGGTTTTCTGGTTGAGGCGGTGGCCGTCGAAGACGCGGCAGATATTTCTAGCTTTGGGGGGTGGCGCGCCTTTATGACCAGCCTCACTCCAGTTAGCGCCGACAGCTAGGCGCCAAATGCCGGCGCGACTTTGTCGACGCTGGTCCGCACATAACCAAGGTGGTCGCGCATGGTCGTGGCCGCCTTTTCCGCATCCCCGTCTAGAATGGCCGCAACAACTTCCTCGTGCTCCTCGACTGAGCGTAGTAGTCGCCCCAGGCTCTGAAACTGGGCCCGCCGGAACGGCGCCACGCGGTTTCGCGCCCCCATCGTCAACTCGGCAAGGAAACTGTTGTGGCTCAAGTTGTAGATTGTCTCGTGGAACTTGATGTTGAGATCATAGTAAAGACCAATGTCTCCTGCCTGCGCTGCATCGCGGCATGCTGCATGTGCTTTTTGTAGTAATAGCTTCTCTTCCGAGCTGGCGAATTGGGCCGCAAGACGGGCGCAAAGAGCCTCAAGTTCTGCCATGACTAGGAAAATTTCGTTGAGCTTTTCAGGGGTGAAAAGCGGCACGACTGCACCTCGGTGGGGGCGAGCTTCAACGAAGCCAATTGCCTCGAGCTGGCGGATAGCCTCGCGTACCGGTGTCCTTGAAACAGAGAAGCGCTCGGCAATGCTGGCTTCGTCGAGGGAAACGCCCGGTCCGATTACCCCACGGACGATGTCGTCCGCGATGGCAAGACGCACTCTGTCAGCAGCAGTCAATCGTTTGGGGAGCTTAGTCACGATCACCTACATTATGCAATCTTGCATGCTTTTAAGATCGATGGCTTTGTTTGTCTATCGGCGCAAGAGTTTCAGTCATCGTCATTTGCACCGCCATCATCGCGAACTAGGCGATTGAAGTTGGAAATTTTCTCGCTAGACCAAAGCTCACTGCGCACCAATATGGCTGCGCAGTGAGACATTGTTCCCAGTTACCTTTTAGCGCCACTATTGCGCGGTCGCACTTTGGTCCTCGAAACTGGCGTTCTTCTGCCCACGTTTGGCCAGCAGTGTCCGTTTTTGGGAGTCCTGCCAAGGCGTCAAGTATCGGAGCATGGGGCGATGTCAGACGCTCATAGTCGTCGAGCAGGTCGGAACTTTAAGTTTCCGCTTTTCGGAAGTTAGCGCGTGCGTCTTAGCGACCGAAATGAGGGCGCTTCGCCGACGAAGCACAACCGGCTGCCGGCGAAGTCGCTTGCTCAGATTTCGGTTGCCTCTGACAACGACAAAGCGTCGTCGACATCCACGCCAAGGTAACGAACTGTGTTCTCGATCTTGCTATGGCCAAGAAG
>NZ_JABBDZ010000033.1:0-9149 GCF_012847305.1 Devosia sp. MC1541
ACTTGCATGTGTTAAGCCTGCCGCCAGCGTTCGTTCTGAGCCAGGATCAAACTCTCAAGTTTAATCATGACTATTGTCGCTAGATGCACGTTTGCGTTTTGACGAGGACACACATCAAATTGCGCTAAAAAGCGCTAAAAGAGTGTACCTCTAGAAACGTGCACCCATCGAAGTCTAGTTAACTTCCACTGGAGTAAACCCCAGCTTCCGTTCGCAAGAACCTCGCCGTCCACGTTTCTCTTTCTTCAATCTTCACAATGTCAAAGAGCTGACCCATCGGTTACAAACCGGATACGTCATTTTGGAAGCAAAGCTTCCGGAGTTCTTAGAGACAAAACTATCTATCCGGTTGCCCGGCAGATCGTCTGCCCTGTCAGAAACTGCTAATCAGTGGGAGCAGCAAGTGCTCGGCGTCGTTAGCGTTCGTGGGTTTTAGTCAGAAGCTTTTGCTTCGTCAACACCCATTTTCGCGAATTCCGAAATCTTTCGAGATCCACTAAACCAATTTCAAATTTGCATTTGATTTCAGTCGTTTGCTGCGTCGCTCAGTGCCGTGAGGCGCTGTGCTCTGCAGCGATGACCGGGTTATAGGGGCAGCACTGATTGCTGTCCAGAGACCTCGACAAAAATCGATATGATTCAGCTTTTTGGCCTACGTCGCTTTGTGAAAAAGCCGGCTGAGTCAGTAGCGTTTGCAACGCTGTCCCGAGTTATCCACCTGGGGGAAGATTTTTGGCAACAGCACGCTCAAGACACTGAAATGTCAGTTCATTTTGGGTTTAGAGCGGAATCGTAGGCGTTTTGCGAGTCGAGTGCCTCTCGAAAACGCCCGCCTTTTCCCTCGTGAACTGTCACACCACCGGGCTGATCAGGGGTTCACCCGCAAAATGACGGTCGAGATTGGCGACTAAGAGCGCCCCCATTGCGTCGCGGGTCTGGTGGGTCGCACTGCCCTGATGCGGGGAGAGGACGACATTATCCAAGGCATAGAGCGCTTCGGGGACTTCTGGCTCATCAACAAAGACGTCCAAGGCAGCGCCGCCGAGTTTCTTGTTCGTCAACAGTTCGACGAGTGCGGGTTCATCGACGAGCGTCCCGCGCGCCACATTAACGACATAGCCTTGCGGTCCGAGCGCTTCGAGTACGGCTCGCGAGACAATGCCTTCTGTGGATTTGCCGCCCGGAGCGATCACCACGAGCCAATCGCTGTCGCGCGCCATGTCTCCGAGCTTGTCGTAAAACGTGTATGGGACATTGTCCTGCTTGGAGCGTCCGTAATAGACGACACGCATCTTCATCGCTTGCAGACGGCTGGCGATTTCCTTGCCGATACGACCCAGGCCCAAAATGCCGACGGTTTTGCCAGTGAGCTCTGAGAAGAGCCCCATGCCCCCGTTGAGCCAATGGCCATTGCGCACGAACTGGTCACCCTGCGGGATACGGCGCGCCAAAGAAATCATGAGCCCGACCGTCAGCTCGGCCACGGCATCGTTGAGAACATCGGGCGTATTGGTGACGCGAATGTTCTTCGCCTTAGCCGTAGCAGTGTCGATATTATCGTAGCCAACGCCAAAGCTTGAGATGATTTCGAGATTAGGTAGCGCGTTCATGAGCTTTGCCTGAACGCCCGAACCGGCATGGGCGCGTATGCGCGCGCCATTGGCCTTGAGCCAAGCGTTCCTATCGGCCTGCTCATGCAGCTTGTGGACGATATATTTCTCCGCGAGGGCTTTTTCACAGCTGGCTAACAACGGGCCGGTCTGCAGGATTTCTATGGTCATTCTTCCCTCCTCGGAATAAGCGACTTGGCTCTACATTCCCAATATGTAGAGCCAGACTGAAATGGTAACCGCGGACAATATGGTGGCAATCAGTATCGTATTCGCTGCTACCGACACGCCGCGATCATAATAAGTGGCGAAGACATAGATGTTGACGCCAGCCGGCATGGCGGCGAGCAAAATTCCATAGCGGGCGATCTCCATCGGAATATGCAGCACCCAAATCATCAGCACATAGGCAATGGCCGGGTGCAGGATGAGTTTCATCAGCGAGGCCACGAAGGCCGGCCGCCAGTTCTCCGACAGTTTAAATTCATTGAGAGCCCCGCCGATGCCGAATAAGGCCACAGGCACCACGGCCTGACTCATCATGGTCAGAAAGGCTTCCGCCGGTTCGATCAATTGGAGATTGATGGTCGAGGCAATCATGCCCGCGGCAATGCCCCAGATCAACGGATTGGTCGCCACACGTCGAACGGCAACGGTCAGCGTTGCGGCCAGAGATTTACCGTCCCGGCGCATCAGCTCCATAGTGACCATGCCTGTGGTGAGCAGGATCGCGGCGTGCACGCCGATGATCGACAGCGTCACCGGCAGTGCCGCATCACCATAAGCGCGCGACATGATCGGCAGGCCAACCAGCACCGTATTGGTGAACATGGACGAAAAGCCAAAGGCGACGCTTTCGCCTCGCGGTAGCTTGAACCAGCCCCGGCCCAACACAATACCAATACCGAAGCAGATCCACGCGCCGAGATAAAACGGCCCGATAATGCCAAGAGTAAAGGCTGAACTGAAATCGCTGGTTAGGATTGAGTGGAACAGCAAACACGGCGTCGCGAAATTGTTCACGAAAGCAATCAGCGCTTTCACGCCATCAGCTGGGAACAATCGATACCGCACCGCGCTATAGCCCAAGGCGATAAGCGCGAAGATCGGCACATTGACGGCTAGGATCGAGAGCATGGCCAGATGTCCGGGCCCGAGAAGGGATTAATCCATGCCCTAACCCTGCCAACGGCAGGGGTCAATGCATGTTTGTCGCACCATCAAAGCGAAACACAAAGCCTTCACAAACGAACCAATAAAACATACAAACGAAACATCTCTTGAAACGGCAGGATATCATGCTGGATATTTTCGTGATTGGCGGCGGCATCAATGGCGTAAGCATTGCGCGTGATGCTGTCGGACGTGGTTTTACCGTTGGTTTAGCGGAGATGAATGACCTCGCCTCTGGAACCAGCTCGGCGGCGACCAAGCTCATTCACGGTGGCCTGCGCTATCTCGAGCACTACGAGTTCCGCCTCGTCCACGAAGCGTTGGCCGAGCGCGAAGTGCTCTGGGCCACAGCCCCGCATATCATCTGGCCGCTGCGCTTTGTGCTGCCACACCAAAAAGGCATGCGCCCGGCGGTTGTGCTGCGCACCGGTCTGGCCATGTATGATTATATGGGTGGTCGCAAACTCCTGCCGCCAACCAAAACCCTTGACCTGACCAAGGATGAAGCCGGAAAGCCCCTCAAGCCCGGCCATAAGCTGGGTTTTGAATATTCTGATTGCTGGGTCAATGACGCCCGCTTTGTGGTGCTCAATGCCCGTGACGCCGCCGATAAAGGCGCCGAAATTCTTGTCCGCACCAAAGTCACTGCCGCACGTCGCGAAGAGGGAGCTTGGACCATCGAGCTCGATGGCGAAGCAGGCAAAACTCGCGTTCGCGCTAAAATGCTGATCAATGCTGCTGGCCCATGGGTCGACGAGGTCATCAACGGGGTGATGGGCAAGAACGGCAAACACAATGTTCGTCTCGTTCAGGGCAGCCACATCGTGGTGAAGAAACTCTACGAGCACGACCGGTGCTATTTCTTCCAAAACGGCGATGGCCGCATTTTCTTCGCTATTCCCTACGAGGACGATTTCACCCTCATCGGCACCACTGATCGCGATTATCATGATGATCCGCGCAACGTGAAAATCAGCGAGGAAGAGACCTCTTATCTTCTCGCCGCTGCCAATGAGTATTTTGCGGACACGATCACCCGTGACGACATCGTCTGGACCTATTCCGGCGTGCGTCCACTTTATGATGACGGCGCGTCCGCGGCGCAGGAAGCCACGCGCGATTACGTTCTCAAGCTCGAAGGCGATTCGAGCACGGGTGCCGTACTCAACATTTTCGGTGGCAAACTGACGACCTCGCGCCGTCTCGCCGAAGCGGCACTGGAGAAAATTGAAGCCATCTTAGGACAGAGGGGCGCGGCCTGGACAAAGACTAGCACTTTGCCCGGTGGAGATTTTGGCGTGAAAAGTTTTGACGCTGAAGTTCGTCGCTTGGCAAAAGATTATTCTGCCCTGCCCCCATCTCTCCTGCGTCGGCTCATGCGCCTCTATGGCACCAGGGCGCGGGTTATTCTGGGCACGGCCCAAACTATTGCCGATCTCGGTCGCTCCTTCGGCTCCGACCTATACAGTCGCGAGGTCGATTATCTGGTTACACAAGAATGGGCTCGAACCGCACAAGACGTGCTATGGCGTCGAACCAAACAAGGGCTCCGCACCAGCGCCGAAGATGTGGCGCAGCTCGAGGCGTATCTGGCGACAAGCACGTCATAGGGCAGGCACGGACCGCAAGGGCACGCAGGGGAGGAAACAAATATGAAAAAGTTTGTGTTGGCCATCGATCAGGGCACCACATCGAGCCGCGCCATTGTCTTTGACGGCAACCGCAAAATTGTCGGTGTCGGGCAGAGTGAATTCAAGCAGATCTTCCCAGAGGATGGCTGGGTCGAACATGATCCAGAAGAGATCTGGTCGACGGTTCAGTCTACCGTGAATAAGGCCCTCAAAGAGGCCAAGCTTGAGGCCAGCGACATCGCCGCCATCGGCATCACCAATCAGCGCGAAACAGTGGTGATTTGGGACCGTGAAACCGGCGAGCCTATCTACAACGCCATCGTCTGGCAGGATCGCCGCACCGCTCGTGCATGCGCCGAGCTTAAGGCCAATGGCCACGAAGAGCTCTTTACCAAGCGCACTGGCCTTTTGCTCGATCCCTACTTCTCGGGCACCAAGGTGAAGTGGCTGCTCGACAAAGTGAGCACTGCTCGCGAGCGTGCCAATAAGGGCGAATTGGCCTTCGGCACGATTGACAGTTTCCTCATCTGGCGCCTTACCGGCGGCAAGATGCACGCGACAGATGCCACCAATGCCTCGCGCACCTTAATGTTCGACATCGCCAAGAACCAATGGGACAAAGAACTCTGCGAGATCCTCGACGTTCCCATGGCCATTCTACCTGACGTAAAGGATTGCGCTGACGATTTCGGTGTTACTGAGAAAAGTCTGTTCGGAGCAGAAATCCCAATTCTGGGCGTTGCGGGAGATCAGCATGCCGCCACCATTGGTCAGGCCTGCTTTGAGCCAGGCATGGTGAAGTCGACTTATGGCACCGGCTGCTTCGCCGTGCTCAACACCGGCGCCGACATGGTGCGCTCGGAAAACCGCCTTCTCACCACCATTGCCTATCGTCTCAATGGCAAAACCGCCTATGCGCTTGAAGGCTCGATCTTTATTGCGGGCGCCGCAGTGCAATGGATTAGAGACGGTCTAAAACTCGTCAAAGAAGCCAAAGATACCGGCCCCCTCGCCCGCACCGCTGACCCGACCCAAAATGTGTATATGGTGCCGGCCTTTGTCGGCCTCGGCGCGCCGTGGTGGGATGCCGATGCGCGGGGCGCAATCTTCGGCCTGACCCGCAATACCGGCCCAGCCGAAATTGCCAAGGCCGCGCTCGAAGCCGTTTGCTACCAAACCGTCGATCTCATCGAAGCCATGAAGAAAGATTGGAAAGGGCAAGGCACAGACACTGTATTGCGCGTCGACGGCGGCATGGTCGCCTCGGATTGGACCATGCAGAGCTTGGCCAATTTGCTTGACGCGCCCGTTGATCGCCCTACCATTCTCGAAACCACTGCGCTCGGCGCGGCATGGTTGGCGGGCATGAAGGCTGGTGTTTGGCCGGGCATGCAAGAGTTTGCAGCCGCTTGGGAGCGGGATCAACGCTTTGAACCGGACATGGACCCTAAGGAGCGCCTAGCTAAAATCGCCGGGTGGGACGACGCGGTACGCCGCGTCCTCACCCACTAGCATTTGAGAAATGGGCGGACCTATTAAGCGCCGCCCATTTCCACCTGTGGGCTTTCTGCCTCATCAGCAGCATCAGGTTGATTGAGGCTAGGATTATCCCGAATAAAAGCCGTGACCTCGTTATCGAGGGAACTCAGAAAACTCATGATCCGGTTGCCGTTTGAACCGAAATCATGCGCCGCCCCGATCGAAGCTGACCGCATGTCAATTTTCGAACCCGTCGGCGTGGTTGAAATTCCAAAAACAACTTCTTCGCGCCAGCCGATTAGTGTTGTCACACGAGCGTTGATCCGGCCCGAGAATTCCGACGGCACCTGATCGAAGCGCACGTCCCAACCTTGTTGTGCGATGAGGCGCAACACAAGGGCGTGGAGTTCCTCAGGCGCGATCGGATAGGCACGCGTAAGCGCACTTGGGAAGCTGCGCAAATGATCTTCACGAGACAGCATGCGTGCATTCGGCATCCTTGCCGTATCAGGCTCGAATGTCAGTGGAAGCAAACCTGTCGAAGCCGTCGCCACATCCGTCACATGCGGATAGCGCCACGCCAATTGTGCATGCCAAGCAAATGGCACCAGACATAAGAGCCCCCAAAACAACGCCCCGAAACAATTGCGCCACCCATGGTCGCCGGTGAACCACAGACGTAGCAGCGCAACCCCAGCCAAGAGCACTGCAAGGGCCGCGACCAGACCGGCAATCAGGGCCGCAATTTGGAACACATTGCTGGAGATCAAGCCGAGACGATGCAATACAACACTCAGCACCACCAACGGCACCGCTAGGCTACCTAAACGGCGAGCCCAAATGGCGGTCTTCGAGCTTCTGATCAATATGCGCAAGAGACGGGCATCCCCAGATTAGACCTCAAAATTAGTGGCAAGAGGTTGTCAGAAACTCAACTTTCCGTCCGTTACCTTAAGGATAGAGCCGCGTACGCGACCAATCGCTGTTGGCGGTACTGCGGGTGAACCGGACGCGATCGTGCAAGCGGAACTCGCCGTCTTTCCAAAATTCTATTTGTGTCGGCACAAGACGGAAACCCGACCAATGGGGAGGCCGCGCCATCTCACCGTCCCCAATCATAGCCGTCAGTTGCTCAACCTCATCCATCATCTGCGCCCGACTACCCAATGGTCGGGATTGTTTGGAAGTCGCGGATGCAATGCGGCTCCCCTTCGCGCGAGAGGCGAAATAAGCGTCAGCGTCTTCGGCCGAAACTATCTCGACCTCACCCCGCAACCGCACTTGGCGGCGCAGGCTCTTCCAATGGAAAAGAAACGCCGCCCTCGGCTGGGCCACCAATTGTTGGCCCTTGGCACTTTCAAAATTGGTGAAGAAGCAAAATCCTCGTGCATCCCTCTGGTTCATCAGGACCATACGGACGTCAGGCAAACCATCAGCATCAACACTGGCGACCGCCATTGCGTGCGGATCATTAGGCTCGGAAACTTGCGCCAAAGCGAACCATTCTTCAAAAATGGCGAACGGATTGAGCTCGGATTGGTCCTGGTCGTCGAAGAGGAGATCTGTGAGAGGTTGGGCCATAGTGAGATTTCCTGCATTCAGTCGCGCAGCCCAACTGGACAAGGCCGTAGGGCGTCGCCATATAGGACTTGAAATAGAGGCGGAGCAACGCCTGAACTCTAAAGATTGGACCTAAATGCGCGATCCATACACCGTACTCGGCGTGTCGCGGTCCGCAAGCGACAAAGACATTAAGTCTGCCTATCGCAAGCTGGCCAAACAATATCATCCGGACCAAAACCCCGATGATCCGTCCGCTCATGCAAAGTTTGCTGAGGCAACTGGCGCCTATGATCTACTGAACAATCCCGAAAAACGCGGTCAATTCGATCGTGGTGAAATCGACGCTGACGGTAATCCAAAATTCGGTGGCTTTGGCGGCGGGGGATTTGGAGGGGGACGCACTGGTGCGCGTGGCAACGCGGGAGGCGGTTTTTCAGCCGAAGACATTCTCAAGGAGTTTATGAGCGGCTTTGGGGGACAACCGCGTGGCGGTAATCCAGGTGGCGGCACACGGAATGCTGGCGCTGGTGGAGCCCAATGGGACCCCTTCACTGGTGGCGCGGCTAATGCAGGTCCCGGCACCAGCGGCAAGAATGAAGACCTGGTGATCACGGCCGCAGTGAGCCTAGAGGACGCACATAACGCTGCGTCCATTCCTGTTCGCATGCCCTCAGGGAAAGTGCTGAACGTAAAGCTTCCGGAAAAGGTCGAAGAAGGTCAGCAGATCCGACTCAAGGGTCAGGGTACAACCGACGTTTACGGGCAACCGGGTGACGCGCTCGTCACGGTCAAATTCGCCAAATCGAAAACCTTCCGCAAGGACGGCACCGACATCCGCACAGACGTGGCCGTTACACTCTACGAAGCCGTGCTCGGCGCCAAGGTTCGGGTGCCGACGTTGACCGGATCGGTTGAACTCAACCTCCCTCCCGGCGTGGACACGGCCAAAGCGCTCCGCCTTAAGGGCAAGGGGCTTTATGGCGATGGTGACTTGTACGTCAACATCCGCGTCGTGTTGCCCCCAGGTGGTGATGCAGACTTAGAAGCGCTCGCCCGTTTTATGCGAGACCAAAAGCCCTACACTGTCCGCGACTAGTGACATCACAGTAGTTTCTCAAAGAGGCCCTAAAGGGCCTCTTTTTTATTCGCCCGGCCTCTGCCTACTTCAGTGGGAACTCGGACCCAACTGTGTCCACCCCGACGACATCAGCCATATAATGCGTTGTCACTTGTGTTGGTTTGGCGACACCTCCCTCGTCGACAGTAAGCGTAGGTCGGGCACAAATCTGCAAGCGAGCCACGTAGTCACGTACAATCCCTCCCTCTCTATCTACGCCTCAATGAGAGAGGCAACTCCCGTTGTTTGAGAGAGGACGTCTCTGACGTCTGGGGTAGCAAGTGCTATGCGCACCGCCAACAAACGCCGCTTTGCCTCCCTCCCCCGCTCGCGGGACTGTTTACAACTTGCGCATTTGGGATTCTAGTTTGACTGCTTGGGGGTGATTTGCCGGAGGGTTTGAGATGAATTGTCCAGATTGTTCTAGCACTGCCACGGTCAAGCGCGGTCTCAAGGCGGGTTACCAGCGATTTAGCTGTAAGGAGTGTGGTCGGTACTTTACTGATCGCGCCCCTAAATTCAGCGCTCAGACAAAAGCGCAGGCCGTTCAGATGTATCTCAACGGCACCGGCATTC
>NZ_JABBDZ010000034.1:0-7804 GCF_012847305.1 Devosia sp. MC1541
TCGTCTGACGTAGCGGCCTGGAGCCGATTGTCGGCTCACTGTCCCAACTACGACGCTTTTAGTATCTCTGACGAACGGCAGCTTTTAAGTAGTACTACAAGGCCGCTTGACGTCTCAAATGGGGGCGAGAGCTGAACATTCCCTATCGATCTGCCAGCTATGCGCACGGACGCTGAGGCGGGACAGATCGCGTTCTTTTCGCAACGCAAAAATGGAAAAGATGCCTGAAAGCTAAGTTTAAGCTTGGCTCGATATCAACCCTTTCCGGGCTGAGGCGATGTGGCGGCGCATAAGCAATTCGGCCAGCTCTACGTCACGGTCTGCAACCGCTTCAACGATGCGCTCGTGCTCAGCCAAGGCGCGCTGTGCACGGCCCGGTACGATGCGGTGCTGCATACGATAGAGGCGGAACAGGGTGTAGTATTCGCCGCACAGCAGATCAAACAAGTGCTGATTGCGACCAACTCGGGCGATCATAAAATGAAAGTCGGAATTGGCCGTTGCCTGCCAATAGACCAAGGCGTCAGGCTCAGATAAGGCGCCGCGATGGCGCTGCAGCATGGCCCGCAATTCATTGATCTCGGCATCGGTCGCATGCTCGGCGGCCTGGCGAGCGGCCAAGCCTTCGAGCACTTCGCGAATGGTGAATAGCTCCAGCGCATCACTTGGGGTGGGTACGACAACGCGCACACCCTGGCGGGGTGCGCGTGTCACAAGTTTGCGTTCCTCAAGGCGTCGAATAGCCTCGCGAAGTGGTCCACGGCTCACGCCGTATTGAGCTGCAAGCCGAGGCTCACTGAGTTTCGCACCCGGCGCGAAAGTGCCTAAAACAATGGCTTCGCTCAGTTGCTCGAACAACTGGTCGGTCAGCAACCGTTCGTCGGTACCTTCGCTTGGCCCCAAGATCTGCTCCATATTACTCGCTCGTCGCGTAACGCTTTTCGAGGGTGTCGTAGAAAGGTTTGTTCACGAGGCGCTGACGTTCCTTGAAGGTCGCCACCGGCCCCCTTTCGTCAAGACTGCCATCGGCCTTGAGCTGCCCAAGCGCATTCTGCATGCCGTAGACAGCGCCTTGCAAAGCTACGTTGGCGTAGAGGACCAGCTTAAAGCCCATCGTGCCCAGCTCTGCTAGGGGTAAAATGGGTGTGCGGCCACCAACCACAAGGTTGACCAGTTGTGGTGTCTTGGGGAGGCGGGCTGGGATCGCCCGCAGTTCCTCTACGCTCTCGGGCGCTTCCACGAAGGTGATGTCAGCACCATCCTCGATGAAAGCCTGTGCCCTCTCTATGGCGGCATTGGCACCCAGCGTCGATCGCGCATCGGTGCGCGCAACGATGAGCAGGTTGGAATCCTGACGTGCATCGGTGGCTGCCTTGATGCGGCTCCTCGCTTCATCGAGCGAGACAACGTCTTTACCGGCAAAGTGCCCACAGCGCTTGGGGTTAACTTGATCCTCGATCTGAATGGCACTCGCCCCAGCACGTTCGAGCGTTCGGATTGTGTGCCGTACATTGAGCGCATTGCCAAAGCCGGTATCGGCATCGACGATAATTGGCAGGTCGGTGGCATCGCGGATGGTGGCAGTATGCTGGGCAATCTCGGGCAAGCCAATAAAGCCAAGATCTGGCATGCCAAGATAGGTATTGGTAAGGCCAGCCCCAGAAAGGTATATGGCCTCAAACCCCATGTCCGCGATTATCCGTGCCGCCAAAGCATTGGCCGCGCCGGGGAGCAGCAGGACGCGATCCTCGGAAAGCCGTTCACGGAAAGACCGATTTATCTCGTGGTTCAGCATTAGATATTACTCAAGACCGTGGTCGAAAATACCCTGGCCAGTTGGCTTGGATGGCGAGACGCGGCCAAGCTGTAGGGCCGGGATCAAAGCGTCGAGTGCGCCTGCGGGCAGTGTCGCAAAGGCTTTTGCGGCCGCGAGAAACGTCTTGCGCTCGCTGTCCGATAGGTCGTCCATCGTCAACGTATCGAATTTGTTGGCATAGTCCTGCCATGTCCAAGGGTGATTGCCGTTGGGATGTGCATCGGCGACGCCGCGTTCACCAGTGATGACCTGACCATCGTCGAGCGTCACAATGATCTTGCCGCCAAAGGCGCGCTTGGCTGGGTTCGGATCGAGATAGCGGATAGTCCAAGATGGCTCTTCCACGGTCGCGATCTTGTGCCAGAGCGCGACTGTCGATGCCGTCCTCGCCCGCTCGCGAGTGTAGGAGTTGACGTGGTGCCAGTTCCGGTCCTCTAGCGCGACTGCAAGGATGTACATGATGGAGTGGTCAAGCGTCTCACGGCTCGCTTCTGGATCCATCTTCTGCGGATCGTTGGCGCCAGTGCCGATAACGTTATGGGTATGATGGCTGGTTTCGAGCAAAATATCTTTGACCTTTGTCAGGTCTCCGATCTGCGCGGATAAATCAATAGCAAGATCGATGAGGGCTTGTGCCTGATATTCAGCGGAATGGGCTTTGGTATAAGTCTCCATGATACCGCGTGGGCTCTCACCGACAGCTGGGAGCGAGACTTCGTAGGCTTCGTTCTTACCGCCAAGCATCCAGGCGAGAACCGACTCTTCGCCTTCGTAAATTGGCGACGGCGAGGCTTCGCCACGCATGGCGCGGTCCACGCACTCGGTGGCGAGCTTGCCCGAGAAGCCCGGCACATAGGCCTTCCAGGAGCTGATCTCCCCCTTGCGCGATTGGCGTGTGGAGAAACTCAGATGTACCGCTTGGTTGACCGCTTGGAAGATGATTTCCGTCGGCAGGCCAAGCATCGCGCCGATACCAGCGGTCGTTGCTGGGGCCAAATGCGCGACGTGATCCTTTTTATACTTGTGCAGAGAAATTGCTTTCACCAGAGCGACATGCACTTCGTAGGATACGGCGATGCCGCGCGCCAAAGCGCTTCCATCAAGTCCCATCTGCTGGGCCACAGCGATCAGAGGCGAGATCGCATCGCCGGGATGCGAATAGTCGGCAGCCAAGAAGGTATCATGGAAGTCCAGCTCACGAACCGCAGTGGCATTTGCCCACGCGGCCCATTCCGCATCGACCCGCACATCACTGCCAAGTCCATAAACCGTTGCGCCACCTTTGCGCGGATGGGCTAGAGCCATCGCGCGTGCTGCAGCCACAGGCGCACGATTTATCGCCGCTAGGCCGACACTGGCGTTGTCGACAATACGGCAGGCGATCATGTCGACCACGTCGGCATCAAGCGGACCGCAATGCGCGGCAAACTCTGCGATATGCCAAGCCAGTTGATGCTCGCGTGGCAGATTTGCGGCGGAAGGGTGAACTTTTACGCTATAGGTATTCATGCTCGGAAAATTTTCCAATTCAGATAATTAGGCGTTCGCGCGAAGGCGCTTAAGCACAATGGGCAGTGCCAGAAGCAGCACGGCGAGAGTGATGAGAACGGCCGAGAGCGGGGTCGAGATCAGGACCAGCGGATTACCCTGTCCGGCCGCAAGCGCGGTGCGCAGCTGTGTTTCGGCCATGGGGCCAAGGATCAGGCCGATCAGTACGGGCGCGATGGGGAAATCATAGACCCGCATCACATACCCGCCCAGCCCAACGACCAGCATAATGGTTAGATCCATCCATGATCCCGCCAGCCCCCAGACACCAATCATGGCGAAGACGAGAATGCCGGCGTAGAGCTGTGGGCGCGGAATGCGCAGCAACTGCACCCACATCCCAACCAGAGGCAGGTTCAGCACTAACAGCATCACATTGCCCACATAGAGCGAGGCGATTAGGCCCCAAATCAGGGCGGGATTAGAGGTGAAGAGAAATGGGCCTGGCTGTAAGCCATAGTTCTGAAAGGCTGCCAACAGCACTGCCGCCGTTGCGGAGGTCGGCAGACCAAGGGTGAGCAGCGGCACAAGAATGCCAGCCGCAGCCGCGTTATTCGCTGCCTCCGGCCCGGCAACGCCTTCGATAGCGCCTTTGCCAAATTCTTCGGGATATTTGGTGAGCTTGCGCTCAAGTGTATAGGACAGCATCGTCGGAATTTCCGAGCCGCTGCCCGGCAAAGCACCCATTGGGAAGCCGATCGCTGTACCGCGAAGCCAAGGCTTCCAAGAGCGTGCAAAGTCTTGCTTGGTCATCCAGAGCTGACCCTTGATGGGGGCCATGACGCCGGGCGTGCTCCGATAGCGGCTCGCGACGTAAAGGATCTCACCCACAGCGAAAAGGGATACCAAGACGACCGTCAGCTGAATGCCGCGTAAAAGCTGCATGTTGCCGAAGGTGAGGCGCGGTTGCCCGGTCATGGAGTCGATGCCGATGACGCCGATCGCAATGCCGAGGAATAATGAAATGAACCCACGGGTGCGGGATGTGCCCATCACCACGGCAACGGAACAGAACGCCAATGCCGTAATGGCAAAATAGTCCGTTGGCTTGAAGTAGAACGCTAATTCCGCCACGGCCGGAGCGGCAAATGTCAAAGCAAGCGTCGCGATGGTACCGGCGACAAAAGAGCCGATAGCAGCAGTTGCCAAGGCGGCAGCGCCACGACCAGCACGGGCCATTTTGTTGCCCTCAAGGGCCGTCATCATAGACCCGGCCTCGCCAGGCGTATTGAGCAGGATCGAGGTCGTCGAACCGCCATACATCGCGCCATATAGTATGCCGGCGAACATGATGAAGGCGGAGGTTGGCGCGAGTGCGGTGGTGACAGGCAGGAGCAGGGCGATCGTCAACGCCGGACCGATGCCGGGAAGAATGCCTATGGCGGTGCCTAGAAGCGAGCCTATCAAAGCCCACATGAGATTCGTTGGCTGCAGCGCAACGCCGAAACCATTCAAAAGAAGCTCGAAAGTTCCCAAGACTTACACTCCCAAAGGCGGGAAGAACCGGCCAAGTTGCAGGCCCAACTGCTTGAACAAGAACCAAGCGGCGCATGCCAGAGCGATGCCGCAGACCAAGTCGAGCATCCAGCGGCGCGAACCAAAAGCGTTAGCAACGAGTACGAACGACAGCGTAGCGGTAAACGGCATACCCAGCGGACCCATCGTCCCAATCGGCAGGGCGACGGCGACAAGTGCGGTCAAAAAAGCGCGCTTATCCATCTTGTTCGAGCCGTCCGCGTCTTCCGCGTCCTGCGCTTCAAAGCTTTCGCCGTTGCGGATTTGGAGCATCAGGATAACACCCAAAATAAGGAGGGCGGCACCAGCTATTGTTACGAAAAGGCCCGGTCCAACAGCGGCGTAGCGCGCACCTTGCGGTAGGCCGAAACCGGCATAAAGCCAAACCAGACCGATCACCATCAAGCCGATGCCAATCCAATAGGGTTTGGCGGGGGCAGCCGCTGCGCTGCCCCCGTGAGTTGACTTTTGACCGTCAGTTGACAAGACCAGCGTCCTTCAAGATCTGGCCTTGACGCTCCGTTTCCTCAGTGATGAAGGCGCCGAACTCGTCACCGGCCAGGAAGAAGTCGTCCCAGCCCTGTGCTGTGAGGACAGCTTTCCAAGCATCGCTCTGCGAGAGCTTGGTGAAGTTCTCTACCCAAGATGCGTAGTTATCGTCTGGAGCGCCCGGAGCTGCCAGAATGCCGCGCCAGTTTGCGATCTCAACGTCATAGCCTGCCTCGTGGAAGGTCGGGACATCTGGTAGATTGCTACGGCGTTCAGCTGAGGTGACGCCGAGGATTTTGATGCGTCCTTGCTCGGCGAATTGAGCAAATTCAGACGTGCCCGAAACACCTGCAGCCAGTGTGCCATTGACGATCGCGGTCACTGTTTCAGCGCCTGACGTCTGCGGAATATAGTTCAGATCGGCAACTGGGATGTCGCCAGCTTGGGCGAGCAGTGCGAGCGAGATGTGGTCAACACCACCAGCAGAGCCACCACCGAGCGCCGCCGCACCAGGGTCAGCCTTGATGCCTGCGACGAGGTCTGCAAGCGTATTGTAAGGCGAGTCAGCAGCAACGGCGATCACCAGATACTCAGCGGTCAACCGGGCAACAGGGCGGAAGTCTGCGAGGTTGATCGGCGAGTTATTGAGCTGGATTGCGCCAACGGTGATGGCCCCGAATACCGCCAACGCGTCAGGCTGGCCAGAAGATGTGCCGAGGAATTCGGCAAGACCCACTGTGCCACCAGCGCCGCCAGTGTTGGTGAAATTCACACCACCCGTGTAGATGCCAGCGTCGTTGAGTGCTTGGAACGCTTGACGGCCGGTGCCGTCCCAGCCGCCGCCAGGATTTGCTGGCAGCATGACGTTAACCTGAGCGCTAGCTGCGTTAGTCCCCAGTGTTGCAATCACAGCTAATGTCGCTAGTGTTTTTGTAAAATGCATATTTTCCTCCCGAACAGACTGTCTCTGCAGGCTTCCCTAGCGCAGACTGTCCATCTGTTCATTCTGTCGACAGAACTGACTTTGAAATCAGAACAAATACGCCATAAAGTGTCAAGGTATGAATTTGTGTCGACATAATTCGCAGTGTGATGCCGAAATTTAGCTTCGGCGTATTCTGCAGGGGGAGCACAATCAGCATCGCTCATTTGCAGAGCTTGGACTGGCTTTATCTCGGTCTTGCCGGCTTACTTTGTTGGTATAACGTCTCCATTCCGCAGTGGAATAGGTGCGGGTCTGCAGACCTGCTGCGGCGATCAAAAAGCACGAAAAGGCAGAACGTAGCGATGTTTGATGCACCAAAGGTCTGCCGCATCCCATCAGCCTAACGACGAGCAGTACTCCCCGCGAGTAACTTACTGAATTAGAGGGGATATATCGCTTTGGATTATAGGTAGCGAGGGGCGTGCGTCTTAACCTCATTTGCTATGTCTCAGCCTATACATCTCTATGAAAAGTGGCTGGGCCCGGAAGAAGCTGCAGGTGCGTAAGCGCGGCGGCCGCAAACGTGCATTGGGAACACGGCGTCCGATCATCGTGCCCGACCAGCCCAATCAGCGCTGGAGCCGGGACTTAGTCAGCGATGCTGTGACCGATGGCCGGCGGTTCCGGGTGCTGACACTTGTCGGTGATCACACAAGGGAATGTCTTGCCCTGATCGTGGACACGTCGCTCTCCCGCAGGCGGGTGGTCCGCGCGCTCGATGCCGTCATTGCACGAAAAGGTAAGCCGTACACGGTGTTCAGCGACAACTGCACCGAGTTCACCAGCATGGCAACCCTGCGCTGGTCTCGGGATCGGCAAATCGATTGGCACTACATCGCACCGGGCAAGCCCATGCAGAACGGCTTCATCGAGAGTTTCAACGGCAGCTTCCGCGATGAGTGCCTCAACGAAATACTGTTCTCGTCACTGGCCGAGGCCAGGACCCGGACCAGCGAATGGAAGGACGACTACAACGACCATAGACCGCATTCCTCGCTGGGCAATCTCACGGCTAGCAAATTTGCCAGCAATCTGGCACCGGAAAAACAGGCCGCTTAGGGCCAAACATCAACTCAAGGACTCTCCGTAAAACCGGAGGGGACTTTGGGGGCGGTGTTCGGCATCAGCACCTGTGTCTCAGAAATGGGTTTGCGATTTAAGGAGAGTTCTGGTCTCGTCTGAGTGACGAAAGACCCAGAATGACGACGAAAACAACGAAGACGAAATCATCCGCAGAGCAGGTTGTGAAGTGTTCGGCATCAGCACCTGTGTCTCAGAAATGGGTTTGCGATTTGAGGAGAGTTCTGGTCTCGTCTGAGTGACTAAAGACCCAGAATGACGACGAAAACAACGAAGACGAAATCATCCGCAGAGCAGGTTGTGAAGGACATTCGCCGCGCGACACGACGACACTTTTCCGCCGAGGACAAGATCCGGATCGTGCTCGACGG
>NZ_JABBDZ010000036.1:0-4495 GCF_012847305.1 Devosia sp. MC1541
CTGCCTACCGGCATTCCAAGCAGGTCTTCCTGCAGCAGCAGGGTCGTACTGTGAGATACCCATCACATTTCTCCTCTGGCCGAAGCGGCCATGAAGAGAACGAATATGGCAGGCTTATCAGCGGCAGATCCCGACCCCATTTCGGTCGTTCGCGATGCTCGATTCAAATCCCAAAACCTGCCGAGGCTTGCTATTTCCATAAGCCCGTGAATACTGTTGGGCATGGCCAGTTCCGTTTTCAAAACCAGCATCAAACGCTCCGCACCTGCGGGCATGATGCTGCCTGGGACTTAATCCGCTCCCAACACAGTCACCATGTTGCCCGCCCTTATAGGACGGGATTTGGTTGGTCTCGTCCTCCATCATTTTTTGAAGGATGTCACAATGCCAAATTCCGAAAATACGCCGACGGTCATCGTAAGACCGATGGTCAACACAGATGCCGAGGCCATTCACGCCATACACACAGCCTGCCTCCGCAAGACCCTGTCGTCTCACTACAGCTCAGAGCAGGTGGAGGCTTGGCTAGCAGGACGCGCACCTGCGGGTTATCTACGCGGGGCAGAAAACGGTGAGATTTATCTCGTCGCTGAACGGGGTCAGGCCGTTGTCGGCTACGCCAACTGGCAGGACCAAGAGCTGCTCTCACTCT
The DNA here is from genome assembly GCF_012847305.1 of Devosia sp. MC1541. NCBI lineage: Bacteria > Pseudomonadati > Pseudomonadota > Alphaproteobacteria > Hyphomicrobiales > Devosiaceae > Devosia > Devosia sp. MC1541. Next base: position 653 of record NZ_JABBDZ010000036.1, read on the forward strand.
TCGTACTACCAGAATTTCAGAACCAAGGAGTGGGCACCTTACTGCTGAAGGCTTGCGATGCGAATGCCGATATTCGTTGGGTCAAGGCAACGCTGGGCGCGGTCGAATTCTATTCTCGCTTCGGATTTCTAAGGGTGCGACGAGACGAGATGGAAAAGCGGGGTGTACAAATCCCGCACATTCTTATGGCACGGGATGAGATGTTGAACGGCGGCTAAAGGGTTTCGTTTGTCCAACTGCTGACCGTCCGAAAACCACCCCTATATCAGCCAGCAGCCGCTGCCGTTCCATAATAGCAGGGACGCAATAGTCAGAAACAACAGCTGGCTTATTGAACTGGAATTGGCTGAAGTATGCGGTCCGTGTCCAGCTTCAAGGCGCTGCGCCAGAGCGGCGTTTTGAATGAGTGGTACACTTGGTTGCCTGCGCGTTCTTCGGCGATCTGCACCAGCAGACCCGACCACTCCAAGGGCCGCAAGACACAGGATGAGAACGCCGCCATCTCTCGCCACCCCGCATTATCCCAATCATGCCCTTCGCCATAAAAAGTCGTGCAAAGTGCGCGCTCGGTTGTTCCGTGATCGGCCTCGACATTGAGGACGTTCATCCAGACGTCCCATTTTCCAAAGGGACGATCATCGAAGCGGGCATAGGAGGAATGGTCAACCTCGAAAAGGAAGAATGGAATAAGCTCAGAGAACAACTGTCCAGACGCCTGCGCTAGCTCAGCGCCGCGCCGCGTCAATTTGAACTCCCCTTTGATGTGCCGCGCCAGACGGAGCTTGATCAAAAGGTAATGCAACACTTCGAGCGGCGGAAACTCGAACTCGTTGACGACTTTGTTGTAGCGGAACATGTCTTCCGCACTTTTTCCGGGCCAGTCAAAATGCTCGACCGCCCAGTGGACAAAAACACGCTTGAACGCCCCGGTCTTGGTCAAACCAATGCAACCGTGCCTGAGTGTGTATTGAAGCGTCAACAGCGCCCCGCGCAACAATGGGGAGTGCTCCAGATCAGGGTGGTCATCGGAAATAGTGCGAAATTCGATCATGATGTGACGCTGCCACAGGACCTTACTCGACACCAGACGCACCGCCGATATTGAACTGTCAGCGCGGGCTTTCTAAGTTTTTGCCGCCGCCATCAACATGCCCGGCTCAGCTCCCAAAGCCGTAGCCAGCTTCTCAACCACGTCTAAGCTGACATTGCGCTGACCGTTCTCAACCTCGCTGAGATAGGCTCGCTTTAGCGAAAGCCATTTACGCGCCTAGCACAATGCTAGCACAGTCGATTTTTATGTCATATTTACCAATGACTAATTGAGTACATTCCTTAATTGGTAAGGGAGAGGCCGTCAGTTCAATCCTGACCGGCAGCACCATAAATTCTTAAGAAATCAACGGCCTAGCTCTTTAGTTGCGAGCCACACCGCCCTGTGCCGCTAACTGACCCAGCCTCTGCCGTGCTACGAACGGTTGCTCGCTGGTACTGTCACACCCCCTGTTATGCTGCCGCAACAAACCACTTAGCGCTGTCGTTGAGCTTCGTAGGGCACCACAGATGCAAAATACGACGAGCAGCCATTCGGTTTTGGACCCCCCAAATTGTCTACTACATGTTGATCAGCTGTTAGGGCGGCACAGCCTATAGGACGGTTTTGTGCAGCGTCCGTTTTGGGTATTTTGGGGACCAAATGGGTTACTTTGTGGTGTCTGTTTTCGGAACTGCTGCAGTCGCTTTCGCTATCCTCTCCCGATATGCAACTGACCTGCGGTACTTCCGGTACTTGGCCTTCGGCCTGCTTTCTTGCGGAACCGGATTTCTGCTGCAAACTGCGGGTATTCCTGCCAACGTCGCCGCCAATTCGCTGATAGCTACCGCGCTTTATCTCACTGGCGCGCTATCGGTCGCTGAGGCAGTTCAACGCCGGTCTACCGGCACAATGGGGCGCATTTTCCACGCGGCTGTCTTTGCGTTGGCGCTTCTCGCCACCAGCTACTTTCTTTTCATAGATCGAAACCTGCTGGCTCGGACATACATCCTGAATTTTGGTTTTGGCTTTGTGCTGCTTGCCGCGGTCTGGAAGGAAAAGCAGCTTGCCCAAGGCAGCGGTGCGGACAGGCTACTTTTTTGGACCATAGCTATCATTGGGTTGCACTTTTTTCCGCGCACGCTTTTCACTGCAGGGAGCTTTAGCGTCGGTCCGGGTGAACACACGACGACCGCGTTCTGGATCACCTTACAGTACACGTTGGCAATCATCTTGAACGCCGGTGTTTTGGCGCTGCTCGGTGTCGCTGGGGCAGACATTTTTACCACGATAGCACGAGACCGTGACACCGATGTGCTTACTGGCCTTTTGAACCGTCGTGGTATCGAAACCGCTATTCGCTCGGTCTCTGAAAACGGTGTCACAAGGGCGGTGATCGTCGCCGATTTGGATAGCTTTAAGGCTATAAACGACCGCTTTGGGCACGCCGTTGGGGACGAAGTACTTCAGGTGGTGGCAGGTCGACTAGCTAAGGTATCGCGAAAAAAAGACTTGCTCGGCCGCATAGGTGGTGAAGAGTTCGTATTTGTGATCGAAGGGAATTTAGAAGAGGCGATCAGCTTGGCGGAACGCTTTCGCACGACTCTCGCTGCTGAGCCTATTCAGACTGGCTCAACCAGCCTGACGGTTACCGCAAGCTTTGGCATTTCATTGTTTTTCTCGAATGATGATTTTTGGAAAGCGGTGAAAGCTGCAGACACCGAGCTGTACACAGCAAAACGAGAGGGCAAAAATATGGTCGCCTGGAGTGGACCCCGTTTGACCGGACAGTCGGCGGTTGGGTTTAAGCACTGAGGCGCAGGAACTCGCGTGGTGAGCGGAACTTGAGCCCGGAGTGCGGGTGGACCTCACAGTAATCGTCGATCCATCCGGGCAGCAAGGCCAGGATGGTGTCGGCGTCCGGGAGGATAACGGTTGCGGCATAGTCCCTTTTCAGGGTTTTGACGAAGGCCTCGGACATGCCATTGCTTTGCGGGCTGCGAACCGGGGTGAAGAGCAGTTGGATGCCGAGGGCCGCGGCCACTTCTGCCGTTTGCCTGGCGATATAGGCGCTGCCATTATCCGAGAGCCATTCCAGCCGGTGCGGGACCTTGAGGGTCTGGAAGCGGCGTTCGACAGCGGCGATCATCAGATCACAGACCATCTCGCCAGAGATGCCGGCATTGGCGACAGCCGACCAGGCGATGATCTCGCGATCGCAGGCGTCGATGACGAAAACGATCCGCACCACCTCTCCATTGCGGGCATGGATCTCCAGATGATCGGAGCACCAACGGATATTGGAGCGCAGGGCAACCACAACGCCGTCGTGGGTGCGGGTGGGCCGGCCGCGCAATCTGGCATCCGCGACGCCTTTGTAAAATCGCTTCCCATAGTAGGCTCAGTTGATCAGGTGAGCGATCTCACGCCATTGCTTGAGGATGCTGATCTCTCGCAAAGGATGATGGGTCAGTTGCATCCATAATCGGTGGATACCGAAAGCCTTCGTCTCGCTGTCCACTGTTCACAACAGAAAGTGTGACCGAAAACTTCTGGTGTCTGCTATCCTCGGTTGCATCGCCAAAAGCGGTCATTCCGCAACCCACCCCTAATTCGCCGTAGCTCCGTTCAATCGGTAATGTCGGCTTTCCGGCAATCGTGAAACCCCGTTCAACGGCAGGAATGGGCGCAATGCCGACGTCCATTCAATGGCTGCTTGTGGGGAGCGTTCGTTTCGAGTTGGACGTCCGATTTGGGGGCGGCTGATGACGCAAAGTTAGGGAACGCACCTATTCGATGCCTCGATAAACTGC
>NZ_JABBDZ010000037.1:0-4465 GCF_012847305.1 Devosia sp. MC1541
CGTCGGCACCTTCAGGACTTCATCGACGCCTACAATTTCGGACGAAGACTGAAGATGCTCAAGGGCCTCACACCCTACGAGTTCATCTGCAAGCAGTGGACTTCAGAGCCGGATAGATTCATCATCGGCCCACTCCATCAAATGCCGGGACTGAACACCTAGATTTGTAGACGCCTTCTTCCCTAATTTTGAGGTAAGGAGGCCTGTATGGGCAAAAGCAATTTTAGTGACGAGTTCAAGCGCGACGCGGTGCGCCAGATCACCGAGCGGGGCTATCCGGTTTCGGAGGTTTCGCAGCGCTTGAGCGTGAGTGCGCATTCGCTTTATGAGTGGCGCAAGAAGTACGTAAGCGCTGTCCCACCCCCATCTTCTGCCATGCTGTGAGCCATGAGATTGCGCACTGATTGATGTCAGTGCGGGAGTTTCTCCATGGACGCTCCAATGGAGCTTCTCACAAGTGGCGGGAGGCGGCGTCGCAATCGGCAGTGGCCTGATGAGGTGAAGGCGCGGATTGTCGCCGAGACGTTGCGACCGGGGGCGACCGTCAGTGAAGTTGCGGAGCGGCATGGGCTGAAGGCCAACCATGTCTCCTCTTGGCGAACCCTCGCGCGGAACGGGAAACTGGTGCTGCCGGCACCAGAGGATGCGGTGGAGTTTGCGATGCTGATGGTCGATCCCGTTGATGAGGCACTGGCGGCGGCGGAGCCGGCGGTATCGGCTGGGCCGGAGGTCGTGGTGGGTTCGGTGACCATCCGGCTGGAGCCAGGCGCTTCGGCGGCCCGGATTGCCTCGGTGGTCCACGCGCTGATGGCGGCCTCATGATCTTCCCCTCCAACCGAGTACGGATAATGGTGGCGACCAAGCCGATCGACTTCCGTAAAGGCCATGACAGCCTGGCAGCGATGGTGAAGAACGAGCTGCACAAGGACCCGTTCACCGGCACGGTCTTTGTGTTCCGCGCTAGGAAGACCGACCGGCTGAAGCTGCTCTACTGGGATGGCACCGGGTTGGTGATGGCCTACAAGCGGCTCGAAGAGCATGAGTTCACCTGGCCTGCAGTGAAGGACGGGCTGATGACGCTTAGCCACGCGCAGTTCGAGGCCCTGTTCTCCGGGCTCGACTGGCGGCGGGTTCGGGCTGTGGAAGCGCGGGCTCCGGAAGCCGTGGAATGACTTCGGCAGGATGACTCAGGGCTTGTCTTTTTGCGGGAATGGCGGCGCCTGATCTGGTAGATTCCGGTCATGCTGGATACCGCCGAACTCCCCGACGACATTGCCGCCCTCAAGGCGATGCTGGTCGCTGCGGCGTTGCGCGATCAGCGCAAGGACGAGCGGATCGCCCAGTTGGAAAAGCTGGTTGCCGCGTTCAAACAAGCGGCCTTCGGGCGCCGATCGGAAAAGAGCGACCCGGACCAGTTCGAGCTGGCTTTGGAAGATCTGGAAACAGCCATCGCGGCCGTCCACGCCGAGGAAGAAGCCGAGGATCGCGCCGCCCGCCGACCGGCCAAGCGGCGCAGCGCCAATCGTGGTTCGCTCCCCAAACATCTGCCGCGGATTGAGGAGATCATCGAGCCTGAAAGCCTGGTCTGTGGCTGCGGCGGCGGTCTGCACTGCATTGGCGAGGACGTCTCCGAGCGGCTCGACGTGATCCCGGCCCAGTTCCGAGTGATCGTCACCCGTCGTCCCAAGTATGCCTGCCGCTCATGCACCGACGGCGTGGTGCAGGCGCCGGCACCTGCGCGGTTGATCCCGGGCGGGCTGCCGACCGAGGCCATGGTCGCCCATGTCCTGATCAGCAAATATGCCGATCATCTCCCGCTCTATCGCCAGGCGCAGATCTACAGCCGCCAGGGTGTTGATCTGGATAGATCAACACTGGCCGACTGGGTTGGTCGCGCTGCCTTCGAGCTGCGTCCGATCTACAACGCCCTGATGACGGACCTGAAACGGTCATCGAAGCAGTTCATGGACGAAACCCGCGCTCCGGTGCTCGATCCTGGGGCGTGAAAAACCAAGACCGGATACTTCTGGGCTTTGGCCCGCGATGATCGTCCCTGGAATGGCGCCGCACCACCCGGTGTGGCCTTCACCTATGCCCCGGGCCGAGGTGGCCTTCATGCCGAACGGATATTGCAGGGCTTTGGCGGCATTCTGCAGGTCGACAGTTATGCTGGCTACAATCGGCTGATCACGCCTGGACGCGTCGGCCCAGGTATCCAGCTCGCCTATTGTTGGGCCCATGCTCGCCGCAAGCTGGTTGAGATCACACGCGCCGGCACTGCCCCGATTGCAGAAGAGGGTGTGCGGCTCAGCGGCGAGCTCTATGCCATTGAAGCCGATATCCGAGGCTTGTGTCCGGATGACCGCCTCGCCGTGCGCCGAAAGCGGTCAGCACCGGCCGTGGCCCGGATAAAGGCATGGCTCGACCTTCATCGCGCCCGCGTCTCCGCAAAAGCGCCGCTCGGAGAAGCACTCAGCTACATCGCCAAATACTGGGCCGGGCTCGAGTTGTTCCTGACCGATGGCCGCATCGAGCTCGACAACAATGCCGTCGAGCGGACTATCCGTCCGATCGCGCTCAACCGGAAGAACGCGCTCTTTGCCGGTCACGACGCCGGTGCCGAGAACTGGGCCGTCATCGCCTCGCTGATCGAAACCTGCAAGCTGAACGGCGTGGATCCTCACGCTTGGCTGGCCGCGACACTCCATGCCATCGTCACCGGACATAGGCAGAGCCTGATCAACGAACTGCTCCCGTGGAACTATCCTGCAAGCCTGGGTGATTGACGCTGTTGGCTCTGGCGGCATAGTCACAAAACCACCAGCAACGAGGCCCCCATGAACGATCAAGACGACCCCAACCTGGTCACATCAGGAAAAAGCCAGCGGGTAGTGGTCGATGGTTATGCCTTCTTGATCAATATCCATCGGCTCGAAACGGATGAGACCTGGACCCTTGAGGTTGTGGATCACCAGAACGACAGCCACGTCTGGGACAATCAGTTCCAGACCGACAGCGAGGCGCGTGATGCTGCCTTGGCCGCACTGAAAAGCGAGGGAGCCATCACCTTTATGCGCGGCAACAACGTCGTGCAGTTCCCGGGACCCTGAACCTACGTGGCCGCAGAACACCGCTTACAGAAGTACGCATCGGAGGTTTCCAAAGGTGGGGATCAGGCCGATGAGATCCGGCAGCTGAAGCGAGAACTGGCGCGTGTCACCGAGGAGCGCGACATCCTAAAAAAAGCGGCCGCGTACTTCGCCAAGGATGCAAAGTGAGGTACGCGTTCGTTGCCGAGCATCGCCAGCAATTCTCGGTGCGCACCATGTGCCGGTGCCTGCACATCCACCCCAGCGGCTTCTATGCCTGGCTCAAAAGCCCCTTGAGTAAACGGGCCCAGGAAGACATTCGCCAGACCCAGCTCATCGAAGATGCCTGGAAGCAGAGCGGCAAGGTCTATGGCTACCGCAAGTTGCATGATGATCTGCTGGAACAAGGCGAGACCAGTTGTCCCAACCGCATTGCGCGTCTGGCCAGATTGGCCGGGATCAAGGCCCAGATCGGCTATCGGCGCCGGCCTGGCTCCTATGGTGGCAAGCCATCTGTTGTGGTCGACAACACCTTGGCTCGGCAGTTCGACGTCGAAGCGCCAGACACTGCCTGGGTGACCGACATCACCTATATCAAGACTATGGAGGGCTTTGCCTATCTGGCCGTGGTCATCGACTTGTTCTCCCGCCGCGTCATCGGCTGGTCACTGCAAAGCCGACAGACCAGCGAAGTTGTGCTTCAGGCTCTGTACATGGCGGTTTGGCGCCGAAAGCCACAGAATACGGTGCTGGTCCATTCCGACCAGGGCTCGCAGTTCACCAGCATGGATTGGGCCAGCTTCCTACGGCACCACAATCTAGTTCACTCAATGAGCCGGCGCGGCAACTGTCATGACAATGCGGTGGCCGAAAGCTTCTTCAACCTGCTCAAACGCGAGAGGGTCAGGCGCCGGACCTATCGAACACGGGACGAAGCGCGCCAGGATGTGTTCGATTACATCGAAATGTTCTACAACCCGACACGCAAGCACGTCCGCAACGGCATGCTCTCACCCGTCGAGTTCGAACGGCGACACCAAATCTAACCCCGAAGGTGTCTACAGAACGCGGGGCTATTCATTGAGTTGAACCAAATCTTCGAGCACGAGCCACACACTACACCGCTTCCAATAAGTGAGATTTGCGCATCGCACAGTCACTGACTTCTTCACTGCGCTCGAGGTGGCAGCACGCCTCAGTTAATCCAGCTTTGACACAAGCGTATCGCGATGCGACCCGCGATAAAAACTGAACCGCGCCGGGTTTGCCGGAAGCTGATTTCGGTTAGTTACGCGGCCATGGCGTCAGTTTCCAGAGCGGCGTAGAAGTTGACCTCGGCCTCTGCGGGCGGGATGTTCCCGATCGGCTCGAGCAGG
>NZ_JABBDZ010000038.1:0-3870 GCF_012847305.1 Devosia sp. MC1541
GACGCTCGAGGCGCCCGGGGCGGATGAGGGCAGTGTCTAGCTTCCCGAAATGATTGGTAGCGGCGATCAAAAGCACTGGTCGACCGGATTTGCGCACGCGGTCGATCTCGGTGAGGACGAAGTTGATGACCGGCGTCCACCAAGTGGCGTCATCTCGCCCCATGGTCGCCCTGTTCGGCAGTGCATCGATCTCGTCAATGAGCCCCACAACCGGCCCTTTGTTTAGAGCAAGCTCGTCAAAGAACTTTCTTGCGGCGCGGATGACATCACCGAGATGGCCACCGGATTCGGCAAACCACGCTCCGACAGAAGAGCTGTGAAATGTCCATCCGACAGAGACCGCAAGGGCGGCAGCAACCGTGGTCTTACCGGTTCCCGGCGGGCCCTCAAGGCAAGTATGACGCAAGGCGGCAGCGTCCAGCTCACCATTGGCGACTTTGCCCATCAGATTGACGGTGTCCTGCGCCCAGTCCGCAACTACCTTGGTCAGGGCGAGGTCTTTGAGGGAAACGGCGATGTTGGCGACCGGCGGCGTCCTCCGCGCAGCAACAGCGCGGCGCAGGTTCGCGAGGCATTCCTGCGGCGAGAGCTTGGGACGGATTGCCGTTGTGAAATCGGTAGTCCCCAAGCCTTCTATATCAGCTGCCGTGAGGCCATGGACCCGCTTGCCAGTGACCAAAAATATGGTTTTGCGGATGACGGCGACATTAGGCGCACCAACCTCAATGACGGTATCCGCGCCGTTCAAAGCTTCCGGGACGAGGTATCGACCCGGATCCTGGGAGATTAGGATCACTGTGCGGCCAAATTCGAGGCCAGCAAGTTTTGTGCTGTCGCGCGGTTCGGACTTGCCGCCACTTTTGGCCAGTGCGTTGACCGCTTCCACCATCATGCCCTGCCGGAATCGGCGCAGATAGCGCGCGAGTAACTCTGCACCGGCACTATCCGCCGTTCTGATAAGGATCAGCCGTGGCGGGGATGCCATGAGACGACGCTGGTGCGGCGTGAGGACAGCGTCGAGCATGGCTTCGGCCAAGGCGTCGCTGGTGCGGAGAGGGAGTTTGGTCTCAGGGGAATTGTCGGTTGGGCAGTCATCGTCGTCATCAACCGAGGGCGCACGATTGGCGAGGGTATGAAGGGACATAAAAGGTCTCCCGGGCAGCGGCCAATGGCAGGCCGCGCCTCATATAAAAGGGGATGACAGAAGGGTGAGAGGATCGCCGTGTTAGCGAAGGGGGAGCGTCAGCTCCGCATCCGCATTGATCGGCCTCCAGCCAGCGCGCCCAAAACCCTTGGATCCAGAGACAAAGTGACTGACGGCGCTGCCCGAAGAGAACATGAGGTCGCGCATCACCACGTAGCACGAATTATCAGCGGCCGGCACGAGCAGGCCAGCGTGCTGCCAAGCTGCACGCTGAAAGGCAGCGGTACTATTGGCTGAGGCGACAGTCTCAAGGCGCACGTCCGAGCCGCGGAGCAGCACCCATGAACCATCTTTGCGCTCGGCCGCCAGAGCGGTGAGCCCGCAGTAATTGAGCTCCATCACCCGACCATCGGGCAGGTCATCGAGACGACGAGGTGCTCCGAGCCTCCCCGTTTCCGTCCGCGGACCAGCAATTGCCGCGCGCGCTGAGCTTGCCTGAAACATGAAACCTTCTTGACGCAAGGCCAGCGCCACTTGACCGACAAACAGAGACAACTGGTCGTAGCGCTCCGGTTTAACCACTGCGCCATCGGGCAGGCCGTTGACGACCACGAAGTGAGCATCCGCAGCCACGCGAGCCCACAGAATGCGCTCAAGGGCTTTGCCGTCATTCTCGCTCAGTCGGTCGTCGGCGTCGGTAATGGTGATGATGCGCTCAGGCATACCTTCCGGCATCTGGCGGCCGGCGGCAATCCGGGCCCCGACATTGGAGCCGTAGCCGACATAAGCGTCGTGGCCGCGTAGCAGGATGTAGACACCGGGGCGCTGCAAATCGGCAGCACGCCCAAAGTCAGCGCGTTGCTTACCCGAACCGACGATGACCTGAGGCCGCAACTGGCCTGCCGTCACCGACGTCAAGCCAGCTGGCAGGATGCTGGTCATCGTAGCCGACAGCGTGTCAATGGCGACGGTATCCCCTCCATTGCTCCCAAAGGGACCCGGTACGCCACCAACACCGCCATGCTCACCGCCCCTCTGGCAACGCACAACAATGCTGTGTGCATCAATGATGCCAGGCGTGATCACCTTGAGAACCTTGCTGGTAATCAGAGCGAAAATCGCTCCGACCGGATCAGCATGCTCTGGTAGCGCGGCGATGAGGTCGCCAATGCTTGCCGAGCCAGTGGCATCCACCACCGATAGGATCTGCACCTGAACGCCGGGCGTTACCAGCGGATGGGCAACCAGTCCGGGATGCACGGAAACGGCATCCTTCGGCACAAGATTGTCGACGGCATAGGAATGGGGGTTGCGCACAGCCGCACGGCCGCTAGAAGTGGCTTTAGCCATAGTCTTACTGGTCCAATCAGTTTGTCTGTGGTCAGGTCGACGGCGGGTTTGCAGACCTTCCGTCGGCCGCTCTTTTGCAGAGAGCGGTTCCAACCAATCGTTGCCGGGAATCGGCACCGTTCTGTAAGACTACCGGATCATTATCACCGGCGTCTATACTGGATCGCAAACTTGGTTAGTTCCTGCTAACGCTCCGAGAAATTGCCGTCTGAGGCAAACTGGCGCTGTCGCAGAGTCCAGATTTCCGGATGAGCCGAACGTCGAAAACCACTCGCAGGGTCCGGCCCCTGTTGTCATTATCGACAGTTGCCAGTGGCGCGATGATCATGGACTGAGTGTCGCGCCATTTATGCCGAGGTATCTGAACGGGTCAGAAACGAGGACCGTAGCCAGCTGCGACGACCTTACGGTCCCGGACACGCTGGACCATCTGGGGTGACGGCTTTGCGGTGTTATCGACTTTCCAAGCCTTGCCCTTGGGCGCGTAATGCTTTTGCGCTGTATAGCTGCTGACGTGTCCAGCAAAAGCGGCGACCTGCTCATCCGAAGAGGTCGATTTTTTGTTGGCAATCGCCTGATGGCGCGTTGTGTAGAGCGAAAAGGCAGGGACCTGAAGGCTCTTGCAAGCGCGGCGCAAGCGGCCCCCAAGCCGATCGATGAGCGCGGCCACATCGCCCTTCGCCGCCACTTCAATTTCCGCAATGAGGGTTTTGAGGTTCTGCACTTGCTCGACTGGAAGCCCGGCCAATCCCAGTTCTCGCGTCTCACCGAGGGAACGGCCGTTGGTCGCCTTGGCACACGGCACGACGAGATAGAATTCCTCAACCTTCGCGCCGTGGTACTCACACGGACGCAGTCCGAATGTGACGTTTTGCACGAGGAGGCGCACGAGCAGGCGATCGTCTTTGCGGCCGCGACGGCGTAGCTTGCTACAAACCAATCGCAGAACCTGCGTCGGTACTGATTTCGCTTTTTTGGCAGACGTACGTTTTTCGGCATTTTTCGGACGAGGCATAGGGCGGTCCGCCAATCGCCTCCGACACGCCTGCGCTACCTCGACCGTGATACGGCCTTTGCCTTCGACGTAGGAAATCGCAAAACCCAGCGCCGCGGCATAATTGCGAATAGTGGCGGGAGCGAATTCTCCATCCGCCGAACAGAAGCAATCCACGATCTCAAAAAGCGTCGCTTCGCGACCAATCGCCTTTCTGGTACGTCGCTTTAGGGTCAACAGACGTTTGCCATAAAGCACCTCCGTCGACACCTCGCGTGTTACCTCAACCCCCAGACCGTCGACCCGATTTTCCATGTCCATTTGCCCGTTACTCGTCGGAATTTTCCGTCGAGCCGACACTGCGTCACGGTTTGGCAAGGAA
>NZ_JABBDZ010000039.1:0-3222 GCF_012847305.1 Devosia sp. MC1541
CGCCCCCATTTGAGACGTCAAGCGGCCTTGTAGTACTACTTAAAAGCTGCCGTTCGTCAGAGATACTAAAAGCGTCGTAGTTGGGACAGTGAGCCGACAATCGGCTCCAGGCCGCTACGTCAGACGATGACGCATCAAGAGGCAATGGCCCGGGCCTCCGAAGAAGTATCTCTGGGGCATTCTGCGCACCGCCGTCCCGTCAGAACGCCGCGGCATGCACCCCGCCAATGGCCGGGCGGCCCCTTAGTTGCGAACAATTGAGTTTGTAATTAACGCTGCAGCGCTAAACCTCTATAGCCCACAGTACCGACAATGCGCCGAGGCGGTCCGCGTCGGCAAGGCTGCGGAGATAGACTCCCTGCCGACAACCGGGGCACATCCGACTGCGCGTAGTGCGCAAGGTTGGCGTAAAGGCGCAGCGTCGAGCCATCGCCAATAAGCCAAGAGATCAGGACGGCGTTTGGACTCGGTGAGTGAGCGCTCTCCGGCTCGCTACAGGTTTTAAATTTCGCACTGGGAAGGTTTTGTAATGAACCCGTGCTTCAGTCCCAACCACGAAAAACTCAACGAGACTATCGACACGGCTCGCCTGGCCTTCAGTCTGCTCAATCGCCGCGTTGGTTTCCTCGACAAGCGCTGCATTGTGCTGTGTCATCTCATCCATCTTCCGGACAGCTGAGTTGACGCCGGAGATGGCACTGGCCTGCTCGCCATTGGCGCGAGCGATCTCTTCCATGAGTTCGGCACTTCCCCGAACGCGGGTAACCATCGCAACCAAGCGATCAGCCGCTGCCGAAACGAGCTTACTCCCCGTCGCGACGGCCTCTGCTGATCGCTCGATGAGGACCTTGATGTCACTGGAGGCGCTGGAGGCCGATTGCGCGAGCCGACGGACTTCCACAGCTACAACGGCAAAGCCCTTACCGGCATCGCCAGCGCGCGCCGCCTCTACAGAGGCATTGAGCGCCAAAAGATTGGTCTGAAATGCGATTTCATCAATCATACCGATGATGTTGGAGATTTTCGCGGCCTGAACCGTCACGTCTTCCATGGCCTGATGCGCCTGGCCCATAACATCGCCAGCGTCGACGGCATCGTCAGACACATTCTTAGCATTTGCCCGGGCGGCTTCCGCACGATGCGCATTTTCCGTTACGGCCTGTGAAAGCTGCTCGATAGCCGAACTGGTGTCGGCAATTGCGGTGGCCTGCCGCATCGTCCGCTCGGCTAAATCATTTGTTCCGGCAAGGATTTCGCCAGTCGCCGACCGCAGCGCCGTCGTCGTGCCCCGCAGTTCTTGTACGAGATTGCCAAACCGGCTCACGGTGTCGTTGAACGCCGTGCGAACCTGCGCCAATTCGCCGGGAAACGCCTCGGTGATATGACAGTCCAAATGTCCCTGAGCCAGCAAATTCAATGCATGACTAAGCGCATTGACGGCCATCTTACGCTCGGTGATGTCCGTTGCGTATTTGACCACTTTGTAGGGACGCCCGTTGGCATCGAAGATCGGATTGTAGGATGCTTGGATCCACACCACTCTGCCATCTTTGCCGATGCGCTTATATTCATTCGACGAAAACTCACCCATGCTGAGACTGCGCCAGAACTCTATGTATTGCGCTCCGGACGCTTCGATCGGGTTGACGAACATGCTGTGATGTTGGCCGCGAATTTCATCGAGCCGATAACCCAGCGCTCTGCAGAAGTTCTCATTGGCCGAGATAATAGTGCCATCAAGCTCGAATTCGATAACGGCTTGGGAGCGCGATATGGCGCTGATCTGACCGCGCGCGTCCGAAGATTCCTTGTGACGGGCGGTGACATCACTCGCCACTTTGATGATCCGGTAGGCATTGCCGTCAGCGTCGATCAGCGGATTGTAGGAGGCTTCAATCCAGACTTCTTTGCCGCCCTTGCCAAGCCGTTTGAAGCGCGCGCGCTGAAACTCACCCGCGGCCAGTTTGTCCCAAAACTTTCTATATTCCGGAGAGTTGGCATAATCGTTCTCGAGGAACATGCTGTGATGGCGGCCAGCGACCTCTTCCACCTTATACCCCATCACCGACAAGAAATTGTCGTTGGCTGTAATGATGGTTCCGTCCAGCTCGAACTCGATAAAAGCCTGCGACTTGTTCAGGGCCGCCATCGCATCAGCATTGATAGCATTTCGCTTCGCTTTTGCGCGCTGAAAAAACTGAAGGGCCACTTAGCGTGCCCCCATATAATCGGGCCGCCCAACTACTGTACGCAACATACAAACTTTCCCATTGGCTAGGATAATCCCTCCCACCATAGCCAAATAAGGCCCAAGGCAAGGCTCCGTGTGCGGAGCAGCAACATTCAGTTTAGATTTACGAAACACGGAGCCGATTGGATTTGCGAGCCACCGGTAGCCTCAGCCCCCATGGTTACTTAAATGTGTTCTGGCAATGCCCCGTTTTTTTTGCGGGGCATTCCTATCGGCGTTTGGCCGGGCGCATTGGCGAACAGAAGGCGGTAACAGCCACCGCCCGTAAGGTCGCTAAAAGTTCTACAACTCCCTTCATCACGGCATGCGCTATCAGGGTACGGAAACTGCATCGTATGATAACGACTACCGCGGCCGGGTTCTTGCCAATCTGCAGCGCCATGCCCACTCCCTCGGCTATCATCTTGAGCCTGCGACAGAAGCTGTGAGTGTTCCTTAGGAAAGCGGCTGCGACTTAGCCAAGGATGCAAAGTGAGGTACGCGTTCGTTGCCGAGCGTCGCCTTCAATCGAGCGTCGCCTTCAATAATGTGTGCGCTTTATGTGCCGGTGCCTGCGCATCCACGCCAGAGGCTTTTACGCTTGGCTTAGGGGCCCATTGAGCAAACGGGCGCAGGAGGACATTCCGAAAGACCCAGCGGATCGCTGATGCGTGGCAGTAGAGCGGCAAGGTCTATGGCTACCGCGAGCCACATGATGATCTGCTCGATTAAGGTGAGACCAGTTGCCTGATCCATATTGCGCGCCTAGCGCGGCGGGCCGGTATCAAAGCCATGAGCCACTCCCTGCCTAGGCTTTTCCCGGCGTCAGAACCTAATTCTGAGACACAGGTTCTGACCAATCATTGCAGTTTATCGAGGCATCGAATAGGTGCGTTCCCTAACTTTGCGTCATCAGCCGCCCCCAAATCGGACGTCCAACTCGAAACGAACGCTCCCCACAAGCAGCCATTGAATGGACGTCGGCATTGCGC
>NZ_JABBDZ010000003.1:0-331434 GCF_012847305.1 Devosia sp. MC1541
CCGGCAAGAGCGGTCGCCGCGTGGCCAGTGCCTTTATCGCCACGGCCTTCGCTCAGGAGACGCCGGAGGCCGCCAGCACCCAATGGCGCGCCGTTGCCGACCAGATCCGTCCGCGGGTGCCCAAGCTCGCCACCATCATGGACGAGGCCGAGCACGACGTCCTTGCCTACATGAGCTTCCCCAGGGAGCATCGGGCCAAGCTGCATAGCAACAACCCGATAGAACGGATAAATGGCGAGGTGAAGCGGCGGACCGAGGTGGTGGGCATCTTCCCCAACGAGGATGCCATCGTCCGGCTCGTTGGCGCCATCCTGCTTGAGCAGAACGATGAGTGGGCTGTGCAGCGCGCCAGATACATGACGCTGGAATCCGTCGCCCCGTTGAGCGATGATCCCCTCGTCAGCCTGCCGGCAGTCCCCGCACGCTGACCAACCCGGCCAAGCCGGATATGCGTGGAGGCCCTGCCTCAGTTACACCACGCCGAGGGACACGATCGTCTTGTTTGGCGTTTTCACACTTCGACAGCCCAATCAACAGTGGAGGCTGGCGTCATAATCAGTGTGTCGGGGGGTAAGAGCGCGGCGAAGTCGCTAGCGAAGTGCGAACACTTGGCTTCATACTGCGCTCTGGCCTGCGATATCAGGATTGGGGGGCAAAATGCCGGAAGACTAGCGGTGTCTACCGGCGTTCATGCGGGATTTTTGCAACGTTATGCCGTGTAGTAACCGCCGTAGCGCTTGTTATAGTAGCGCGAGCTGAACCCTTCTTGCTGGTTCAAAATTGACAGAATGACCGGCGGATAATCGCAAGCTTCCACCAAGCGTGACACAGCGCGCTTTGCTTCAGATTGATTTGTTGCTGACCAGCGCGTGACGAACAGGATAGCGTCCGCATACGGCGCGACATGCGTTCCGTCCACAACCGGGCCGATAGGCGGCGTATCTATGATGGTCACGTCAAATGACGAACGGCAAGCATCAACCAAGCGACTAAAGTCATCTGACATAACCAACTGGTCAGTCGGTATATCTGAACTGCGCGATCCGAGGAGAAGCATGGCCGTCGTCTTTGGATCGCGTACCGCCATTTGCTTTTCCGGAGAGGTGCCGAGAAGCGTTTCCGCCAAGCCGGTCCCGGGCTGCAAACCAATGTGTCGATGCAGCGATGGTTTTCTCATGTCGGCGTCGATGAGGATTGTTCGCTTCCCGCTCAATGCGTATGCGCGCGTGAGGGAGAGGGAAATGGTCGACTTGCCTTCACCCGGCGAAGTCGAGGAGATCATGATGACGATGCCCTTGCCTTCTTGTGCGGTTCCACGACGACGCACGGCATTGTCTATGCCAGAGCGAATGCGGCGCACGGCTTCTGAATAGATCGACAACGGCGCATCGACGAGCATGTCAGCCACTGAATGGCCGTCCGTTTGGTCAAGGCCTTTTTGGCGCGGGATTTCTGCCAGGACAGGAACTTTGAGTACGGACCCGACTTGATCCTCGGAAGTAAAGCCCCCCAGGTAATGCTCATAAACGAACGCCAGACCAACACCCAGGCCCAGACCGGCAAGGCCCGCCAGAAGCAGAATAAGGCGAGGATTTGGGAAGCTGGGCGCCATAGGTGCGAGCGCTGGGGCGACGATGCGACTGTCTGCAACCTGCAAATCTGCCTGCACCTGCAGATCGGAATTGCGAGCCAACAATGTTTGATATTGGGCCCGAACCAGTTCGCTCGACTGTTGAAGGGCATAAAGTTGGGTGAGGATATCCACCGGCAGGTTAGAGTCCATCAGGCCAGACCGCAGCTCGCGCCGCAAGCTATCGGCCTGCGTTTGCAGCGTCGGCAATTCTGCACGCAAAGCAGCGAGTTCAGAGCCGGCTTGCAGGCTCATGCTGGCTTCGAGCTGTTCGAGCTGTTCGCGCAGATCGATTGCGGCGATTGACCCCGAATCCGTATCCGCCAATTGGCGTGCCAGCGCTGCGCGCTGCTCATTGAGGCTGTTGATGGCATCAGACTGTAAGGTTGCGACAAGGTCGCTCCAATTACGGGTCTGTAGCGAGGCTTCCACTGCGCCAGCGAGAGTGGTTACTTGCTGATTGCGAGCGATTGTCTGAGTGAGCTGATTGCGCAGCTCTCGAACGCTCTCAAAACCTTCTTGCCCGGCCATTCGGTCAATATTGGCATTGATGAAGTCGTCAAACGCGGTTTCGCTCGCCACCAGCAACTGCTGTGTCTGTTCAAGTCTTGCCGAGATAATTTCCTGCGATGAGCTAATCGTGGAAATCTTAGAACGCAACTGCTCTTCGATATAGGCGGCTGAAAGGGCATTCGCGAGATCAGCCGCGCGCTGAGGGTCTTCGGAGGTTACACTTGCCGAGATCAGGTATGTCAGTCCGCGCCGCTGAACACGAACTGCGTTCGAGAATTTGGTCAACACCTGTTGTAGGGGATCATCAACACGCTGGGTATTATTCCCAGGCAGAAGCGAGCGAAGGAAAGCGCCTATGCCCGCCCCACTGCCGACGGTCACGCCAAACTCAGGGTCATCGATCAGGTTCTCATTCACGATTACGCTGAGCAGCACCGCGTTGGATCGGAGAATTTCCACTTCACTGTCAACACGCGCGTTGTCTGCCGATGAACTCGTGGCAGCAAAGTCCGCTTCAAGAAGATTTTTGCGGGAGGTGTCCACCATGACGAGACCGGTCGCGGTGTAGACAGGGGTCATGGCAACCAGAGCCAAAATTGCCATGCCCAGAGTTACAACCACTGTAAGGGCGATTAGGCGAATACGGCGCCGGAGCAGATTGGCGATACCCCGCAAATCGATTTCGACTTCGTCCACAGATACCATCCCCCATTGGTGCGCCAGTTGCGCAATATTATACGTCGGTAGAAGTGTTTAGGACGCGCGGCGGCGCGTCACTTGCCAAGCGCACAGCGCTCAGAATGCCAGTCCGGTAAGCGCCCGTATCAACGTTGATGCGGCCGCTATAAATCTCGGGTTCTGGAACAATTTCATGGCCATGCACGACCAAGGCGCCATCGCTTCGCGTGTCGTCGCGCTCGCCGGTGTACCAGAGAATATCCTTCTCTTCCTGCGCGTCTGGCGACACGCCGGGACGTCCCCCTGCATGCATAAATACGGCATGGCCGACTGAAATCGAGAGCGGTAGAGCGAAGAGGAACTTTATGTGCTCTGGTGGGAAGGACGCCTGCACCAAATCCGCAATGCGACGGGGATTGCCAATAGCGCTCTGAATTTCTCTTTGGCCGATCCCATAGCTTCCTAATGTTTCCATGCCACCAAAGCCGAGCCAACGTTCGAAAATCGTGCTATTCGACATTGCGTCGCAAAGCGTTGTTTCATGGTTGCCTGCTAGTGCGAGGCGGCTCCATCCTTCTGGCGTTCGCGAAAGCATGTGATCGATCACCTGCGCGGAATGTGGACCGCGGTCGATCATGTCCCCGAGTTGTACTATCAGCTTGGGGCCGCCAGTATTGGCCTCGTGCGCAACGATTTTCGCTTCAAGCTGCCGGAGGAGGTCGAGGCGTCCGTGAACGTCGCCGATCGCATAGATAACGCTATATTTCTGCTTAAGGACATCGCGTGAGCGAGCTGAGATTTCGCGGTCGCTGTGCTCGTTGGCAAATAGCGTGCGGATGCGCTCGAAAATCATTTCGAGATCTCACCTTGAGCTTGGCTAGTCGTAGATTTTGTTCTGAAATCGAGACCCAAGCCGACAACAAATAGCAGCATGAATACTACGCCTTGTATCTCCATCGAGAAATCGACCAGCGAATGCACGCCAACGACAATGATGGAGGCGAGCGACAACGTGGGAAGCCACCAGTCATCGCGGCGCTGTGTGATGAGAATGATCAGGCGTGTGCCAAGTGCTGCAAATATTAGAAGCGGCACGCTTCCGAATATTATGCCAAGCTCGCTCCACATCGTCAGATAGGAATTGTGTGCCTTGTCCCAGATAAGGTCCGGGCTAACCGGCCAACGATGATACAGCGGGTAGACGAGCTCAAAAGTGCCAGCCCCAGTACCCCAAAGCCAATGATTTTCGATCATTTGGAGTACTTGGATATAGAGCAGTTGGCGCACGTCTGCATCGACCTCGGTGCTGCCGAGGCGCTCAAGAGTGCCCCCGCCATATACAAACAGTGCGACGCCAGCGATTGCGGCAAAGGCCAGCAGGCCCAGCAACCCTTTTTGTCTTTGCGCGAGCTTGGTCTTTAAGGATGCAATCAACACCACCACGGTTGCGCCAGCGATAGCAGCGCCTAGCCCCATACGTGACTGGCTTGCCAAAAGTGCCGCGAAAATAAGGATCGTACCGACGACCTGCAGCCCAACCCAGACGAATTTCTCATCGGCTCGCGGTAGACGCTGGCCGCGCTCATTTCTCCGGCTCAGTGCAGCACGCAGCGTTAATCCCACACCCAGAACAAACCCGATGGCTAGAAACGTGCCGTATGTATTGCGGTTCACGAATGTGCCGACAGCTACCCCGTGGTAGGCCCACTTTTCAAAGAACAGCAGGCTGTCGTTCCACAACGTGAGTGCAATTAAGCCGAAGACGGCGTGTGCGATGATTGCTGCAAATGCCAACTCGGCCATGACTAGGGCGCGATTGCGGTTGGCTGAGATCTGCAGCACCAGGAAGAAGAATACTACGTATGCCGCGTAATTGAGTGCGGAAAGCACAGTCACTCCGGCGGCGGCACTTAACTGAGCAACGGGGTAGGAGTTGCCGTCCACGTCGGTTAGAGCTGCAGTTCCGCCCCACATGGTGGCGGGTACGGTCTGGAAGAGAATGAAGCCACCGAGAAGCACGGCGAGAATGGTCTCTGCACCAAGCGATGAGATACCAACGCGCAATGCCTGCTTGTTTAGCAGTAAAGTGAGCGCATAGGCGAAACCTATCACACTCACCAAACCAGCATTGAGACACCAAGCGACAGGCCCGTTAGCGCCCAGTGGAATAGGGGCGGCCGCTGTGAGTAACACCAAGCAAAATGCCAGAATTGAGTTTGGTCGCGATGAGCGGATCTGAGCTGCTGTGGAAGATCGGCTGGGTGCTAGTGGGGTCGGGATGTCGGTCATGGCGCCACCATCCCAAACTCCAGCGTAGCGCGGCGGACATTGTTGAGAAACCGCGTTTGATCTTCAGGTGGAAGCTTCTCGACGATTGATGTGATCCGTTCACGGAAATCCGGCTGGGTCACATAGCGATGCGCGACTGAGGCAACCCCTCTGCGAGATTGCGCTAAGAGTTCGAGATCTTGTTCGTGTCCGGCCTGCGCTTGGGGTGAGAGCGAAGAGAAATGATCCTCCGCCAATTGCACGCGCCCCTCGGCGATCCACTGCTCATGGCGGCCGATTTGCTGCGCGCTAATTAGCGCGGCATCACCATTTTCCGTTAGAGCAAGCTGGTATGAGAAAAGCGATTTTGCGTACCACCCCAAGGCGTAACTTGGCATGGCTTCCACAGTCTGGTTAGCAATGTCTAGGCAAATGGCGCGTGCGCGCGCTGTGCGCTCTTCCGGCTGGAGCGCGCCGTAAAGCCCGCCAACAATGTTGACACAGCGGCGCAGTAGGTCGTCGGATGCACGATATGACAGGCTAGGTGAAACTTCGTCAGCGAGCACTGCTTCAAAGAAGTCTGGGTCGGGGATGCCGGCTTGTACTAAGCTCGAAAGCTCACGTTGACCGACCACAACGCTCGTAGCCAACAGCGAGCCAGTGACGAAAACAAGCATGACTCGACTAAGCATACGGCGTTTCCGAGTAGGTACCAAGTACACCCGGTACGGCAAGAAGGTAGTAAGGCAATGCTTTAGGCGTGACCGAGGCAGGCTCGATCACGCAAAGCGGGTTAAGCGTCAGATCAGTTTGGGCTGGCTGCCGACGCAACTTGAAGGACGTTCTGAGGAACGGTACCGCCAGAGCTTACAACGGTAGCGATCTGGGTGAAAGCTGCAGCCTGAGCTGGGCTAGAAGCATACTGCACCGCATTGTTAGCCGCTGCCGCTATAATGGCCGGTGGTACGGATGGCGAGCTGACAAGGGCCGAAACTAGCGTACCAACAGCAGCACTAACCTGCGCTGGAGATAGACCTTGTGCGCGAAGTGCTGCAACATAGCCGTTCTGTGCTGCAATACATGCATTGGCGCTAACCGAGCAGGCTGCAACAACAGATGCTTGGGTAACGGCCTGAGCGTGTGCTGGTACAGAAAAGGCTACGGTCAGAGCAAGGGCGGCGAGCCCGTGCTTCAAAACAGTTTTCATAAGAAACTCCTGCCATAATTTATTTCAAGCATAGCAGGCTCGAATAGATTGTCGCAACTCAAAATTCTTCGGGATCGCGCTGAGAAGCGTTAGCTGTGCTGTCAAAACGGGAGTGGCGAGTCTTAGTGGTCGGTTTTTATTGGAGTTTTCGATATTGTAACACAGTGTGAGGTGAGTGTTCTTGCTTAGGACACCCTGCATTTTATTCTTATTGGCGCACTAGCGCGATGCTTGATTGGCTCTTCTCGCGCGCGTACCCAGCGCTGAATCATTCGAATTAAATCGTGAGCGTCCTCATTGTCGGGGCCCGCATTGAGGAACTTGCTGTCGATACGATCGTCGAGCCCTATGCCGCGCGCCATGTCCTGAACATTTGCGCCTGTCTGCGCAGATGTCGGCAATCTTCGAGATCGAAGTGATTTATTCGCTATATACGCGTTGGGCTAAGAAATAGTCGCGCGTGTTGCGATATTCGGCATGAGGGCAGGGTGCGAGGATGCCGATGGTGTTGTTTGGGGCGTTGCATCCCGTAGCAGCGATACCCTCTACGCTCATCGCACGATGTCGGCGGTCGGTGCCTTCGGCTCTGGCCTCAACAGGCGACGCAGGGCTTCTCAGTCCTGCGCGGTGTTGAACGGACCAGCTCTTCCGAACGACGATCAGTAGCCGTGGGTAATAAGATAGGTCAGTCCACGGCGTTGCACCCGAACCGCATCGGTGAACTTTCTGAGGACCTGTTGAAGTGGGTCATCAATGCGTTGCGTGGAGTTGTTTGGCAGAAGGGCGCGGAAGAAATCCCCGATGCTGCGGCCCCCTTCTGAAACGCCGAATTCAGCGTCATCAATAAGGTTTTCATTGACGATCACAGACAGCAGGACGGCATTGGAACGCAGGATTTCGACTTCGCTATCCACGCGAGCATTATCCGCCGACGGAGCTGTCGCAGCGTATTCAGCCTCGAGCAGGTTTTTGCGGGACGTGTCGACCATCACTAGGCTTGAAGCGGTGTAAACAGGCTTCATAGCGACTAAAGCAAGAATTGCCACGCCGAGTACGACTGCAAGTGTAAGGGCAATCAGCCGAATACGGCGTCGCAGTAGATTGGCGATACCGCGCAAATCGATTTCGACTTCGTCCACAGATTATTCCCCCAGTCACACGCCAATGGCGTTTTTTATTCTCTATGTAGCAGTAGCTTGAATCGTGCGTGGCGGCACATTCTTTTCTAGTCGAACGGCGCTCAAGATCCCTGTCTTGTAGGCGCCCGTATCGACATTGATGCGGCCAGGAAAGATTTCGGGTAGTGCCACGATTTCATGCCCATGGACGATCGTTTTCCCATCGGTTCGGATGTCGTCGCGCGATCCGGTGTACCAGAGGTAGTCGCGTTCCTCCTGAGCGCCGAGGGCAATTCCTGGGCGGCCGCCTGCGTGCGCAAACACGAAGTTTTCGACAGTCAGTGTTAGCGGCAGGGCCAGAAGGAACTGAATGTGCTCAGGGGGCACGACAGTTTGGAGGAGTTCGCTGACGCGTCGCGAGTTTCCTAGCGCACTTTGAATTTCGCGCTGTCCAATGCCGTAGCTGCCAAGGGTCTCGACGCCGCCAAACCCAAGCCAGCGTTCAAACACACGGCTGTTGTGTAGGGCTTCACACAGCGTAATTTCATGGTTGCCGACAATGGCGCGGCGATGCCAGCCTCGGGCAGGGCGCGAGAGCATATGATCTATTGTTTTAGCTGAGTGAGGGCCGCGGTCTATCAGATCACCGAGCTGCACAATGAGCTTTTGGCCCCCGATATGGTCTCCATCCGCCAATATCTTGGCTTCAAGTTGCTTTAGAAGATCGAGGCGACCATGCACGTCGCCGATGGCGTAAATGACGCTATAGGTGTCGTTAAGTGTTTCCCGGGCTCTTGGGGCTTTCGTTCCCTCAGTTTTTGGGCGGCCGAACAAAGCTTTTATTCGGTCCAACATCAATTTTTTGCCTCGCGCAAGGGGGCGGGTTCCGAACTCTTGGCACGAAAGTCTAGCCCGATCCCAACGACGAAGAGTAACATCAAGACCACGCCCTGAATCTCCATCGAGAAGTCGACGAGTGAGTGCGTCGCAACCACCACAAGTGCAGACAACGACATGGCGGGAAGCCACCAGTCCTCGCGGCGCTGTTTGATGAGAACAATCAGGCGCGCGGCGATGGTTGCGAAGATCACCAGCGGTATTGTGCCAAAAACGAGGCCCAGCTCACTCCAAAGAGTAAGGTATGTATTGTGCGCCTTGTCCCAAATGAGATCGGGACTGACTGGCCAGCGGTGAAATAGGGGGTAGACGAGCTCGAACGTTCCGGCGCCGGTTCCCCACAGCCAGTGCGCCTCGATCAGTTGCACGACCTGCGCATAGAGTTGCTGGCGCACGTCAGCGTCAGCTTCTGTACTGCCAAGGCGGTCTAAAGTTCCGTCGCCAAAAACGAAAAACGCTAGGCCCGCAACAACGATGAAAGCGAGCATCACCAAAAGTCCTATGCGCTTTCGGGCTAGGCTGGTTTTCGTCAACGTAATTATGAGGAGGACGGCGCCGCCGGCCAGTGCGGCTGCTAGTCCCATTCGTGACTGACTTGCGAGCAGCGCTGCAAGAATAAGAACCGTGCCGACCAGTTGCAGCCCGACCCATACGAATTTCTCGTCGGCTCGCGGCAGGCGCTGGCCTAGAGTGCTCCGCTTGTTCAGCGCCGCTCGAAGCGTGAGGCCAACCCCAAGCACAAACCCGATCGCGAGGAAGGTGCCGTACGAATTGCGGTTGACGAACGTCCCGGTTGCAACGCCGTGATACGCCCACCTGTCGAAAAACAATAGGCTGTCATTCCAAAGCGTTAGCGCGATTAGGCCCAGAACCGCATGCGCAATTATGGCCGCAAAAGCGAGTTCTGCGAGGAACAGGGCGCGCTGACGATTAGCGGACACCTGGATGACCAGGAAGAAAAACAGCACGTAGGTAAAGAAGCAGACAGCGGAGAATATTGTCATGCCGACCGACGCGCTGATTTGGTTCAGAGCGTAATTGTTGCCGTCGATATCGACCAGCCCCACACTCCCGCCCCACAGAGAGGAGGGCAGGATTTGGAAAATGATGAAACCGCCCAAAATGGTCGACAGCAGGGTTTCGGGTAGAAAGCGTGATAGCCCGACGCGCAAGCCGTCGCCTGTGAACATCAGGGCAAGGCAGTAGATAAGGCCGATCAGGGCGACAATGGTCCCGTTGATCGACCATGCCACAGCGTTGTTGGCACCAAGCGGGATAGGGGCAAAAGTGGCAAGTGTGATCAGGCCAAATGCCAGTGCACCATTGACCGCCGAAGCGCGCGGTTGGGTCGATGACCTTGAGCGATTTCTCAGGAGTATAGTGTCAGCAAGTGTCATGGCATGACCATGCCAAATGTTTGAGTTGCGCGACGAACGTTGGTGAGGAAACGCACCTGGTCTTCCGGCGGTAATTGTTCAACGATAAGGGTTATGCGCTCGCGGAAATCAGGCTGTGTCGCGTATCGACGCGCAACTGAAGCCACGCCCCGTGCGGATTTTGCGAGCAGTTCAAGGTCTTGCTGGTGCCCCGAAAGCGCTGCGGGAGAGAGCGTCGTAAAATGGTCTTCGGCGAGTTGGACCCGGCCTTCGGCGATCCATTGTTCATGACGACCGACATGCTGCGCTTGCACCAGTGCGGCCTCGGCTGCTTGTGGTTGCCCGAGCTGGTAGGAGAAGAGTGACTTGGCATACCAGCCCAAAGCGTAGCTCGGCATTTGGGCAACAGCGTTGTCCGCGGTTTCTAGCAATTGAACCGTGCCAATTCCTGCCATTGCTCAGGCTGGAGAGCTCCATAGAGCCCGCCTGCGACGTTGATGCAGCGTCGCAAAATGTCATCTGTAGATCTGTAGGAAATGGCTTGAGATTTATCGTGACCAAGGAGTGTTTCGAAAAAGCTCTCGTCGGTCGTACCCACCTGCATTAGCCCTGACAGCTCTCGTTGTCCCACAATCATGCTTGTCGCAAAAAGCGAAAAGGAGAGAAAGGCAAGAGTAACGCGGCTAAACATTGGGCGTTTCCGAGTAGGTGCCAAGTACACCCGGTACGGCAAGAAAATAGTGATTTAGCTTGCATTTGTGACCGAGTGATTCTCGGTCACAAATTTCATGGCGCAATCAAATCAGTTTGGGCTGGAAGACGATGCGACCTGAATAACGTCTTGGGTCACAGTGCCACCCGAGCTTACAACTTCCGCGATCTGTGTAAACGCGCTTGCCTGTGCAGTGCTTGCTGCATATTGAACCGAGTTCTGCGCTGCTGCGGCAATGATGGCAGGTGCGACAGTGCCCGAGTTAACCAGAGCAGCAACCACTGTGCCGACAGCTGCGCCAATTTGCGCCGGTGTCAGGCCCTGTGCACGCAAAGATGCAACAAACGCGTTCTGCGCAGCTATGCATGCGTTTGCGCTAACTGAGCACGCTGCCACAACGGAAGCTTGAGTGACAGCCTGAGCATGGGCGGGAATTGCAAAGGCTACGGTGAGAGCAAGTGCGCTTAAGCTGCGCTTGAATACTGTATTCATCGGATACTCCTGCCAGGATTTTGGGTGCATCATATCAGCAGTGAATACGTTCTAGAACTCAGATTTATCCATTTCATTGCCGGTTGAATGAGTTGATCGGAATTTTCTCGTCTGATTGTATTTGTGAATATCACCTAATACGTTTCAGTTTTAGACTTGATCGTCCTTAAATTTATTTATCCAAGGATTTTTGCTGGTACATCTATATGTTTGTTTTTGCTTGATTTTTAATATTGGAGAGTGCGACTCTAGTGCCTTATGTGTCGCTATGTTTCGTGCGGGCACGCGCTATATCTTTGAGTAAGCACGTTCTTGGCTTCCGCGGGAACGCAGAGCTGCGTGGGTGGTGGAGGATGAGATGTTAAAATTGCGCCGGCCTGTGCAGTCCGTTGCGCATGCAGTTTTGGTGCGCAGATATCCATTTTGATTCCGCGATACTCTTCGCTGCGTAACCATCTGGATTGGTCGGTGGGGCGTTCCGCTCCTGCGCTTGGGCGTGTCGCGGCCATCGCTTCTTCACGGGATTGTCAGGGGTTGCGAGTGTGTTTGCGCTCTCGCAGCGCCGCCGCGGCTGTGTAAAATGCTGTCAAGCTTAGCTGATTGAGAGCGATATTTGCCTAACGAATAGTCGGAAAGCGTGGTGGGTGAATTTTTTCGCATCCCCCCCCCATGGGAGCCTCTTGCTGTGCTCAGCAAATGTATGCAAGTATCCCAGCGTACACGTTGTATACAGGTATCCGTGTGTGCACAAATGGAGGGAACCCCTGAGTCTCGTCACGGAATTTGTTCGATCAACAGCAGTAGCAGCGACGGTTTGTCGTCAGCGTCTATTGCCAGTTGGTCAGGGCTGGATTTTTGACCGGTGATACTTGTGGAGGTGTGTTTGGGTCAGAGGTGGAGGGAAACACTGACGACCTGCTGGACGATGCTGGGTTGCATCGCCCGGTCATGGCTAGGCAACGGGCCACGCACTCTGCGAGTTGAACCACTCGTCTCGATCCGATTTTTACATCGTATCTGTTCTGCTGCTTCCGGGCAGGGTGCTGAGCGGTGTGTTTCAATATAGAGAATGTGAGACTATCGTGAATATCAAGACCCTTCTTCTCTCTTCTGCTTTCGTTTTGGCTGCGGCGCCTGCCTTCGCCCAAGACAAAGAAATCACCATCCAGATCTGGGGCTCGACCTGGGAAAATGGCCTCAAGGCCATTTCGCAGCAGTTCGAAGCGGAAACCGGCATTAAGGTCAATGCGGTCACCCAGTCCTCGTCGGGTGAGGGTCTCGTCAAGCTGCAGGCAGAGCGCGCTAACCCGTCGGTTGACGTGTGGTTTGCAACCAACACCATCGCCAGCGAAGCGGGCCAGGACCAGGAACTCTTCGTCAAGATCCCGAAGGACAAGCTGACCAACAGTGGTGAACTGATCCAGGGTGCGATCTCTGATGATTGGGTTGGTATTTATTACTACCCAATGGGCATCGTTTATGACGCTGACGTCGTGACCGTGCCGCCGACCTCTTGGGAAGATCTCTGGAAGCCAGAATATAAGAGCCAGATCATCGCGCCAGCGATGTCGATCTATTCGGGCTCGTTGCTGATGGTTGCAAACCAGATCAACGGCGGCACCATCGACAATTTCGATGCTGGCTTTGAAGCTCTCAAGAACCTGAACGAGAACGTTTCGCTCTATTATTCTTCGGACTCGCAGGCTCGTCAGTCGATCGTTCAGGGTGAAGGCTCGATCCTTATCGGCCAGAGCTCGCACATGAACGCGATCGCCAAGGAAGGCCTCAACATGAAGATGGTCGCGCCAAAGCCGGCGCCGATGTACTTCGACGTTATGATGATGACCAAGGGCGACAGCCAGGACGAAGCTGCGCAGTTCGTCAACTACATCATCTCTAAGGGTGCGCAGGAAGAAATGCTGGCTCGCGTCAACATGGCGCCTGTAAACAAGAATGTTGCCCTTCCTGAAGAGCTCGCAGCAGCCCTCCCAGCTGATGGCGACGGCTTTGTTATGGACGGCCGCCTCGTCAACGAAAACGTCAGCGACTGGACTGTGCGCTTTGACGAAATCGCCCGCTAACCCCTAAAGACATTTAGGTGTTGCGATAGATCAGGTGGTTCGCCACCTGATCTTTTTTATATCCCCCGTTTAGCTGCTGCCTCATGCAAAACGCTTCTCTGCTCGCCGACCTTCTTGCTCGCCCCCTTCCGGAAATCGCTGTGGCCCTCGCCAAGGGCAAGGTGTCATCTGTTGATCTCACGCGGGCCTATTTAGAGCGCATTGAGGTGCTCGATACCCAATATGCGGCCTATATCTGTGTAACGGGAGACGTGGCGCTCAAACAGGCAGCCGCATGCGATGCAGCCTATCGGGAAGGACGCATTCTCGGCGCGCTGCACGGCGTGCCAATCGCGGTCAAGGATCTGTGTGAGACGGACTTCGCTCCGACTTCAAATGGCATGGCCATTCACCGCAATCGGCAAACGCACCGCAATGCGGCAGTTGTCTCCCAGCTTTTGCAAGCAGGCGCAGTGCTTCTGGGTAAGCTCGCTATGGCCGAGGGTGCGTGCTCGACGCATCACCCGCTTATGCCTGTGCCGAAGAACCCTTGGGGTGAACAGTTTCGAGTCGGCTCATCCTCCTCTGGTTCCGGCGTGGCCGTTGCCGCAGCGCTTGCGGCGGGTGCAGTCGGCAGTGATACCGGTGGTTCCATCCGCTTCCCATCGGCCTATTGCGGCCTCACCGGTTTAAAGCCGAGCCGGGGTTTGGTTAGCGTTGAAGGCGTTTGCGCCATGGCGCCGAGCCTTGACCATGTCGGTCCCATGGCGACGACCGCCCAAGGCTGCGCTTTGATGCTCAAGGCAATGATTGGGGGCAGGGGCGAGGTTCCGGCGGTCAGCCTCGAAGGTTTGCGTTTGGGCTATAGCGAAGAGCTTCTTGAAGGCGGACTGGATGCTGAGGTTAGCTCTGCCTATCGCCGCATGCTGGATGCTGCGTCGACGGCCGGTATGGTGCTGGTTTCATGCAAATTACCGGACACGCC
This sequence comes from Devosia sp. MC1541, assembly GCF_012847305.1. NCBI lineage: Bacteria > Pseudomonadati > Pseudomonadota > Alphaproteobacteria > Hyphomicrobiales > Devosiaceae > Devosia > Devosia sp. MC1541. Next base: position 13,937 of record NZ_JABBDZ010000003.1, read on the forward strand.
TGACATTTATGAAGTGTGGTCGCGCCTCTGCGCTAGGGAAGTGGCGCTAGGTCATGCCGACACTTACCCGTCCAAACGAAATGAGTATGGCTCCGCTCTCGCCGCTTTGGCCGGGCAGGGTGCCACTATCACCGTCGAACAACATAAGCGCGATAAGACGCGTCAGACGGAAATTGCGGCGACTTGGCAAGCATTCATGGGCGAGATGGATTGTCTGGCTTTGCCCATCCATGCGGCCGTCGCGCCTGTGCTGGACAATCCCCTAGGCGCGCCAAACGCGGGTGTTGATAATCCGCTTCGGTTCACGGCTCCAGCCAATGTGTCGGGCCTGCCTGCACTCGCTTTGCCGGTGCAGGTCGATCGACGTGGGTGCCCGATCGGCGTCCAGTTGATGGGGCCAATGCATAGCGATTTCGCGCTTTTGAACATCGGTGCCGAGCTTCAGCGCGGCGTGCTGCCGGCGCTTTTGAGCTGATCGCTTCAATGCTTGATTCTTGGGTCAAATTCCCGCCGATCACGATGTTCCGCCAGTCTGAGCATAATTTTCCACGCTGCATCCGGCTTGGCGGAACGCATGCGGGGCCAGCACAGCGCGCGTCTGTGCGCCAAAGTCCTTGGAATTTCGGTGAAATTTGAACGTCTGCTTGAACATATGGCGCGGGTATAGCGGCTTTAGGGGCAGTACCCGGGCGTGTCGAAGCCCTTCTGTCCACTCTTGCAACGCGCTGTTTTGTATGCTTGTATCCATGTATACAGGAAGGGAATGACGATGGGTGTCGCTACTGAATTCCGCGAAATTTTTGCGGCTAGACTCGATACGATGCTGGCGGACATCGCCGAGCTCGTTGGTGTTGAAGCTGGGTCCTACGACGTAGAAGGCGTAACGCGCACGTCGCAGTGGATCGGCGAACGCCTGAAGAGTCAGGGTTTTGAACTGAACTATGAGCAGGTCCCGGAACGCGGTGACCGCTTGTGGGCGGTTCGCAAGGGCACTGGTCAGGGTCGCTTGATGATCCTTGGTCACGCCGACACAGTTTGGCCGCGTGGCACGCTTGAATCTTGGCCATTTGCCATCAAGGGCGATCTGGCTGAGGGGCCAGGCGTTGGTGACATGCGTGGTGGCCTCGTGCTGGCGCTCAACGCTATCGATGTGGCGACCACTGCTGGTTTCGCGGATTTTGCTGAGATCAAGTTCCTCGTCGTCAGCGATGAAGAACTGGGTAGCCCGCTTTCGCGTGGCTGGATCGAAGAGCATGCACAGCAGGCTGATTGGGTTCTTACCCTTGAGCCAGGCCGTCCGGGTGGTGGTTACTTCACCTCGCGCGGTGCCGTTGGTGCGTTCTATGTTGAAGCCAAGGGGCAGACCGCTCACGCTGCAGCGAACTACCTCAAGGGTGCATCGGCAATCCGTCCGCTGGCTCAGCTGGTGCCGCAGATTGAAGCGCTGACCAATCTCGAAAATGGCACCATCGTCAACGTTGGTATCTTCCAGGGTGGAGATGCGCGTCAGGTTATTCCGGGCCACGCTAAGCTGCACGTTGATATGCGTGCGCGCACTCCAGAAGCTGCACAGGCGCTTCAGGCAGAAGTTGAGCGTCTCGTTGCCTCTGTGGCAACCGATCGTGTTTCGGTTGAACTCAAGGGTGGTTGGACACGTCCTGCATGGGCGCGTTCGGCAGAGTCCGCTGCGCTTTACCAAATCGTTGAAGCCGCGTCCCGCGAGATCGATGCGCCTTGCTTTGAGCTGACCAATATCTCGGGCGGTTCGGATGCGAGCTTCTGTGGTGCACTTGGCGTGCCAACCATCGATGGCATGGGTCCAATCTGCAACGATATCTGCTCGCGTGACGAAACAATCGTGGTGAGTGCAATTGCTGGCCGCGGTGCCGTCTTTGCTACGCTCATCTCTGAGTTGTGGAAGAACGGGCAGGGAGCAGTTAAAGGGTAAGTTCGAGCCACAAGCTCGAATGCCCCCTGTCGCGTGATGGTGGTGGCGGTTAGACAGCATCATAGCGAAGATACGGGGGTATATTGCATGACTGTGGATGCACTTGACGAGCTGGTGGGACGCCGGCTGTCGGCGGTGAGTTCAGCCGATGTGGTCTATGAACTCTTGCGGTCGCTGATCCTGGACGGGCGTTTGGAGCCCGGCCAGCGTCTCCGCGAGGTGGAAATGGCGCAGCGGCTCGGTGTGAGCCGTACCCCGCTGCGCGAAGCCTTCACGCGACTTCTCGGTAATCGTCTGCTGGAGCGGACATCATCCGGGGTGGTCGTGGCCAATGTCAAAACGGCACTTGAAGGTATTCGGGCAATCCGCATTGCCTTGGAGGGATACGCAACGCGACTTGCAGTCCCTCTGTTGGGTGAAAGCGATTTTGCGTTTCTTGAGGCGTCTATCGAACTGGCAGTGGCCTTGCCTGAAGAAGCGAGAACCGAACGCGTGCGTAACAACACTGCGTTCCATCGGAGGATTTACGATGCGTGCGGCGTTGCTGAATTGCAGAACGCCATTGAAAATTACGCCGGGTTTTTCATGAGCGAAACCAATATCGCGGCTTTGAGCCGTGAGAACACACTTGGGGCAATCGACGAGCACAGGCAATTGCTCGCGGCCATCCGAGTGCGGGACGCTGATGAAGCTGAGAAAGTGATGCGCGCGCATTTGATGCGCGGTTTCGTCATGCCTCTCGGACCTCAATAAACGACGACTGATTTATCCCGACAGCATATCTGGTGCTGTCGTCGGCGGTGAAAACTGCCGGATAAGATAAGGGTCGTGTCTGGGGCCTCGCCCGGCAAGTACTCACAGCAGGCGGCTTTGCCGCCGCCGCCGCATCGCTGAATAGGAATTGACCAAAGCGGACTCACCCATAGTGAGACCGGTCAATTCTGGATCTTCCGACAAAATCGCATCCGCTCTGCCTCTCGTGAGGCGAAATGAACTCTGTGCTCGGGCGCCGCAATCGCCCGGACGCACCCCCCTACACTTCTGACGGAACCGGCGGCTATGGAAACTCTAAAAAGCAGTACCTTGCAACTGAGGCAGTTGACCAAGCGGTACAGCAACTTTGAAGCGGTGCGTAACCTCGATCTCAACGTGCCCAGTGGCTCGCTGCTTACCCTTCTGGGCCCTTCGGGCTGCGGCAAGAGCACCGTGCTGCGCATGGTTGCAGGCTTCTTAAATGTAACGTCGGGCGAAATTCTCGTCGACGGTCAGGACATCAGTCGCGTTGAGCCGAACTTCCGCGACATCGGCATGGTCTTCCAGAACTATGCCCTGTTCCCGCATATGACCGTCGAGTCCAATATCGCCTTTGGTCTCAAGATGCGTGGCGTATCCAAGGAAGAGCAGGCCGTTCGCGTCCGTGACGTGCTCGAAATGGTTCAGCTCACCCATCTCGCCGACCGCTATCCGAGCCAGCTTTCTGGTGGCCAGCAGCAGCGCGTCGCGCTGGCGCGCGCCGTCGTCATCAAGCCAAAGCTGCTGTTGCTCGATGAGCCGTTGGGTGCGCTCGACCGCCACCTGCGTGAAGGCCTGCAGGCCGAATTGCGCGATCTGCAGCGCAAGCTGGGCATCACCTCGATCCTCGTGACCCACGATCAGGACGAAGCGCTCTATCTGTCCGATTACATCGCTGTCATGAACGGCGGCTGCATCGAACAGCTCGATACCCCAATCGCGCTCTATGACCGTCCGCAGACCGAATTTGTTGCGCGCTTCCTCGGCGTGCCAAACATCTTCCCAAGCAAGGTCGTCTCGAAGTCAGAGGGTGAAGTGGTCATCGAGCTTGGCGGCCAGAAGGTTGTCGTTCCAACCACTGAAGCCAAGCCAGTCGGCTCTGATTGCAAGATCTCGATCCGTCCATCGCACATCGAGCTGGTGGCAGAGGACGATGCGCGTATGGGCCTCGTGTCCGTCATCAACTCGGCTCATGAGCTTGGCGAACGCATCGTTTATCACTGCGAAGTCGGTGGTCATAAGATCGAAGCCAACGCGCCTCGCACAAGCAATTCTGCACGCTTTGCTGTCGGCCAGGCCGTAAAGCTCCTGCTCGACCCAGCCCACACCATTTTGCTGAGGGACTGATGGAAAGCAAAAACGACCGCAGCAAATACCTGATTTCCCCTGCGCTGGTGATTGGTCTCTTCATCGTCGCAGCTTACGGCTATTTCGCTCTGAGCAGCCTTTTCCTCAAGGGGCCTCCAGGCACCCAGTTCGCTGGTGCCATTACGCTTGAAAATTACTGGCGCGTGCTGTCGTCTGGGTCGAACCAGGCTGTCTTGCTCACCACGCTCTGGGCGTCTTTCGTTATTTCGCTCATCACAGTCGCTGTGGCCGTTCCTATGGCTATGGTCATCGTGCGGGCGAAGCGAGAGTGGGTCGGTACTTTGATTATGCTGGCCATCGCCGTGACCTTCCTGTCCGGCGGTGTCACTCGCGCCTATTCATGGCTCATTCTCCTTGGCAACAAGGGGCTGATCAATCTTGGTCTGACGAGCCTCGGCATAATCGATGCACCGATCCGCTTCCTTTATAATTGGACCGGCGTTGGCATCTCGATTGCCCACTATCTGCTGCCGTTTGCGGTATTCACCCTGATCGGTGCCGTGCGCAATCTCAACACTTCGGTCGAAGAAGCAGCGCGTAGCCTCGGGGCCAACCGCATCGTTACCTTCTGGCGCATCACCATGCCAATGCTGTTGCCGGGCCTGATGGTGACACTGGTTCTGGCCTATTCGATCGCACTCGCTTCCTTCCTGTTCCCGATGGTTCTCGGTGGCGGCAAAGTTCGCATGATCGCTAACCAGATCTACGATCGCATGTTTGTCGAATACGACATTCCCTACGCAGCTGCGACCGCAGTGATCTTCCTTGTTGGTGCTTTTGCATCGATCTGGCTGATGACCTTTGTGTCCAAGAAAATTGAGAAGGCGGTATCCTAATGTTTAGGCGTGATCTCGAAGGCAAGTACGGCATCGTCGTCACCTTGCTGGCGATTGTTTCGACCGCTTTCCTGCTGCTGCCCGTAGTGTTTGTTGTGCTGCATTCGTTCAGCGCTACCCGCTATTTCCAGTGGCCGCCTCAGGGCTTCTCTCTGGAATGGCACTATAATTTCTACAACTCGCCCATGTTCATGGGCGCTGCGAAGAACTCGTTCTTGATGGCGCTCATCGTTACCCCGTTGAGCCTGGTCATCGGTATCCCGGCCAGCTATGCGCTGGTCCGCACCGAGTTTAAGGGCAAGGCTTTGATCCAGCAGATCATCCTCTCCCCGCTGATCATTCCGGGCGTGGTGACGGGTGTGTCCTTGCTGTCGCTGCTTTCGGCAGCTGGCTACAAAATCGGCCTGTTCGGTCTTTGCCTGGGCATGCTTGTGCTGGCTCTGCCATTCTCCATCCGCGCCCTGTCGGCAAACTTGCTCGGCCTTGATCCGCGTATCGAAGAAGCTGCGCGTAACCTGGGCGCCGGTCCGATCCGCACCTTCTTCTCGATCGTGCTGCCCCAGCTCAAGTCCGGCATTCTGGCAGCCTCGGTTTTCGTTTTCGTGGAAGCGCTCGATAACTTCTCGATCGCCGTGTTCCTCTCAAACGACAACACCAAGGTCCTCCCGGTCGCAGCCTACCAGTACATCAAGGACTTCGATGATCCGACAGTCGCGGCAATGGCAACTGCCTTGGTCGTCATGTCGGTTGTCATTGTGGCCATCCTCGAAAAAGCCATGGGCTTCCAGAAGAGCCTGCGCCTCTAACGGCGCAGCACTCTCCTCGAAATGAAATCTAATTTGCGGCCCTCAGGGCCAGTATACGGTGAATTGAAATGACTGAAATCGTCCGCATCGAGCGCCTAAAGCGCACCTCCATGGTCTCCATCCACAACGGCATCGCCTATGTCGCTGGCATGTGCGGCAACAAGGGTGACAGCATCGAAGACCAGACCCGCCTCTGCCTGCAGAAGGTCGACAAGTGGCTGGCCGAAGCTGGCACAGACAAGTCCAAGATCCTGCGCGCTGAAGTCTGGATCTCCGATCAGAAGCATTTCGATGCGATGAATGTCGCTTGGGAAGAATGGGTCGACCCAGAGAACCAGCCTTCGCGCGCTGCAGGTGTCTGCCCGCCAGCTGCTGAAGGCTACGATGTTGAAGTCATCGTAACCGCTGCGATCTAAGGGGTCTTTCCCAAATGCAAGTAAACGACAGCAGCAAGCTGACGGTTGCGGTTATTGGCGGCGGCGTGGTGGGTCTCTCCACCGCGCTGTGGCTCCTGCGCAAAGGCTGTGACGTCACTGTTATCGACCCAACGCCACCGCTTCCGGGTGTGTCTTTCCGCAACGCAGCCTCGTTCGGCAATGCGTCGACCGTGGCACCATCGGGCATTTTTCCATCGGCTTCGCCGGGCATTCTGCGTGATGTCCCAGGCATGCTGCTGCGTCATGATGGTCCGCTGACCCTATATTGGCGCGACCTTCTCGATCTTGCGCCTTGGCTGACAGCCTTCCTCTCGGCCTCGCTGCGGAGCCGTCAGGATGGCATCATCAGCGCTCTGAGCTCGCTGATGCGCGTGCTTGAAGATGGCAATGCCCCGCTCATGGACGAAGTGGGCAACGTCCGCTTCGTTAAGGGCAAGGGTTCAATCCACCTCTACCGCTCTGAAGCGGAAGCGGCGCGTGCCAAGAAGTCGAACGAACGCCGTCGTGCTGAAGGTGTTGAAGCGACCTATCTGACCCGCGACGACATCGCAGGCATGGAGCCAAACCTGGCGCCGGGCTATGTCGGTGGCACCATTTTCCCGGGCTGCTACATTATCGACAGCCCAGAAGAATATTGCCGCGGGCTAGCGCAGAACATCATCAAGCGTGGTGGTCGTTTCGTTCAGGCCAAGGCTGGCAACATCACCAGCACCGCTGATGGAGTCCGCGTCGAGGCCGGCTCTGAAACCGTCGTGGCGCAGCGCCTCGTGGTTTCCGCTGGCGCATGGTCCCGTGCCATCTCCAAGACTGTCGGCGATCGTCTCAATATGAATACCGAACGCGGTTATCATGTTGCCTTCAACAACACCGAAGGGCTGATCAACCATCCGCTGATGTATCTCTCGGATGCCTTCTTCCTCACGCCTCTGTCTCATCAGATCCGCGCAGCCGGTACTGTGGACCTGGGCGGTCTGGATAAGAAGCCAAACCCATCGCGCCTGAAGGTGCTGGAAGACAAAGCGCGTAAAATGGTGCCCGCCCTCGGCGAGCGTCAGGACACGTGGATGGGCTTCCGCCCGTCGACCCCAGACAGCATGCCCTTCATTGGTCCATCCAAGAAGGACCCGCGCATTGTCTACGCCTGCGGCCACGGCCACCTCGGTCTGACGCTCGGCGGCATCACCGGCAAGCTCGTTTCCGAAGTCCTGATGGGCGAAAAGACCAGCGTGGATATCACGCCCTTCTCCCCATCGCGTGCATTGTTCAGGCTCAGCTAATGACCTTCTCTATCGCACTTCGTTGCCCACAAACCGGTCACTTCGGCATTGCTGGCACCACTTCGTCGATGGCCATGGGCGCGCGCTGCCTGTTCGTCAATCACGACGCAGGCGCTGTGATCACCCAGCACCGCACCGATCCGCGTTTGGGCATCATGGCCCTCCGCTATCTGCGTGCAGGCCTCTCCGCTCAGGAAGCTCTCGACGCTGTCGCCACAGCACCAGGCATTGAGTGGCGTGAGCTGGCGATTGTTGATCGCAATGGCAATACCGCAGCGCGTCAAGGCAGCCATCAGGAACCAATCCATGCCAAGGCTTTCGGTCCGGGCATGGTCGCGGTTGGCAATATCCTGCGCAACGACACCGTTCCTGCAGCCATGATCGCGGCGGCGGAAGCTGCCAGCGATAAGCCTATTGCTGAGCGTCTGCTCGCCGCTCTCGACGCTGGCCTTGCCGCTGGCGGCGAAGTCTTCCCACTCGGTTCGGCGGCGCTCCGCGTCTCCGAACATGATGACTTCTGCGTGGTTGATCTGCGCGTTGATAAATCGGCCGAACCTTTGACCGATCTGCGCCGCCTCTGGGACGCTTATGCGCCCCAACAGGCTAATTTCGTCGAACGTGTGCTCAACCCCGATATCGGTGGTCGCGCCACAAACTCATTGGACATTCTGGCTAAGGAAGGGGCGCAGGCATGAAAGTAGCTGCAATCCAAACAGTCATGGGCCTGTCTCCTGAGGAGACAGTTCCGGCAGCAGAAGCAGCGATGGAAGCGGCAATGCAGGCAGCTGAAAAGCCTGATTTCCTCATCCTGCCTGAGTATTTTAGCTACTACGGCCTCGATCAAAAGAGTGCTGTGGCGCTTGCTCAGCCGCTCGCCGAAACGCCTGCTTATCGCATGGCTCAGGCCTTTGCGAAGCGTCACAAAGTGTCGGTTCAGGCTGGCACCATTCTGGCCAAGGTCGAAGGCGAAGCGCGCGTCGAAAACGTCACCGTGGTCTTTGGCCGCGAGGGTGAAGTGCTGGCGGAATACCGCAAGATTCACCTCTTTGACATCGACGATCTCGGCAATGGTCCTTTCCGCGAGTCCGACTACATCAAGCCCGGCAATGACATTGTCACTTGGGAATTTGATGGCGTCACCTTCGGTACGGCCATCTGCTTTGACGGCCGCTTCCCCGAGCTGTTCCGTGCTCTGCGCCTCAAGGGCGCTCAGATCATCACGCTTCCAGCCGCTTACACCATGATCACCGGCGAAGCGCATTGGGAACTCTTCGCCCGCGCCCGTGCGGTTGAGACCCAGTGCCATCTTATCGCATGCGGTCTCGGTGGTTCGGTTGTCGTCGATGGCGAAACCAAGAGCTCTTACGGCCACTCGGTCATCGTTGACGCTTGGGGCACTGTGCTCAAGCGTGCGGGTCACGGCCCGGAAACGCTGACTGCCACCCTCGACATGGCACAGGTGGAAAAGCTGCGAAAAGGCATCCCGGTGATCCGTCAGCGTCGTCTCGTCGGCGAAACGGTTACCCCCGCCAACTAAGCGGTCGACGGCCACTCACAATCATTGCGCCACCGAGCCCCACGGCTCGGTGCATGGGAGAGCTTTTGCATCTGCTTCTCCCGAAGCCTGAAACAATTGGGGCTAGTGCCCAGCAAAAAAGGTCTTGAGATACAATGGAAAAGGTAAACACGATCGTCGTCGGCGGCGGCCAGGCTGGCATTTCGATGAGCGAGCACCTGACCAATCTTGGCATTAGCCACGTGGTTCTGGAAAAGGGCCGCGTCGCTGAAAGCTGGCGCACCGCTCGTTGGGACTCGCTGCGCGCAAACGGCCCGGCTTGGCATGACCGTCTTCCGAGCAGCAAGATCGAGAGCGTTCCACAGGACGTCTTCACCCCCAAGGACAAGCTCGTTGAATACCTCGTCGAGCATGCGGAGCGGAACAACGCGCCGATCCGCACTGGCGTTTCGGTGATCTCGGTCACCAAGCTCCACAAGAAGCAGGGCTACCACGTCGTCACCTCCGATGGTGAATACGAAGCCATCAACGTTGTTGCCGCAACTGGCGCTTTCCAGACCCCAGTCTATCCAAAGATGGTGCCAGAAGACGCGCCAGTCATGCAGATCCACTCGGTCAACTACCGCAACCCAGACCAGCTGCCAGAAGGCGCAGTGCTGGTGGTTGGCGCGGGCGCGTCGGGTGGTCAGATCGCTGAAGAACTCGTTGCCGCGGGCCGCAAGGTTTACCACTCCATCGGTCGCCACATCCGTCCGCCACGCTTCTACCGTGATCGTGAAGGCGCATACTGGACTGGCGTTCTTGGCCGTTGGGACACCGTCAATCGCGATGTGAAGCGCAACATTGCGCTCGCCATCTCGGGCGTCCACACCAAGATGCCAATCGACTACCGCCTGCTCGCCTCCAAGGGCGCAGTGCTCGTCGGTCGTACCGCCAGCTACGAAAACGGTAAGCTGACCTTCTCCAACGATCTCGCTGACAATATCGAGTTCGGCAACAACAGCTACCTCGATACCCTGAACGTCATCGACGCCTACATCGAGAACAATGGTCTCGATCTTCCAGAATATCCGGAAGCCCGTAACCTGCTGCCGACCACGGAATATGAAACCAACCCAATCCTTGAGCTCGATCTGGCAGAAGCCGGCATCACCTCGATCATCTGGGCGTCGGGCTTCAAGCGTGACTACAGCTGGCTCCAGGTTGATACCTTTGAAGAAGACGGCACGCCAATCCACGACATGGGTGTTGGCAAGCAGCCAGGCATCTACTTCCTCGGCCTGCCGTTCCAGACCCGTCGCCGTTCGAGCTTCCTCTTCGGCGTTTGGTACGATGCCAAGTATGTCGGTGACTACATCGCCATGATGCAGAAGTACCACGACAAGTATAACGTCTAAGACTTCGGAACATTCTCATCCCGGCGCCACGTGGTGCCGGGATGTTTTTTTGTGGGGGGGCGCGTCGGCAGCGGGTCGCGCGTTTAGTTACCAATAACCTCAGCATAAGTGCCTTGGCGGACGATCTGCCCTTTCTCCAATCGCATGATGACGTCGCAGTTCTTCAGCGTTGTCAGGCGGTGCGCGATAATGAGAACGGTGATGTCGCCATCGATGGCAGCAATTGCATTCATCACCAGCGTTTCGGTCGCATCGTCAAGCGCGCTGGTCGCCTCATCCAAAACCAGTACGTCAGCATTTTTGTAGAACGCACGCGCCAGACCAATGCGTTGACGCTGGCCTCCAGAAAGCCGGACCCCGCGTTCGCCCACGTGCGTGTCATAGCCTTCGGGCAATTGCTGCACATAACTATCGATCTGCGCGCGTTGTGCTGCTGCGCTGACACGGGCCATGTCGATCTGATGGCGCTCACTGCCAAAGGCGATGTTTTCCGCAATGGAAGCGTCCGTGAGGTAAATGGACTGCGGCACATGCGCGATGCGTGACTGCCACGCGCGACGATTGCTGTCACTCAGCACCTGGCCTCCAACGCGGATTTCGCCGCTCGTCGGGTGCAAGAGGCCCATGATCACGTCGATCAGCGTACTCTTGCCACTGCCAGTTTTGCCGATAAAGCCAATGCGCGACCCCTGCGGAACGACAAGCTCAATATCACGCAGAATAGCCGCGCCATCTGACTTATAGGCGAACCCAACTTTGTCGAGGACAACCACCGGCTGTGAAGGCGAAGCAGAAATCGCGCGTTCCGCCGCGTTCGGATCGATCTCGGTTGGCATGGGCAAGTTGAGAAACGCAACGACGTCCGAGACAATGGCCTTGCTGGCGCTCAGCGACGACCAGGCGAGATAGGCCACTTGCAGCTGCGGAAGCATGCGCTGTGCGCCCAACGCCAGTGCTCCCAATGTAGGGAGAGCCACTTCGAGCCCCTGCGTGCTCTGGATCCACCACGCAAGCACGACCATAACCAACATGCCCGCACCTTCGATGAGGTAACGGGGGGTGCTGCGGATGAAAAGGTTCGTCGCCAGAGCGGTGCGTTGCCGGAACGTCGCGGTGCGGAAACGCTTGGTATACATCCCCTGTGTGCCATCGAGCAGAATGTCGCGAATGCCGCCCAGTCCTTCTTGCAGGATTTTGACGCGTTGCGTTTCCGCTTCCGCTTCTATCCGACTATTGGCCTCCAGCAGTTTTCGCGTGGTCTTCGTCACCACCACATAAAAAAGCCCAATCGACACCGCCGCGATAAGCGCCGTCGTGACGTCAACCGTGATCAGGGCAGCAATGATCCCAATGCAGATGATCAAGGCCACCATGCCTTGCATGATCGGGGATAGAACACTGGTGATCAGCAGATTGACGCGGCCGATCGCGGCAATGATTTCACTGGAATTGCGCTCGACGTGAAACCGATAAGGCTGATGCAGGGCGCGGTTATAGACCTCGTAGCCGAGGTCAGCACCGGCAGCATAAGCAAAGCGCGTGCTGACCCAAGCCAAGAGCAATCGCAACAGTGTGGCGGTTGCGATGATCGCAGCAAAACCGAAGGATATTTGGGTTGGGCTGAGACCACACACCACGCTGAGAGCGCTACACTGTTCGCTGCCGCCTGTCAGAATGGCGAGAAAGGGAATAATGGCCCCAAGCGTCGCCATTTCCGCAAAAGCGCCCACGAGCGAGAGAAGAAAGACCAGAACGAGCTGAACACGGCGGCGTGGGCTCAAAAAGCTCAGGACGCTGAACAACTCCTGTCTGATACTAGAGCGGCTAGTGGCTTTTGGGGGCATTGGCTTCCAAGTGCGACGGCACGACTGTGGCCCGCAAAGAGTATGTGGGGCCACTTGGAGTCGTGCGACAATCTTCAAGCACCAATAGCACTTGAGCGTCAAACGCCGCAACAAAGTGGAAAAGCCGCACTGCAAAGCAATGCGGCTTCATATTTTTAGCGGCGGGCGCCCGGTGCTGCGGCCTTGCTGCCTGCGACGGCGAAGGTGAAGGCAAGGTATGCCGCCAGCGTCGATGTCATGTCCTTGACGTCCATCATCGGGTTGACCTCGGTGATCGCCATTGCCGAGCAATAAGGCGCGAGGCGTTCAACAAACTCAAGGCCCCAAGCCGACATGATGCCGCCCGGTTCATGCGCCCCTGCGCCCGGCGCGAAGGCTGGGTCGATCGCATCAATGTCAAACGACAGATACAGGTGATCAGCGCCTTCAACCTGCTTGAACACCTGCTCAAGCGTGGCGTCGACGCCCTGCTTGAGGACTTGGCGGGCAGAGATGTGAGCCAGCCCGTGGTCAAACTTGAACTGCCCTGAGGATGGGAAGTTGAAGTGGCGCTCGCACACCTGAATGCAGTCAGCGGCCTGAATGCGGTCGAGCTCAAGCGAACGGCGCATGCCGCTCGACTGGCTCAAACGTCCCTGCGCATCACTTTCGTCCATAAGGTCGAGGTGCGCGTCAAAATGGATGATACCGATACGACCGGGTAGGGCGTCGTGGACGCCTCTGACGACCGGGAACAGCAAGCTGTCATCGCCGCCGATAACAATCGGCACACGCCTGTTGCGGATAGAGCCCGCGACAGCCTCGCTCACGCGGTTGAATGTTGTTTCCGTATCCGCATGAGCGATCTGAATGTCGCCACGGTCGACGAGCAGATTATCACCAACGGTTTCAATCTGATTGGTTTCGAGCCGGAAGATGCGACCATCCTGAATGCGCATATTGATCCAGCGCGCCGCCTCGCGAACCTTCGCTGGGGCATAGCGCGAACCCGGCCAACCGAGGGATGCCTCGCCATCAAACGGTGCGCCCCAGAGATCGAAGCCGCGCAAATTCTGATCACTCATTCTGATACTCTTGTGTATACACTCAGGCGCAGGACCAGATGGCCGTGCCTGCTTGGTTCGCGGTTCGCAGGGTGAACGAAGCTCGCACAGGATCACTCAGCGGCAATTTGCGGCTGAGAGGTTTCGTATTACGAAACTTTTTTGCGCTGAAAGCTTGACAAGATCAAGGCTTTTGCGGCCTTACTTGGCTGAATATGCGGCTGGTTTGTGCGTTTGCACGCTTTTCATGCACATTGTTCGAATTCAGGGTGAACCTATAAGGTTCGTCAGGGTAAACCTTTTTGGTGCGTGATGAGCGACGAAAACACAGAAAATGACGTCCCTCCATCGACGGATGCCGCTGATGTTCGCGTCGGCAGCCGCCTTCGTGCGTTCCGCAAGTCCAAGGGACTGACCATTGATGACGTCGCCCAGCGCGCTGGCGTCACCAAATCCTTCATTTCCCGGTTTGAGCGCGACGAAGTGCAAGCCTCGGTCGCCACACTGCTACGTGTTTGCGACGTGATCGGCGTCAAGCCCGGCGAAATCTTCGAGCCCCCCGCGACGAGCTATGTGCCCAAGGGCGCTGGCGTGCCGATCAGCCTTGGCGGCGAGAAAATGCGCGAATACCTCGTCAGCGGCGCGAGCAATGAGCATTTGATGGCGCTCTATTCGGTGATTGAGCCGGGCGGCGGCTCTGGCCACGAGCCTTATGCGCTCAAGGCCGCTGCGGATCTGGTGCATGTCCAAACCGGCCAATTGCGCATCGTCATCGGCAGCGAGGAATATCTCCTCCTCCCCGGCGATACGCTGACCTTCCCGCCCACCATCCCGCACACTTGGGAAAACCCGTCCAAGACTGAAACCTGCACGGCCCTTTGGGTTATTGTGCCGCCGCCAGCGTAATCTTCGGGACACCACGGATACTCTCTATGACCAAGCTGGCTGTCGCCAACATTCATAAACGCTACGGCGATGTTGACGTTCTCAATGGTGTGAGCTTTTCCGCTGCGGCCGGAGAAGTGGTCTCCATCATTGGCTCGAGCGGCTCGGGCAAGAGCACGCTGCTGCGCTGCGTCAATTTTCTCGAGCAACCCACGCGCGGCGAAATCGCGCTCGACGGCGAAGTGCTCAAGACTGTCGCGGACCGCAAGACCGGCAATTTGAAGGCCGCTGATAGCGCCCAGCTGCAACGCATTCGCGCGCGCCTTGCCATGGTGTTCCAGAATTTCTGCCTCTGGCAACATATGACGGTCATGCACAATTGCATCGCCGCGCCCATGCATGTCTTTGGCCTCAGCAAAGCGGAAGCGGTTGAGCGCGCCCGGCTCAACTTGGCCAAGGTCGGCCTTGGCGATCAGTTCCATGATCGTCACCCGGTCCAGCTTTCTGGCGGACAGCAGCAGCGCGTCGCGATCGCGCGGGCGCTCTGCATGAACCCCGAAGTGATGCTGTTTGATGAGCCGACATCGGCGCTTGATCCCGAATTGGTCGGGGAAGTGCTGCGGGTCATGCAGGACCTGGCCGAAGAGGGGCGCACCATGGTTGTGGTCACCCACGAAATGGCCTTCGCCCGCAAAGTCTCAAGCCAAGTGCTCTTCCTCCATCAGGGCGTGATCGAAGAACAGGGGCATCCAGAAAAGGTTTTTGGTGACCCTGAAAGCGAGCGGCTCAAGCAGTTTGTGGCCGGACGGTTTTAGGAACACGGCGCGTTACCGGTCAACGCGCCTCCGCTGTGCGGACAGATACGCCGGACAAATACAAGGACATCCAGAATGAAGAAGTCCCTCTTTACCGTTGTCGCTGCAAGCGCGTTCGCCTTTGCCAGCGGTGCTATGGCCCAGCAGATCACCATTGCCACCGATGCGACCTTCCCACCCTTTGAATCGATCGACTCGACCGGTGCGCTGGTCGGTTTCGACATCGATCTGATGGAAGCGATTTGTGAAGCTGCAGCGCTTGATTGCAACATCATCAATGCCGCTTGGGATGGCATGTTCCCAGGTCTTCTGGCTGGCAAGTATGACGCGCTGATCTCCTCGCTCACCGTCACCGACGAACGCCGCAAGACCTTCGCTTTCTCCGATATTTATTCCCGCCCAACCTTCCGCTTTGTCGCGAAAGAGGGTGCAGGCCTCGACATTTCCGATGCAGGCCTTGCAGGCAAGACCGTTGCGGTTCAGACCGGCACTCCAATGGATGCCTTCGTCTCCAAGACTTTCCCGTCGGCGAACATCGTTCGCTATGACGGCGGCTCGGCCCCTTACCTCGAACTCACCGCTGGTCGTGCAGACCTGCATATGAGCTACGAAGCCCAGATCATCGCCTCCTTCCTCAAGGACGAAAGCGGCGCAGGTTTTGAGCTGGTCGGCCCATCCTACACCGGTGCCGATGCCCCTGAGTTCGGCGAAGGCGTTGCTATTGCGCTGGCACCAGACAACACCGAGCTTCTCGCCAAGATCAATGAAGGTCTGGCCAAGGTCGTTGCCGATGGCACGCTCGCTGCCATCGAAACCAAGTACCTCACGGTAGAGTAAGCCTAAGTGATCCAGGACTACATTGTCACTGTACTGGCAGCAGGCCTCGTCACCATTCAGGTGGCGTTGGTTGCGCTTGTCATCTCTGTAGTCCTGGGCATGAGCTTTGCGCTGTGCAAGCTCTCCTCCAACGCGGCTCTGCGAGGCGCGGCGGAAGTTTACACCACCATCGTGCGCGGCATCCCAGACCTCGTTCTGATGCTGCTCATCTACTACAGCCTGCCCGCGCTCCTGATGATGATCGCCAAGAGCCTTGGCATTCGCACCTATATTGAGTTCGACTCTTTTGTGGCCGGTGCCGTCACGCTCGGCGTGGTCTCCGGTGCTTACATGACCGAAACCTTCCGCGGGGCCATTCTGAACATCCCAGAAGGCCAGATCGAGGCCGGGCGTGCCTTTGGCATGGGGCCGTTC
Source organism: Devosia sp. MC1541 (assembly GCF_012847305.1). Taxonomy (NCBI): domain Bacteria; kingdom Pseudomonadati; phylum Pseudomonadota; class Alphaproteobacteria; order Hyphomicrobiales; family Devosiaceae; genus Devosia; species Devosia sp. MC1541. The sequence goes on from NZ_JABBDZ010000003.1 coordinate 30,152, forward strand.
AAAATCTGGCGTTCAATTGTTCTGCCGCAGATGGTGCGCCTCGCCATTCCGGGCTTCACCAATAATTGGCTCGTCCTTTTCAAGGCAACGGCTCTGATCTCGCTGATCGGCCTGCAGGACATCATGTTCCGCGTCAAAGGCGCGGCTGAAGCGACCCGCCAGCCCTTCACCTTCTATCTTGTCGCCTGCGTTTTCTATCTCACGGTCGCAGCGCTATCCCTTCTGGTGCTCCGCTACGTTGCCAAGCGTGCCGACATTGGTCAGAAGCGAGCATAAGCCATGAATTTTCAGCTCATCTGGGACAATCTCGGCTTCTTCGCGCAGGGTGCGCAGCTCACGATTTTCCTCACCATTGCGTCACTGGCTTTGGCATTCGTCGCCTCAGTGCCGCTCGCCTTAGCGCGCAATTCCGCCAATCGATATGTTTCGGGCGCCGTTGCGGGCTACACGCTGCTTTTCCGTGGCACCCCGCTCTTGGTGCAGCTGTTCCTGATTTATTATGGGCTGGCCCAGTTCGATCTGGTGCGCGAGAGCGTCCTCTGGCCGTGGCTGTCCAGCCCGCTGATCTGCGTGATCCTCGCCTTCGTGCTGAACACGACCGCGTATACCACCGAGATTTTCGCAGGCAGCCTGCGCCACATTCCGGTTGGTGAAATTGAAGCCGCAAAATCTTTCGGCATGCGCCCGCTCGCCATGACGCGACACATTTTGCTGCCGGCCATGCTGACACGTTCGCTGCAGCTCTATGGCAATGAAACCATTTTGATGATGCATGCGACCTCGCTCGCATCCACGGTTACTCTGCTCGAGTTGACCGGTGTAGCGCGCAATATCTCGCTCAACCGCTACGTTATGCTTGAGCCCTATGTCGCCATCGGCGTCATTTACCTCGTCCTGTCCCTCGTGCTCGTTGGCATCTTCCGCTTCGCCGAACGACGTTGGGCCAGCTATCTCCGTCGCGATCAACAGTCGGCGCGCTAAGAGCGCCTCAAAGGTTGCGCAACAGTCAGGTTCGAAGTGGGTGCTTTCCGGAGCAGTCTCGAACCCTTAGAGCAGGAGGCTGCCCCTTGCCTCCTGCTCCATTCTTTTTAGCCTGAGCGATTGCTCAAGCAGTGGTGGGGCGGGCCACGGTCAAATAGCGCATGGGGATCCGCTTGCTGGTCGCCTGCGGGCCTTCGAACTCAAACGGGTCGTAGAAAACAGCATTTTCGGCATCATAGAGCATGAAGTGATCGTCATGGACGTGGACGATTGCAATGCCCCGAACCTCATCCCTGCTCGTACATTCGACCGGCGTGCCGAACTGCCAACCGTCTTCGCCCAAGATGCGGATGAGATCGTCCCAGGTCGAGCGGCGCAGATCATTCTCGCCCCAGCCGATGCGAGCCATGATCTCGTCAAAGGGTCGTTCTGTCAGCATTTGCAACACCACCCCGCCGCAGCCATCTTCCCGCGGACGTTGGGTGATAAAACGCAAGGCGAAGGCGGCGGTTGGAGCGGTCATACTAGTCTCGTGTAAACGACGATATTTCCTTCGCTTTTCGACGCTCGCCGGGACGAGGTCAAGCGCCCCGCGCAGTGCTAGGCTGCTGAGGCCACGGCCTGTTTGTCGCTTTTATCCTCCAACGATCCGGCCGTGAGCCAGCCAAGGGCAAGCGGGATCAGCAAGGCCGCAAATGCCATGCGTACGCCCAGATATTCAGCCAATAGCCCTGTGAGCATTGGGGCCACCAACATGACCACTTGGATGATGACACTCAGCGTCGCCACGTTTTGCGACGCAGGGGCATTGCCCAATCGCGCTGCAGCCGAAATGGATAGCGGGTAGATGACACAAATCCCCGCGCCCAAAATCGCAAAGCCCGCAAGCACCAATCCCGGGTGCGGCGCAAGACTGACCACTGTGAGCCCAATAATGGCGACGGTGAGCAAGGTGCGAGCGACCGGAACTGGTCCAAACTTATCGATATATCGGTCAGCGATGAGCCGGCCCAAGGCCATCGTTCCAACCATGGCCGGGAGCGCGGCTGATTCAAAAATGGCAGCGATCTCGAAGGTGTCGCGCATCAAAATGGTCGACCATACCCGGGCAGACCCCTCGATCAGTTCTGCTCCAAGGCCAACAGCAACCAATGCCAACAGCACTAAGCTCGGCATGGCAAACCGCTTTTTCTGTGCGGTCGGCGCATAGGCGCGCGGCGGCGCGGGTTCAGACTTTGCTTCGAGAACAAATATTGCAATCAGCGCTAAGGGAATAATGCTGCCCAAATGCACAAGGGCACTGATGTCCGCGCCCCGGATCACGCCACCCACGGCTGAGGCCCCGACATAGGCGATGCTCCACGCACCGTGGCAGCTGTTCATGATGCGGCGGCCCATCTGCGCCTCAACACGGTCCGCTTCGACATTCATGGCCATTGCTGACATTGCCGAACCAAAGCCATGCACCGCCATCAGGATAAAGAGCGGGATCACACCGGGGATCACCGCCATAGGCGGAATCGCGGCTAGGCACAGGAAGAACCCAAGCAGGGTCACAGCTTTGGTGCCGAAGCGCTCAATGGAGCGGCTGAGTATTGGAAAGGCCAGCATCGAGCCCAACGGCGCGCCCATCAAAACCAGCCCGAGTGCCGCGTCGCCCATGCCATTGGCCAGCTGTATGTCGGGGATGCGCGTATGGAGCGTGGCATTGCCAAGGGCATGTAGGGCGAAAACCGCCGTAATCTGGGCTCGTAGGCTTATCATCGCGTCACTGTTCAAATAGCAGTCATTTGAAAACTTACAGTAACCGGTTACTGTAATTGCTTCAACTCGCTATCTCTGATGTTCTGGCGACCATGGAACTGCGCAAAAAAATCGGTATTCGAGACGTGGCAAAAGCCGCGGGTGTCTCTGTGGCAACGGTTTCCCGCGTCTTGGCCAAGGCCGATTACCCCGTCACGGAAGAAACCCGAAAACGGGTTACCGACGTCGCGACAGCCATGGGTTATGTTCCAAACCTTCTCGCCAAGACCTTTGCGACCTCGCGCACCGATACCATTGGCGTCGCCATGCCTGTGCTCAATGCCTATTACGCCAAAATGCTGGCGGGCATCGAAGGCGCGGCCACCGAGGCGGGCCTCTCCATTCTCCTGACCATTGTCGGAGCCAGCGATGAGCGGCGCGAGTCCGCGATCGATCAGTTCGTGGCGCGCCAGTTGGATGGCGTGATCATCTGCTCCGGTGCCAAGGACGGCCCCCTCCGTCGCGCCCCCGAACAAATGGGCGTGCCCGCCGTGATCATCGGCCAGCAACCCTCCGAGGGTTATGTCACCGTCACGGTCGACAATCGCCGCGCCAGCTATGAGGCGACCGATCACCTCGTCTCGCGGGGCAATCGCACCATTGTTTTCCTCACCAGCAATAGCGATTGGCCAGACTTCCGCGACCGCCTTGATGGGTTTCAACAGCGCCTAGCTGAGGAAGACCGTGTCACAGGGCAGGTTATTGAGGGCGTCTATGATGAGGCCCAAGCCTATCGCGCTGTGACCAAGCTTGTGGCCGAGAAAACCACAGCAACGGCCATTCTCGCCGCCACCGATCGCCAAGCGCTGGGGGCTATGGCCGCTTTGGCCGACGCGGGCTTGCGCGTGCCCAGCGACATGGCGGTGGTTGGCTTTGACAATTACCACACCTCCGAATTCGTCCGCCCTTCCTTGACCTCCGTCGACATGCCTGCCGATGCTATGGGCGCAAAGGCGGTAGAACTTGTATGCATGGCAAAAACGTCGGGCGCTGAAAAAATGGCGAGTGTAGTGCTGGAGCCCCGGCTTTTTATCCGTCAATCCTCGGGCAGCTTTGATAACGCAGCCCTGTTGGCGCAGTCTGTTAAAAGCCTCCCCTCGGCTTGATTACTGCACACCATCCCGCCTATTCCTATGGCCGCGCACTGAAGGCGCGGTTAGTCGAGGAACGAGATTGATCGAATTGCGCTCGGTCTCACACCGCTTTGGCGACGTCGCCGTGCTGTCGGATGTGAACCTTACTTTATCGGAAAAGCGCATCGCCATCGTTGGCAGCAACGGGTCGGGCAAAAGCACTTTCTCACGTCTGCTCAATGGCCTCGTTGTCCCCACAGACGGCACCGTCACACTCGACGGTCTATCGACGGCCAAAGACAGCAAAGCCATACGCCGCCGCGTCGGCTTCGTCTTCCAAAATCCCGACAATCAGATCGTCTTTCCCATGGTGGAGGAAGATCTCGCCTTCGGCTTGAAAAACCTCAAGCTGCCCAAGGATGAGGTCACAGCGCGCGTCGATGCTGCGCTCGATCGATATGGCTTGGGCGAACTGCGCAATCGCTCAGCGCATTTGCTCAGTGGCGGACAAAAGCAAATGCTCGCCATTGCCTCTGTGCTGATCATGGAGCCCGAGATCATCGTCTTTGACGAACCGACCACAGCGCTCGATCTGCGCAACAAACGCCTCATCTCGCGTTTCATCGCCGAGCTGCCCCAGCAAACCATCGTCGTCTCGCATGATCTCGATCTTCTGGCCGATTTTGATCGCATGATCGCCTTTGAAGCGGGCAGGGTGGTACTTGACGGCACCCCGCGTGAGATCATCCCGCGCTACGAGGAGATGATGGCGTGAGCGTTGGCGTCTACGTCCATCAGCAATCCCCCCTTCATGCGCTCCCGCCCGGCGTAAAACTCCTCGCGCTGGCCCTTGTCAGCACCGCTTTGGTGCTCACACCCAACATCTGGCTCCAGCTCGCGGCTGTGGTCACAGCGCTGCTTCTGTTCCGTCTCGCCAGGCTCGATTTAAACCTGGCCTGGCAGCAAATCCGTCCCGTCCTGCCGATCATCCTTATTCTGCTCGCCGTCCAATGGTTCACCGTTGAGCCGGTGTCGGCGCTCTCGGTCGCCTTGCGCTTGTCGGCGCTCGTTTTGCTCGCCGCGCTCGTGTCGATCACCACAAAAGTCAGCGCCATGATCGAGGCCATAAGCTTGGCCGTGCGCCCGCTCGCCTATCTGGGCATTAGTCCCACCAAGATTGGCCTGACCATTTCGCTGGCCCTGCGTTTCATTCCCCTGATTGCCGAACAACTCGAAGAGGTGCGCGAAGCCCAACGCGCCCGCGGCCTTGAGCGCAATGTGCTTGCGCTTGTCGTGCCGCTTCTGGTTCGGACCCTCAAAATGGCAACCGAGATCGGTGACGCCATTGAAGCCCGGTCATTTGATCCGGACGATGCCAAGAGCCCGAAAGATCTGTTTTCGCGCCTGCGGCCCCCTCCCAAGCCATAGGAAGACCATGAACACTCGAGATCTCGCCTATATCGCCCTCTTTGCCGCAATCGTTGCTGCCCTTGGCATCATTCCGCCCATTGCTTTGCCCATCGGCGTGCCGATCACGGCGCAGGCCATGGGGGCCATGCTGGCGGGCTCTATTCTGGGCGCCAAGCGGGGCGCGCTGTCTCTGGTGCTGTTCACAGTTCTGGTCTGTATCGGCCTGCCACTGCTTTCGGGTGGTCGCGGTGGCTTGGGCGTCTTGGCCAGCCCAACGGGTGGCTTCTTCCTCAGCTGGATCCCGGTCGCCTTCCTCATTGGCTTCCTCACCGAACGCGCTTGGGGCAAGCTCAATTTCCTCAACTTATTCGTGTTCTGCGTGCTCGGCGGCGTTGTCCTCAGCTATGCAATCGGCACGCCGTGGATGGCCGCAGTGGCTGGCATTGGCCTCGATAAGGCGCTGATGGCGATGGCCATTTACGTGCCTGGCGATCTGCTCAAAGCCGGTGTTGCAGCCGCCGTTGCGCTCACCGTCAAGCAGTCCTACCCGCTTATTACCGCTCGCTAATCTTGTCCTCGGTGACGACTACGGGCTAAACCCCGTTCAAAGACAAAGGCTTTGCCAGAGCGATCCGGCAAAGCCACCTGCGCTCTGGCGCATATTCTGAAAGACACTCCCTTGACCACCATGACCGATCCCCACGCCATTTTCGCCGCTGCCATGGCGGAGCCTGAAAACCAGCCGGAAGTGGCCTATGCTGCGCTCCATGCGCTTGCCAACACTTTGGTCGGCACCACCATCTTCACCATTCTGGCCTTGGACCACGAAGAAGGGCTGATGTACCGCGCCTATTCCGACACGCAGGACCTCTATCCAGCGCCAGGTGTCGATGAGATCGGCGATAGCATTTGGGAGCAGACCCTGATTGAAAAGCGCGAAGCGCTGGTGCTCAATTCTGCTGACGAAGTGGCGTCTTTGCTCCCTGAGCACGAGGCCCTGTTCGCGCGTAACGCCAAGTCCATGCTGAACCTGCCGATCGTTGTCGCTGGTACCACTATCGGCACGCTCAACATGCTCAACGTCGAAGGCCACTTCACCCCAGACGTGGTGGCCAAGGCCTATGCGCTGAGCGCAGCAGCAGCCGTCGTCCTCGTGCTCTCCTAAGAGCGCGTCGAGATCAAACAAAAAGGGCGAGTGTCGCAACACCCGCCCTTTTTGTTTACTTGAGATAGATCCGCGGATCGTCGGTGATCACCCCGGTAAGGCCCGCGCGCCAGAAACTGGCAAGCTCCACCGTGTCATTGCTCGTCCAGGCACGAACCTTGATGCCCTTGGCCGAGGTCTGTTCCAAGAGCCCAATGCTGAGCCCCTTGAAATGGGCATGGATGGTGGTCGCCGGAATAGCGGCGAGCAGCGCTTCCCAATCATCCGGAATGCGGCCCCAGAGCATGGCCAGTTCCAGTTCTGGCATCAGCTTATGCATGCCCTTGAGGCAATCAGGATCAAAGCTCGAGATCATGATCTGCATGTGTGCCGGACGCTTAGCGAGCGCTGCGGCAACAGCCGAGGTGAGCTGCTCCACCGATTGGTGATGCGGGTGCTGCTTGATCTCGACATTGATGTTGAGACCAAACTCACCCAGCGCCACGATCACCTCATCCAGCGTCGGGATCTTTTCGCCCGCGAACTCAGCCCCAAACCAGCTGCCACCATCGAGGGTTTCGATGTCTGCAGTGCTTAGGGCACCGAGATTTCCGGTGCCATTGGTCGTGCGATCGACAGTATCGTCGTGGATGACGATCAGCGTGCCGTCGGCATTGAGGGCGGCGTCGAGTTCAACCCACTTCGCCCCATCTTCTGCGGCACGACGAAAGGCCGCGATGGTGTTTTCCGGCGCGAGTGCCGACGAGCCGCGGTGGGCCTGAACTTCTTCGCGAATGGGGCCGGTTGGAAGCGTATTGGTCATTAGGCAATCTCAACTTGAGCGGAATGGGACGACTGCGTCTGCGTGGCTGGTGCGTCGTCGGTACGGCGACCTGTGGCAGAGCTATAGGGGTGAATATCGGCGGTGCGGGCGAACACGGTCATGCTCGTACCCTCGGCGATAGCCGGACGGCCTGCAATTGTGAGAATGATCGACTGCTCAGAGTGCTTGAGTTTGAGGTGCAAATGGCTTTCGCCGCCAATGGGCTCCATCAGCTCAGCGACCACGTCAAAACTCAAATGCGCCTCAGTCGGGCGTTCGAGCGTCAAGACATCGGGGCGAATGCCCAAAATGTCCGTCCCCTCAGGGAAGGCACGCAGCGCCGAGAACGAGTTCAGCGCGCTCGTTGAGATCAGATTCATCGGCGGAGAGCCGATAAAGCTGGCAACAAACAGCGAAGCCGGACGATCATAGATCGCTGTCGGCGTGCCCACCTGTTCGATCCGGCCACCGTTCATCACCACCAGCTGGTCTGCGAGGGTCATCGCTTCGAGCTGATCGTGGGTGACATAGACGCTGGTGGTTTTGAGCGAACGCTGCAGGCGGCGGATTTCAATGCGCATCTGACCGCGCAGCTTGGCGTCAAGGTTCGACAGCGGTTCGTCAAACAGAAACGCCTTAGGCTGGCGCACGATGGCGCGGCCCATGGCGACGCGCTGGCGCTGACCGCCCGAAAGTTGACGCGGCTTGCGATCAAGGAACGGCGTGATTTCCAGAATGCGTGCTGCCTCGGCCACGCGACGGTCGATTTCGTCACTCGGGGTTTTGCGGTTCTTGAGGCCGTATTCGAGGTTCTGACGCACACTCATATGCGGATAGAGCGCGTAATTCTGGAACACCATAGCGATGTCGCGCTCGGCGGGCTCTTTCTGGTTCACCACCTGATTATCAATCGAGATGGTACCTGAGGTGATGCCTTCAAGACCTGCGATCATGCGCAAGAGAGTGGACTTTCCGCACCCTGATGGGCCGACGAGAACAACCATCTCGCCGTCTTTGATCGAGAGATCGACGCCGTGGATTGCGGCGACATTGCCCGGATAGACCTTACGAACTTCTTTGAGCTCAATACCAGCCATTTCGATTATTTCTCCGTGTCCACGAGGCCCTTAACGAACAGGCGCTGCATGAAGATAACAATGAGGACGGGGGGAAGCATGGCCAGCACGGCCGCGGTGATGATGAGGTTCCACTGTGGGTCGACTTCCTGCGCCCCAGCCATTTGTTTAACGCCCATCATCAGGGTGAAATGCTCTTCGCGTGTGGTGACGAGCAGGGGCCAAAGATACTGCACCCAGCCGTAGATGAAGAGGATGATGCAGAGCGCTGCGATATTGGTGCGCGAGAGCGGCAGCAGAATATCGATGAAGAACTTGATCGGCCCTGCGCCATCAACGCGTGCAGCTTCCATCAATTCGTCAGGCACCGTCATGAAGAACTGACGGAACAGGAAGGTCGCGGTTGCCGACGCGATCAGGGGAATGGTCAGGCCAGCGTAGCTGTTGAGCAAGCCAAGGTTTGCCACCACTTCATAGGTCGGAATGATGCGCACTTCGACCGGTAACATCAGCGTGACGAAGATCAGCCAGAAGGCCAGAACGCGGAAGGGGAACTTGAAGTAGACGATGGCATAGGCGGAGATGATCGAGATCACCACCTTGCCCACCATGATGATGAAAGCCATCATCGTGGAGTTCCAGACCATAGTCCAGAATGGCGGCAGGCCCGGTGGATCATAGGTCCAGACAGTGACCAGATTATCCCACAAATGCCCGCCTGGCAGCAAAGGCGCTGCCATGTTTAGCGTGGCCTCGTCGTGGGTCGACGCCATGAGCGCGACATAGACAGGAAAGGCGATGATCAGCACCCCCAGCACCAAAACGAGGTGCGTGAGGATGGTGAGAAATGGACGGTTCTCGACCATGAGTGGGCCTTAGTACTGCACGCGGCGTTCCACGTAGCGGAACTGCACGAAGGTGAGGACAATAACGAAGAGCATCAGGACCACGGACTGCGCAGAAGAGGAGCCCAGGTTGAGACCGATGAAGCCGTCGGCGTATACTTTGTAGACCAGCGTGTTGGTGGCCTGGTTTGGCCCGCCTTCAGTGGTCGACGCGATGATCGCGAAAGTGTCGAACATCACGTAGTTGATGTTGACGATGAAGAGGAAGAACGTGGTCGGCGAGAGCAGCGGGAAGATAATGGTCCAGAACCGCTTCCATGGGCTCGCACCATCAATCGCCGCAGCTTCGGTAAGCGCGTGTGGAACCGACTGCATGCCAGCCACGAAGAACAGGAAATTGTAGGAAATCTGCTTCCAGCTGGCAGCGATGATCACCAAGGTCATGGCGTGATCGCCATTGAGTGCAGAATCCCAATCAATCCCCACATAGCGCATGAAATAGGGAAGAATGCCGGTGGCGTTGTTGAACAGGAACCACCACAGAATGCCCGCAACCACGGGGGCCACAGCATAGGGCCAGACCAGCAGCGTGGTGTAGGTCTGTGCCGAACGGATAACGCGGCTGACGGCAACGGCCAGGATCAGCGCAAAGCCCATCGAAATGGCTGTAACCGATGCTGCAAACAGCGCCGTGCGGCCGATAGAGGCCAGATAGAGCGGGTCGCTAAAGAGGCGCGCATAATGCGCTAAACCGACGAACTTGGTCGAAAGCCCAAATGGGTCAGCGCGTTCGAAAGAAGATTTGACGGCCTGTGCCGCCGGCCAGATGAAGAACACTAGCGTGATGATCAACTGTGGGGCGACCAGTAAGAATGGCAGGCCCTTATTCGGGAATGTCGTACGTTTTGTTTCCATCGTCCGCCGTATCCGCAAAACAAAGAAAGGGCCGGTTTTCGCCGGCCCTTCCGGATTAAGACTGCTTACTGATTGGCAGATTCAAATTCGCGAAGGATGTCGTTGCCGCGGGCAACGGCGCTATCAAGCGCTTCCTTGGCAGACTTCGAGCCATTGAGAACGGCCTGGAACTCTTCGTCGATCACGGTACGGATCTGCGGCATGTTGCCGAAGCGAACGCCCTTCGAGTTTTCAGTCGGTGGGTTGAGGTTGATCTGCTGGATAGCGATGTCCGAACCTGGGTTTGCGTCGTAATAGCCCTGGCTCTTGGTCAGCTCATAAGCGGCCTGAGTAACAGGCAGGTAACCCGTTTCCTGGTGGAACTTGGCCTGAACTTCAGCCGAAGAGAGGTAGTTCAGGAACTGCGCTACGCCCTTGTATTCAGCGTCTTCGTGGCCAGCTAGGGTCCACAGAGTTGCGCCACCAATGATGGAGTTCTGCGGTGCGCCGTCGACGTCGTCAAAGTATGGCAGCATGCCGAAGCCAACTTCAAAGTCCTTGGCATTGGCGAGAACGCCAGCGCGGGAGGCCGAGGAACCCATGAAGATCGCACATTCGCCAGCGTAGAAGCGTGGCGCATTGTCCGAACCGCCGCTGGTACCACCGTACTGGTAGATGCCGGTCTTCTGCCATTCAGCCAGCTTTTCCCAGAGGCGAACGGAGAGGTCGTGGTTAAAGGTCAGTTCGGTGCCGAGACCACCAAAGCCGTTTTCCAGCGAGCCGTATGGCACGTTGTGCAGCGACGAGAGGTTTTCGGTGCCGATCCAGGTGGCCGAATAGCTGATGGCCGTACCGCACGTGGCAGCGCCCGATTCAACGATCTTCTTGCCGAAGTTTTCGATATCGGCCCAGGTCTTTGGCGCGACGTTTGGATCAAGCCCTGCCTTCTCGAAAGCGGTCTTGTTGTAATAGAGAATTGGGGTGGAGGAGTTGAACGGCATCGAAAGCATATTGCCTTCGGTGTCGGTGTAATAGCCGGTCACGACTGGCAAGAATGCCGATGGATCGAAGTTCGAGCCATGTGCTGCCATCAGTTCGTAAACGGGCAGAACAGCGCCCTTGGCAGCCATCATGGTGCCAGTGCCAACTTCGTAAACCTGCACCAGATGCGGCTGCTCGCCAGCGCGGAAGGCGGCGATGGTGCTGATCATGGATTCTTCGTATTCGCCACGATAGGACGGAACGACCTTAAATTCGCTCTGGCTGGCGTTGAAGTCTGCAGCAAGCGCTTCCACGCGTTCGCCCAGTTCGCCACCCATGGAGTGCCACCAGTTGAGTTCGGTCTGCGCAAAGGCAACCGAGGTGCTCAGGGCAAGGGTGATAGCGGCAAGTGCCGCGCGGTTCATCGTCTTCATCTTCTGTCTCCCATAGGACAGGTCAGCATCGACCCAAGTCCCGCCAGACTGGATTTCGTGAACGACATTTGAGCTGCGGATTTTTCCGTTTCAGCTCACCGAATTTGGTGTCGTACCCGCCGACGTTTTCTGCGGGCATGGCTCCTCTAACGATGCTGCTTGACGCTTCCTTGAAGCTTTGGTGACGTTACCATGACAGTGCACAACCATCCGTCGCAGCTGTGTTTGTGATCGAATATGGGGTGCCGGACGCCGCGGTGGTCTGGATTACGCTGCGGACTCTTGCGGCGCAGGCAAACCCATGTCACACGCCGTAAGCATCGGCCGTGCCTTATAGGGAAGTCGCCAGCCTCTCATGATCACCTGTTTCGATATTGGCGGCACCACGATTAAGGCCGCAGTTGCCCACAGTGCGACAGATATTGTCTCGCTCGGTCGCGTCGCCACACCAGCGCACGACTTTGACGCCTTTGCCGATGCCATCGCGGCACTCATCGCCCAAGGCGGCGCACCTGCAGGGGCGGCCATCGCCATTTCCATTGCTGGCGTCGTTGACCCGGCAACCAATGTCGCCACGGTTGCCAATATCCCGTGCATCAACGGTCGTGCCCTCGGGCCAGATCTCAGTGCCAAGCTCTCTCGCCCCGTCATCGTCGGCAATGATGCAGATTGTTTCGCCTTGGCCGAAGCCCATGCGGGCGCGGGCAAGGGGTTTAACGTCGTCTTCGGCGTCATTCTCGGCACCGGCGTCGGTGGCGGCATTATTGCCGATGGACGTCTCATTCGCGGTGCTGGCGGGTTCTCTGGCGAATGGGGCCACGCCACCATTGTCCAAACTGAAACCCAGGCCTGGCCGCACAAAATTGCGCATATGGCGTGCGGTTGTGGCCAGCTTGGCTGCACCGACACCATCGGCGGCGCCCGCGGTTTGGAGCGCCTTCATGCCCAAATCCATGGCCAAACGCTCTCGAGCCTCGACATTGTCTCCGCATGGGGGCAGGGCGATACTCAATCAACCCAGACCATGACGCTTTACACCGAGCTCCTTGCGGCCCCGCTCGCCTTGCTGGTGAACGTGCTTGGCCCCGACATTATCCCCGTCGGCGGTGGCCTAGGGAATAGTCCCGAGCTAGTGGCAGCGCTTGACGCCGCCGTTCGCCCGCGCATTCTGCGCAAGCTTGACCGACCACTCATCGTTCCAGCCCAACTGACTGTCGATGCAGGCCTCATCGGCGCTGCAAGCTTGGCCTATTCGGAGGGCGTGGTATGACCTTGCTAGAAGTTTGCGTTGATAGCCTCTCGGGCATTCAAGCGGCAGTCGAAGGCGGCGCTGACCGCATCGAGCTCTGCTCGTCGCTCGAATATGGCGGGCTCACGCCTTTTGCTGGCTTGGCGAAACTGGCATCGAGCACGCCGATCCCCGTCCGCATGATGGTGCGTCCCCGCGCCGGAGACTTCGTCTTCGACGATTACGAGCTGGCCATTATGATCAGCGATATCGAAACCGCCCGGACCAATCATCTCGGCGTTGTCTTGGGCGCCAGCCTGCCCAGTGGCGCGCTCGATATGCGCCGCCTCGAAATCCTCTGCCAGATGGCGGGCGACACGCCTCGCACACTGCATCGCTGCGTCGATCTCGTGCCTGATGTTGAAGAAGCCGTCGAACAGGCCATTGCGCTCGGCTTCGATACGATTTTGACGTCAGGGCGTCAGCTTTCCGCTGAGGCTGGCATTGAAGACATCGCCAAAATGCACGAAGCCGCCAAGGGGCGGATCACCATTATGCCGGGTTCAGGCGTGTCCTCGGTCAATGCCCGTCGCATTCTCAATCGTGTGCCGGTGTCGGTTGTCCACGCCTCGTGCTCGGAGCGCGCTCCGGCAGAGGACACGGAAGGCGCGAAGCGCTTGGGCTTTGTCAGCCCCAACCGCCGCGTCACCTCCCGCGATAAAGTGCTCGAACTTCGAGCCGTCCTCTCAGCGCACTAAAGAGCGCGCTGAGACCACTTCATTTCTGGCGTATAGTCGAAATTCTTGTCGAACGGATAGGTCGGGCGCGGCGTATGATTGCGCTCGGTGCGTTCCACAAACTGGTCGACCACGCCGGGCGACAGCGCCATAATCCCCGGATTGGCGACGGGGCCCAGCTCCGGCGACAGATAGCCCGACTTCACCACCACAATCTTGGCCGACTTCGGATCAAGCCCAAGCTTGGTGAAGTCGATGATGTTGTGGAACGGGCGACGGCGAATGCTGAGTACCAGATCGATCCCACCGATGGTCACCACAGCTTCGCGCAGTTTGGCATCGTCGGTTTCCAGCAAGAATTTCACAACCGCTTCCGCATCGACTGGCGTACTCGCCGGATCAAGGCTCGCGCCGATGTGCAGCTGGACCTTGGCCCCGACACCTGCCGCATAAGCTGCCTCGGTCGCGGCCTTGTCGGTAATCCCCGCAAACACCACGCCCTGAGCATTCTGCTTGATCAACTCAGCCAAAACCTCGGCACGATCCGATACGCCACCCCCGGTTGGGTTGTCGCCCGATTCTGCCAGAACAACTGGCGCGGTGGGGCTCGCAATGGCCTTGGCGACGCACTCTTCGATCGAGCCCACCTCCATGCCAAACACAAACTCCTCGCGCAGGTCCCAGTATTTCTGCGCCAGCGATTTCGCTGCGACTTCCAGCACCGCCTTATCCGTGCCCGTCACAATCGCACAAGCGGTCGAACGCGGCTCGTCCGCCCACACATAGCCCACTTGGAACGACGCATCCCAAATGCCCATCGGCTCTTCGGTCTCGTGGATAGTGGTGTAGAAGGTGCGCGCAGGCTCATCCTGCGTTGAGGTGCGTTCGCCTGGCAGGAGCACCGGAACCTTCACCCAACCCAGCACAGGCTTTACGCCCGTCCGCAGCGCCCGCACCAGCATGGTCACAGCCCGGCGCATCGTGTCCTGTACGTCGATATGTGGGGCGGTGCGATAGGTCGAAAACATGTCGAGATTGTCGATGATTTTCTGGCTGACATTGCCATGCAAATCATAGCTTGCGGAAATCAGCACATCCGGCCCGACCACCTCACGCACTGCGGCGATGAAATCGCCTTCGGCGTCGAACATGCCCTCAACGAACATCGCTCCATGCATTGGCAGGTAAACGCCGTCGACGGGCACCGCAGCCTTAATCCCCTCAAGGATTTCGGTCTTCCATGTTTCATAGGTGTCGCGGGCGACAGGGCCGCCAGCAATGGCGCGGGCGTGGAAAATGGTGACGAACTCAGCCGGGAAATGCGTCAGGAAATCAAAATAGATGTCCTTGAGCATGGCCGGGCCCTGCAGCGTGCGGAAGTCGGCCTGCCGGTTCAGAACCGGATTATAAGTGCTGCATTCGATGTGCAGGCCCGCAACAGCAATACGCATGGCTTTTCCTCCCTTAGGTAGAATGCACTGTCGAGCGCTTCTCAAAGCGCCTCGTCAGAATGAGGCTGATGATGAAGAACGGCAGGGCAAAAGGCGATGCCGAACAATTGTGTGTGGTTTACTTTCAGTGGCTCGGCGTCCCGCGCTCATGCCGTGAGCGCCGAGCGGAACGATTGGAGTGCGCTGATTAAACCGGCTTGCCCATTGGATAGGGCAGGTAGCCAACAAAACCTGTGAGCTTCCACTGGCCTTCGACTTTGCGGCAGAAATAGACGGTCTGCCAATTAAGGCGATCAACCTCACCATCGGCGCGCTTGATCTCGCCATCAAACTTCTTGTGTGCGATCGCCCGCTCGCCGCTGATTTCAATTTCAGTCAGGCTGGTGGCGCGGTGAATACCGGCTTCTTGGTCTTCGGCATAAACAACCGACTGACCTTCGCGCGCCTGCCGAAGCCATTCATCACGATAAAGCTCAAGGGTCGGATAGCTGATCGTCCAGCCGTCTGGATTGTCCTTGCCATTCCCGTTGACGCCGAAGAAATCAGTGGTGACGAAGTCGTCTTCCACCATCGACCAATCGGCCTTAACATAGGCCTCGATATCGCGCGGAACCAGCATGGTCCAGATTGCACTGCGATCAGGATCGTTGGGAAATGGGTTCTGCGACAGGGACATTATACTCTTGCCATAGCGGTTGAGGGACGTGCGTCTTCTCTGTTAAAAATTTTCAGTCATCGACAGGATACCTATTCCCTCTGAAAGGGTTAGGATGATGCCAATCGCATGACTGTGCCTCCGCATTTGTTTCTTGTCTACAAGGATTGTGTGAGCAACGCGCCTAATTCTTAGGCTAAGTTGCAGTTATACAAGCACAACTGGCGGAATACCGGGCGGTTCAGATTGGTATTATTTTTAACCGTAAACCCAGTTGACAATCCTTACCCTCGCTGACTAGTCTTGAAAATCGTTTACACAAATCTGGTGGGCTGAGGGGCTGACCGGAGAACGATCAGGGTAGGGAATTCAAAGTATGCGCGTAGGTATCGTCGGCCTCGGTTATCGGCTGGGTTATCTCTCCAGAGTATTCACTCTGGCTTCGTCCGAATTTGAGATCGTCGGATATGTGGACCCTGCTCCTGCGGGCCTTCCCTATACACAAGAACATGGCGTCAACGTCGGCCAGGCCTACGACAGCATCGAAGACCTGATCGATCAGGGCAATCTGGACCTGCTGATGATTGGTTCGCCCAATCACACCCATCTCGACTACATCCGCATCGGTCTCGAGCGCGGAATGAAAATTTTCTCTGAAAAGCCAGTGGTGACCTCGGTCGAAGACACGATGGCGCTGGCCGAGCTGATTGCTCAGTACGGCTCAGACAATGTCATGGTTGGTCTGGTGCTGCGCTATGCGCCCCTTTATGTCGACCTCCGCCGTGCGCAGGCCGAAGGCCAGCTGGGCAATATTGCGTCCATCGAAGCGTCCGAACATATTCCGCCCTATCACGGTGGCTTCTTCATGCGCGATTGGCGTCGTCACGGCAAATATGCTGGCGGCTTCATGCTCGAAAAATGCTGCCATGACATTGATCTCTATAATGGCGTCATGGGGTGCCGTGCGCGCTACGTCTCCAGCTTTGGTGGCCGTCGCAGCTTCACCCCGGAAAACGCTCCGCAGAACGCTGGTATCAACGATCTTGAGGTCTACTACCGCAAGCCTTCCGGCTGGGAAGCTGGCGACAGTGTTTTCGATACTGATGGTGATCTCATCGACTATCAGACCGCCATGGTTCAGTATGAAAATGGCGCGGCCCTGAGCTTCCACACCAACCTCAACGTGCCCCATGACTTCCGTCATTTCGCCGTCATCGGCGCTAAGGGCATGGCTGAAGGTGATTTCGTCCGCAATTACTTCCAGGTCACCGATGCGCGCACCTCTGAGCGCCTCATCGACAAGGAATACATCGTCTCTGACCTCTCCTCGCACTACGGTGCCGATGAGCAGATGGCAGTAGACATTCTCAAGCATTGCTTGGAAGGCGCGCCGCTCCCGGTTTCGGTAACTGACGCTCTTGAAGCAGGCTTGGTCGCTTTGTGCATGGACGAAGCGATGAATACTAAAACCGTGGTCGATATGGCCCCGATCTGGCGTCGTTTCGACGCCGCTCTCGGCAACGACGCGTAAGGAGAACGCCATATGACCAGTACCCGTAGCGCAACCCTCTTCGCTCTGGCACTGCTGGCCCCGGCGTTGATCTACATTTTAACGATCGTGGCTTACCCGCTGGTAGACACGATCGTCCTTTCCTTCACGAACGCATCGTTGAAGGCGAGTTATGATTGGGTCGGCTGGGCCAACTACCAGCGCATCTTTGGTGCGGGCAATTTCACTGAAGTCATCATTCGTACCTTCATCTGGACCTTCTTCTCGGTGTCCATCAAGATGATCGTCGGCATGTTTGGCGCGGTACTTTTGAACGCCGCCATCCCGGGCCAGACCTTATTCCGTATCCTCACCATGCCGCCTTGGGTTGTGCCCATGTCGATCGGCATCTTTATGTGGGGTTGGATGTATAACGGCCAGTTCGGCATGATCTCCGGTCTGCTGCAGAACTTCGGCCTGACCAATGGTCCGATTGCCTTCCTCGCTTACGGCGACACAGCATTCTGGGCAACAATCGTCACCGACGTTTGGATCGGTGTGCCGATGGTCACCATCTATTTCCTCGCGGCAATGCAGTCGATCCCGAAGGACCTCTATGAGGCCGCGTGGACCGACGGGGCAGGGCGCTTCTACCGCTTCCGCCGCATCACCGTTCCAATGATGATCCCTGCGATCATCACCATGAGCTTGCTGTCGCTGATCGCAACCTTCAATTCGTTCGACATCATCTGGATCTTGACGCAGGGCGGTCCGTCCAACTCGACGACCACAATGATCATCGACACCTACAAGACTGCAATTGGTAGCCGCAAATACGGCGAAGGCGCAGCGCGTGCTGTGGTGATCTCTATCTTCGTGATTGCCTTCTGCCTCGTCTACTTCCGTGCCGTTCGTAAGCTCCAGCAGGGAGAAGCCAAATGAGTGACGTCGCTCGCACCACCGAAGTCGCGGCTGTCGACAGCCCTGCAACCGTCAAGCCAAAGCGTGTAAAACTTCGCTCTTCAAAGCCGATGATCGACCGCTACAAATGGTACGAGATCGCGTCGCTCTACGCTGGTATTGCCGTGTTCTTGTTCTTCGTCCTGGCGCCCTTCATTGAAGGGTTCCTTGTCTCGCTCAAGCCGCTCTCGCAGCTGTTCTCGACGCCGTATAGCTTCATCCCGAAGAACGGCTCGTTCGACGCCTACTTCACCATGTGGAAGTCTGTGCCGGCCCTAGGCATGCACATCTTCAATTCGTTCTTCATCTCCACAGTCGTCACCATTGTGGTGATCGCGGTGGTGGTGCCTGCGGCCTATGCCTTCGCCCGCTTCCCGTTCACCGGGTCGGCAATGATGCTGGGTGCGTTCTTGGCCGTGAACATGTTCTCGGGTGCAGTTCTGCTCATCCCGCTGTTCCGTCTGATGCGCGGCCTGGGCCTGCTGAACACTTACTGGGCGATGATTGTGCCGGGTGCGGCCTTCCTCATCCCGTCCTCCATCTGGCTGCTGCGTACCTATATGATGCGCATTCCCAAGGAGCTGGACGAAGCCGCATGGGTCGATGGCGCAAGCCGTCTCTACACCCTGCGCCGTGTCATCCTGCCATTGGCTATGCCGGGCATTGTTGTGGTCGCCATCATGACCTTCATCGGTGCTTATGCGCAGCAGTTCATCTTCGCGCTGACCTTCAACTCCAAGACCGAATTCATGCCGCTGCCAGTTGGCCTCTTCGCCTTCTTCGGCAAGCAGGAAGTCATCTGGAACGAGTTGATGGCTGCGTCCTTCATCGGAATTCTGCCGGTCATGATCGTCATCGTGTTCCTGCAGCGATATCTCGTCGCCGGCCTCACAGCTGGTGCCGTGAAACAGTAACTATGGGCGAAGGGGCCCATTTTTAAGGGAGACTAATATGCTGAAGACATCTGGTTTGCTTGCTGCATCCCTGCTGGCTGTGGCCGTTGCCACACCCGCTGCCTATGCGCAGGACAAAGAAATCACTTTCATCAACTGCGGTGACGAACTCACTGAAGGCTATGCTGAAAGCTTTGCTGAGTGGGAAGCTGCCAACCCAGGCTTCAAAATCGTTCCGGAAATCGTTGGCTGGGGCCAGTGCCAGGACAAGGTAACCACGCTTGCTGCTGCTGGTACCCCAGTTGCTATGGCTTACGTCGGTTCGCGCGCTCTCAAGCAGTTTGCTGACAACGACCTCATCGTCGAAGTCCCAATGACTGAAGAAGAAAAGGCGTCCTACTACAACTACGTACCGGACACCGTAACCTTCGACGGCACCCAGTGGGGCGTTCCAGTCGCGTTCTCGACCAAGGCTTTCTACTGGAACAAGGACCTGTTCACCGCAGCTGGCCTCGATCCAGAAACCCCACCGAAGACTTGGGAAGAAAAGATCGCTTTCGCTAAGCAGATCACCGAAAAGACCGACGCTGCTGGCTATGGTCTGGTCGCCAAGACCTTCGACAACACCATGCACCAGTTCTTGCACTGGGTTTACACCAACAATGGTTCGGTGATCGATGCTGAAGGCAACATCACCCTGAACTCGCCACAGGTTCTGGCCGCTCTCGAAGCGATCAAGGCAATCGTTCCTTACTCGGAAGAAGGCCCAACCGCTTACGAACAGAACGAAGTTCGCGCGATCTGGCTCGATGGTGGCGTTGCCATGATCGAAGCGTCCCCAGGTGCTGCAAACCTGGCGACCGAAGCTGGCATGAACTGGGGTGTTGCTGACCTTCCACGTGGTCCAGACGCACAGGGTCCAGGCACGCTCCTGATCACCGACGCTCTTGCAATCTTCAAGGGCACCGGTGTTGAAGAACAGGCTATCAGCCTTGCCAAGTTCCTCACCGACGGTGAACGCCAGTTCGCAGCTGAAATGGCTCAGGGTCTGACCCCACTGCGTCCACTCCAGCCACAGACCGACGAAATGGTTGCTGCCAAGCCATACTGGAAGCCATTCCTCGACGGTATCGAGTTTGGTGGTCCAGAGCCTCTGTTTGCTGACTACATCGGCCTGCAGAACGTCATGATCGAATTGGTTCAGTCGGTTGTCACCGGCGCTGCTGAGCCAGCTGCGGCCCTCGAAAAGGCTGCCGGCGAACTCGAGCAGTACAAGTAAGGTCTGTCCGACCTAGTCGCCGCCCTGCCAACCGGGGCGGCGGCACCCAAGAGAGAATAATGCCGTCGGGAGCCGACAACCATGTCGCAGTTGAGCCTCAAAAACCTCGAAAAGTCCTTTAATGAAGCACGCATCATTAAAGGCATTGATCTGGACGTCGCCGAAGGCGAATTCGTGGTCTTCGTCGGCCCATCTGGTTGCGGCAAGTCCACGCTCCTCCGCATGATTGCGGGCCTAGAGGACGTCACCTCGGGCTCCATCGAAATTGGCGGTAAGCCCGTCAACGATCTTCCCCCGGTTCAGCGTGGCATTGCCATGGTGTTCCAGTCCTATGCGCTCTACCCGCATATGTCGGTGTATGAAAACATCGCCTTCCCGCTGCGCGTTGAAAAACTGCCGCAGGCCGAAGTCGACAAGCGCATCGCCGCCGCCGCCAAGGTGCTCCAGCTGGAAAGCCGTTTGCAGCACCGTCCGGGCCAGTTGTCTGGTGGTCAGCGCCAGCGCGTTGCGATCGGTCGCGCGATCGTCCGCCAGCCTAAGATTTTCCTCTTCGACGAACCGCTCTCCAACCTTGACGCAGCGCTTCGTTCGGAAATGCGTATCGAGCTTATGGAGCTGCACAAGCGCCTCGGCTCGACCATGATCTACGTGACCCACGATCAGGTTGAAGCCATGACCATGGCCGACAAGATCGTCGTCCTTGATCACGGCAATATTGCTCAGGTCGGCTCCCCTCTCGAGCTGTACCACAAGCCTGACAATCTCTTCGTGGCTGGCTTCATTGGCTCGCCCAAGATGAACTTCATCACCGGCAAGGTGACCTCGGCCGATGGCACGACCGCTCAGGTCGATCTGGGTGCTCTGGGCACCATCGGTCTGCCGCGCACCAGCACCGCGATTGTTGGCCAGCAGGTGACCCTGGGCATTCGTCCTGAACACCTCAAGCTCAATGGCGGCGATTTCAAAATCGAAGTCACCCCGAGCATTGTCGAACAGCTCGGTATCCACTCGATTACCTATTCGACCCTGCCAGCCGGTGAAAACTTCATCGGCCTCTTCGAAGGCAATCCGAACCTGGCCGATGGGCAGAAGGTTACACAGGGCTTCGATTTGGCACAGGCTCACCTGTTCGACGCCAACGGTCTGGCTGTGTACTAAGCCGCTACGACATTAGCGGGGTAAGTTCATGCTGGACCTAGTGGGAATGCTACAGACCGAGAAGGATAGTTTCACACGCTCAGAGCGCGTGTTGACAGATATCGTTCTTGCAGACGTCGATGGCGCTCTCAAAATGTCCATCGTGGACTTGGCCGCCCAAGCTGACGTGTCGCCGCCAACGGTGACACGTTTCTGCCGCCGCCTCGGCTGTGACAGCTACGCCGATTTTAAAGTCCGTCTGGCACAGTCCCGCTTCGTCGGTCAGCGCTATTTCGCGCCCTCATCTGGTCCGTCCAGCGTGCGCGAAATCGCCCAGGGCGTCATCAACGGCATTCAATCGACGGTTTATGACACCTTCGAGACCTGCGATTTCGACGCCATCGATAGCGCTGCCGAAGCCATTGTACGGGCCAGTTTCGTCATGACCTTTGGCTCCGGAGGCGCGTCCTCCATGCTGGCCACGGAAACCGAAGCCCGCTTCTTCCGGCTGGGTCTTAAGGTGGCATCCTCGGTTGACCATCAAATGCAGATGATGCGGGCTGCCTCCGCTCCAGCGGAAAGCGTGGTCGTCGCCTTTTCGCTCTCGGGCAATAACATGCCGCTGGTCAATGCGATCTCGGTGGCCAAGGAATACGGCGCGACCTGCGTAGTGCTCACCCGTGCCAATTCCCCCATGGCCGCGCAGGCCGACATTTTCGTGCCTGTAACCTGGCGTGAAAATCAGGACATTCTCCGCCCCACGCCGAGCCGCTACTCCTTCCTGGCCGTGCTCGACATTCTCTCCCAGACCGTCGCCGCCCGCCTCGGCCCGCAAGCCGTCGTCAGCATGCGCCGCATTAAGCACCAGTTGGTCATCCACCGCGACGGCGACGACGCCCAACCGCTAGGCGACTAACGCTCCTTACCCGTCTCTTTCTCACCTCTCCCTTTCTTACCTCTCCCTCTGGGGGAGAGGTCGGCCGCAGGCCGGGTGAGGGGGCCTTCAGCCCCTACACAACTCCTCGTACCCTCCACTCCGTCATCACCCGACTTGATCGGGTGATCCAGACCGTCATCGCAACGAACCAGATCGCCCTCCAAGTCACCCAGCGACGGCGCCACGCGAGCACACCTCTTACCTCTCCCTCTGGGGGAGAGGTCGGCCGCAGGCCGGGTGAGGGGGCCTTTAGCCCCTACACATACTCCCACGCCCCTCCACCCCGTCATCACCCGATTTGATCGGGTGATCCAGACCGTGCCCGCGACGAACCAGATCGTCCGCCAAGCCAGCCCATGCCGGCGCCACGCGAGCACACCTCTTCACCTCTCCCTCTGGGGGAGAGGTCGGCCCAGAGGGCCGGGTGAGGGGGCCTTCCCATCCCCGCGAACTCCCCCCAAAACAAAAAAAGCGGGGCCAAAACCCCGCTTCTCAACTCAATAAAACCGCTGCTTACGCCCAAGGATTGGCCACCATTGGCCAAATGTCCTTACGCGCCTTGCGGTAGTTGGTTTCAGCTGGCTTGTTCGGATAGGGTTTCCCCGCCGAGCAATAGATGATCTGCGACGCTATTCTCGAAAAACTGTCGTAGAAATGGTTGGTCGACTTGATCAGCAGATATTTCTGCTTGGTTGGGTCAATTCCCATCACCGAATAGAGGCTCGGGTCAAAGCTCTGCGCGCGGGTCGAGTTGAGGATCACATCGATCCCGTCGAAGTGGATCCAAACGCTATCGCCAAACGGCGCGAAACTATCGCCGAACTTCATCTCGGCATTGCGCACGAGCTTCTTCACCGTCACCGTGCGGTCAATAGGACTGCCTGTAAACGGCGCCGATTTTGCCCCAAAGCGCAGGGGGATTTCTGCCCCTTCGCCCGCTGCAAAACAAATCTGCACCGCAATCGGGTCCCAGATTGTGCCCACAGCAAGGCCGGTTGCGCCCTGCGCCATGAACTCTTCCAAGAGCACGGTCGCATCGCCCGAAGTGCCGCCGCCCGGATTGTCCCATACGTCGGCGATCACCACTGGAAACTGCGTTGCAGCAAGCGCCTGCGCCACGGCAGTCTTTTCGTCCACCTGGCTGACCATGAAGGTGCCGCGCAGATCGAACAGTTCGCGGCCGATCTTTTCGGTCAGTTCCGCGCCGAGGGCGGGATTATTGTCAGTGATGGCGACAACCTTGGTGCCCATTTCCGGCACGTCGCCTGCCATGAAGCCATGCACGACCGAGAGCGAGAGCAGACCGGGAATGGTCTTTTCCATCTCCATCATGCGGTCAACAATGCCGCGCATCGGCTGCTTTGAGGTTGGGAACACATCGATCATGCGGCAATCGAAAATGCTCATATGGGGCGTGACTTCGCCCTTGAGCGCCTTCACCGCGATGTCCCAAAGGTCTCGCGCGCGATCAACGAAATCAGTGTGCGGGAATTCTTTGAAGTAGACGAAGAAATTGGCCTGCGCCGCACGCTTGGCGGTGAGGTGGCTATGCGGATCAAGCTCGGCGCAGATCAGCACGTCTGGCCCAACGATTTCGCGCACACGGAAGAGGAAATCGCCTTCCGGGTCGTCATAGCCCTGCGCCACCATCGCGCCGTGCAGGCCAAGCACCAGACCGTCGAGCGGCAGAGCGGCTTTAATCTGCTCCAGAATTTCGTCGCGCAATTCTTCATAGGTGGCGCGTGCCACCATGCCAGCCGGGTCTGCCCAACTGGCCGAGCCCTCAATCAGCGTCCAGCCTTCGCGCGCGCACACTTCACGGCCAACAGTGATCGGTGCGCTGCACAGTGTAGGCGTCGCCGGATGCTCACCCGGTTTTGCATAAAGTGATGCTTCGAAAGCGCGCTTATCGACGGCGATGGGAGAAAAAGTGTTTGTTTCGGTCGCTAGGGCCGCAGTGAAGAGGCGCAATTTTCTATCCAAACTTTGGTCGCGCTGAGGTCCTCAAACGCTACACCATGTTTTTGCGCTGATCACGTAAGAAATTTACATTCTGAGTTCGATTTTATCGCCGCGGATGCGAAATTGCCGTTATGCTGCCTTCAATAACGAAATTCCGTTACATAAAACCCGTGTTTTGGAGGTGCAGAATGCCGATCAAGCGTTATGGAGCCGAGAAAGCAGGCGCTGGTGGCCAAAACTTGCCATTTGCCCGCGCTGTTGAAGCCAATGGCTTCCTCTTTGTCTCTGGCCAAGTGTCGATGAAAGATGGCGAAATTGTTGGGCATGGGATTGTCGAACAGACCCATCTGACCATCAAGAACCTCATCGCGATCCTCGAAGAAGCTGGCTACGGGCTTGAGCATGTCGTCAAGTGTGGCGTCTGGCTCGATGATCCGCGCGACTTCTGGAGCTTTAACGCGGTTTACAAGAGCTATTTTGGCGAACATCCGCCAGCCCGCTCCGCCGTTCAGAGCCACATGATGGTCGACTGCAAAGTCGAAATCGACTGCATCGCCTATAAAGGCCCATAAGTTAAACCGAGACGTCTCCCATGTCCCAATCGCCGTTTCGCCTTGATGGCAAAACCGTTCTGATTTCTGGCGCTGGTGGCGGCATTGGCCGCACGCTGGTGCAGGTTTTTGCCGATGCTGGTGCCAAGGTCATCGGTGCCGACCGCACCGCCGCAGATCTAGAGGGCCTGCCGATTGCAGGTTCGGTCCTGTTCGATCAGGCCGATGCCAAAGCCACGCGCGCCGCCATCTCCGCCTATCTGGAAGCCAACGGCCCACTCGATGGTGTGGTCGCCAACGCTGGCTTCACCCGCGCTGAACACTTCGGTCATCTCAATGATGATGTCTGGGCCAGCGAAATGGCGATCAATCTCAATGGCGCTTATGCGCTGGTTGACCCGATCACCGAAGCCATGGCCTCGGCGAACAAGGGCAGCATTGTCTTTGTCACCTCGGTCAATGCGCTAGGCCATTACGGCAACCCGGCTTACTCGGCGGCCAAGGCAGGCCTTGTCGCCTATGCCAAGGGCATTGCTGTTGAATATGGCGAGAAGAATGTGCGCGCCAATACCGTGGCGCCCGGTTCGGTTCGCACCCCGGCCTGGGATCATCGCCTCGCGGCCGATGGTACGCTTCTGGACAATGTGTTGCCGCACTATCCTTTGGGCCGCATGGTCAGTCCAACAGAAGTGGCCAATGCCGCGCTGTTCTTGATTTCCGATGCTGCATCGGGTGTCACCGGCGTCACCATTCCTGTCGACGCCGGCCTTACCGCAGGCAATCTGCGCTTTGTGGATGAGGTCCTGCGCGGTCGCTGACGCTTAGCGCGTCAGCCCTCGTGCATCCACCTTCCACTCACCAATCACCTGGCCGCCTTGCACAATCGTGAGGCGGTCATGCAGGTTCACAACCGGACAGACGTGGTTCGGCACGATTTCCAGCACTTCGCCAACCACAGGTTTTGTCGCGCAAGCTGAAACGTCGAGCATGCCGTGCTCTTCGCTGATGCGCTCGATGATGGCGTCTGGATATCCAAGCACCAGACCATGGCCCTTGGCACTGCCACCCGCCATGTCGCTGGTGAACGTCTTGCTACCAGCATCGATAATAGCGCGGTCTTCCGTCGGGCGGCTGACGACTGTCGCGTAAAGATGCAAAGCGGTCTCTTCAAGCGTGGCCGCGCCTGCTTCCATCATCATGCGGTCATTGAAAATATACGTACCGACGCGCAGTTCAGTCACGCCCGCGCTCTTGTGGGTCTGGAAAGCGCTCGGCGTGCCGCCGCTCGAGACCGTGCGAATTTCAAGGCCCTTGTCCGCGAATTGCTTTTTAGCCTCTGCCACGAAGGGCGCGGTCTGCTCCGTGGTCGGGTAGGTCATGAGACCTTCGAGAACAAGGTTCTTCTCCGCAGCGACCGCGACCGCCAAAGCCGTGGCCTGTTCCACGGTCTGCACGCCCGTGCGCTTCATGCCGCTATCGAACTCAACGAGAATCTTGATCGGCTTTCCCGCGACCTCGGCAGCAGCAGCGGCCGTCGCAATGCCTTCGACACTATCAACGGCGACGGTCATGTCCGCGCGCTTTGCCAGTTCAGCCAGGCGTGTTGCTTTAAACGACCCGATCTGCGGATAGGAGATCAGAATATCGGTGATCCCCGCATCGGCCATCACTTCCGCTTCCTGCAATTTTTGGCAGGTGATGCCGACAGCGCCGAGCTCCAATTGGCGTCTCGCCAGCTGTACGATCTTATGCGTCTTAATATGCGGGCGCAGTTTCAACCCGTGCGCATCGGCATAAGCCTGCATCTTGGTCAGATTGGCATCAACACGGTCGAGATCGACAACGGGGGTCGGCGTTTCAATAGTGAGCACGATACACTCTCAGCATGAACTTGGGTTGGCCAAAACTAACCTGCCTTGGGTGTGCCGTCAGCCTCAAACAACACAATAGTGCGGGTTGTGCCGATTTTCATTCCGCCTTGGATTCTTGAAAATGGGCCGTTCATTTTCCACGCTCAGCGGCGATCAGTTACACTAAAACGGCGGAACGATGTGAATGCGACGCCACGGCCCCGAAAATGCACCAAAGTGCCCAGTGAAGGCCTACCCGCAGGCCCTTAAGTGCCAGCCAAATGCCACTCAAACGCCCAAGAGTTACAAGACTAGAGACACAAAACCTGAACCGTGGAATATGGCTATAAGTCAAAACGGGAGGGCGTCATGACCAAGGTTGCAATCGTCACTGGTGGCGGAACGGGGATCGGCAAGGCAATCGTTAAGTCCTTGCTTGCAGATGGTTTTTCCGTCGCCCTCTTCGGTCGTCGCTTAACCGTCCTAGACGAAGCCGCGCACGAACTCGACCCGAGTGGCCAGCAGACTCTCACCGTACCAGTCGACATCGGCGACCGTGACGCCGTCGAAGCAGCCTTCCAAACCGTCATCACCCATTGGGGCCGGCTCGATCTTCTGGTCAACAATGCCGGCATGGGCGCGCCACCTATCCCATTGGAAAATCTGACAAAAGAACAGTGGCGCAATGTCGTGTCTGCTAACCTAGACGGGGCATTTTTCTGCACGCAGTTCGCCTTTAAGCAGTTTAAAGCGCAGTCCCCACAGGGCGGCCGGATCATCAACAATGGCTCCATCTCAGCCACAACGCCCCGCCCGAACTCCTCGCCCTATACCGCTACAAAACATGCGATTTCCGGCCTGACCAAGGCTTCCTCGCTAGACGGTCGCGCCTTCAACATTGCGGTTGGACAAATCGACATTGGCAACGCCCAGACCGACATGACCAAAGCCATGACCACCGGCATTTTACAGCCGAATGGCCAGACCATGGTTGAGCCAACAATGGACGTCGAACACGTCGCTAAGGCCGTGAGCTACATGGCAAATTTGCCCCTAGACGCAAATGTACTCACCATGACCGTAATGGCCACTACAATGCCATTCGTAGGGCGTGGCTGAGGGCTGTAACTTTGACCGATCCGTATTTTGTTGACGGCGATCCTCGCCGACCAAGCAACGCGCGAGGCTTCCCCCGCGCGTTCCTAAATTTTATTCGGCCATTGGGCGGATGAAGTGGTTCTCGGCAATCTGGTGAATATTAGATTGGGGCAGGGCGGAGCGACGGCGAATGTCTTCGATCTGTTCTAGCTCACCCGGTTGCGCCGCATCGAAGCGTCGATCCGGGTCCGGCACCGCCGCCAACAAGAGGCGGGTATAGGGGTGCTGCGGATTGGTCAGAACGCTGTCGGTTGCGCCCCATTCGACGATCTGCCCCGCATACATCACCATGATGTCCTCGGCGACAAAACGGGCAGTGGCGATGTCGTGTGTGATATAGAGAAGAGCGAGATTATCGTTCTTTTTCATATCGTTAAGCAAGTTTAACACGCCAAGGCGCACCGATACGTCGAGCATTGACGTTGGCTCGTCGGCAACGATGACCTTGGGGTTCACTGCCAAAGCGCGGGCAATCGAAATACGCTGACGCTGACCGCCCGAAAGCTCGTGCGGATATTTCTTCATCACCAGCTCGGGGTCGAGGCGGACGCGACGCAGCAGCTCTTCGACCTTCTCGTGGCGCTGCGCCTTATTGAGCTGCTTCTGATGCAGTTTGAGCGGGCGCTCGAGATGGTAGAAAATTGTATGCGTTGGGTTCAGCGACGAGAATGGGTCCT
Source organism: Devosia sp. MC1541 (assembly GCF_012847305.1). Lineage (NCBI taxonomy): Bacteria > Pseudomonadati > Pseudomonadota > Alphaproteobacteria > Hyphomicrobiales > Devosiaceae > Devosia > Devosia sp. MC1541. Next base: position 58,580 of record NZ_JABBDZ010000003.1, read on the forward strand.
GAAACACCATCTGCACCGAAGCTCTGTAGTCCTTGAGCGCCTTGGTATTGGCCTTGCCGAGCGGCTGACCATTGAACATCAACTGGCCCTCCTCTGGCGTATACTCTCGCATGATGAGGCGTGCAGCCGTGGTCTTGCCGGAGCCGCTTTCGCCCACCAGGGCGAGGGTGCGACCGGCATGAAGGCCAAAGCTGACCGAGCGTGCGGCATAGACCGGATTGGTGGCCCGACCGAAGACTTTTGAGACATTGTCGAGGGCGAGAACTGGTGACTGGCTCATGCCGATGCCTCCGGGCGGATTTGCTCGCCATGGAGCTTGGGCATCGAGGCCCAGAGTTTCTTGGTGTAGTCGTGCTGGGGCGAATTATAGATCGTCTGGCTGTCGTTGCATTCGACCATCTCGCCACTGAGCATAATGCCAATGCGATCGCTGACCTGCACCATCAGCCCCAGATCATGGGTGATGAACAGCACGGAAAAGCCCAAGCGCTTGCGTAGTACGTCGATGCGCTGAAGGATTTCGCGCTGCACCACCACGTCGAGCGCTGTCGTTGGCTCATCCATGATCAGCAGCTTTGGATTGAGCGACAAACAGATAGCAATAACAATACGTTGGCGCATGCCGCCCGAACATTGGTGCGGGTAAACGTCGAGGCGATCCGGCGAAATGTCGACCAGCTTGAGCAGTTCTGCTGCCCGCTCACGGGCTTCGGCGCGGGTGACCTTGGTGTGAGTTTTCAGCACATCGTAGAACTGGTCTGCGATGGTCAAAACCGGATTGAGCGAGTTCATCGCGCTCTGGAACACCATGGCCACTTCGCGCCAACGGAAGCTTTTCAGCTCCTTGTCGTTGAGCTGCAGCACATCGCGGCCGCCAACGATAATCTCACTGCCCTTACGGATCAGGGCCGGGGGGCGATGCAGGCGGCTAATCGCAAAAGCGATCGTGCTCTTGCCGCAGCCGGACTCTCCAGCGAGGCCAAAAAACTCGCCCGGTGCGATGTCGAAGCTGACGTCTTTAACGGCGCTGAAATTCTTGTCCGCGCCAATATAGTCGATGTTGAGGTTACGAACTGAGAGAACGGGATAGGTCATAGCTTGCCCTCTCCAAGACGGACCATTCTGGTCCAACGTGTCAGCATGCCCCCGGTGCGCAGACGCGGATTGGCGATCTCGTCGATGGCGAAGTTGATGAGCGCCAAGCTGAGGCCCAGCACGGCCAGAGCAAAGCAAGGCGAGAGCAGGTCCCACCACGCGCCAACTGACAGCGCCGAAGCGTTCTGCGCGTTGAACAACATGATGCCCCAAGAGACGGTATTCGGATCGCCAAGGCCGAGGAACTCAAGGGTAGCTTCGGTGATGACGGCGTAAATAACCGAGCCGATGAAGTTGATGCCAACAATGGAGATCAGGTTCGGGAAAATCTCGAGCGCCATGATGCGCCATGCCGGTTCACCGAGCATTTCGGCGGATTTGACATAGTCGCGCTGGCGAATGGAAAGGGTTTCCGAACGGGTGACCCGCACGCCCCAGGCCCATGAGGTAAACCCCAAAATAAGGGCGATTACCAAGGGGCTAGCCTGACCAATGAATGCGGCCAGAACCAGCAACAACGGCAGGTTGGGAACAACGAGGACCATGTTGGTGAAGAAGTTGATCACTTCATCGACCACACCGCCCTTATAGCCCGCAATAATGCCCAGCACGGTGCCAATCACGGTGATGAGCAGACCTGCGCCAAAGCCCACGGCGAGAGAAACGCGGGCGCCATAGATCAGGCGGGTGAACACGTCATGCCCAAGGCGGGTTGTGCCCAGCCAGTGGTCCGCAGAAGGCGGCTGGTGCGGACGGCCAACGCGCTGGGTTGGGCTGTATTCCGTTAGGAACGGCGCGAAGATCGCGACGAGGATGATAAGGAACAACAGCGAAAGCCCAATCACGGCTTTCTTGTTATGTTTGAGTTGGTTGAGCAGGTCCATGACTTACGCCTTCTTCAAGCGCGGATCGAGCAGGACATAGCTCAGATCGACGACAAAATTGGAGACCAGCATTGCGGCGGTCATGATCAGCAACTGCCCTTGGATGACGGGATAGTCGCGAGCCAGAATGGCTTGGTAGAGCGTGTTGCCGAGGCCGGGGTAGTTGAACACCACTTCCACCACCAGCGCGCCACCGAGGACTGTGCCCAATGCAATGGCAAGGCTCGATACGGTCGGCAGCAGCGCGTTACGCGCCGCGTACCAGATCATGACGCGATTGTCGGAGAGGCCCTTGGCGCGACCCATGACGATGTAATCTTCGCCCAACAGGTTGATCATATTGTTGCGCATGGTCACGGCGAAGCCGCCGGTCATGACGAATAGCATGGTCAGCAGCGGCAGAGTGCCGTGACGAATGACGCTCCAGATATACTCGCCGCTAAAGGCGGGATCGAGCATGGGGTCTGCAGCATAGCCATTGGGGAACCATTTCAGCGTGTAGCCAAAGATGAACAGCATCACCAGCGACACCACAACGGCCGGAACCGAGCTGGCAAAAATCGCCAGTAGGGACACGAAGGAGTCGAATATCGTGCCACGACGCCAAGCGGCCATAACACCGAGCAAGGTACCCAAGACGAACGACAGAACGGTGGCGAGGCCCATTAGCCCCAGCGTCCAGACCAGAGCGCGCATCAGCAGCTCTGTCACGGGCAGCGGGAAGAACTTGATCGAGCGGCCGAGATCGCCGGTAAATACGCTCTTGAGATAGGCCAGATATTGCTCGCCAATCGGCGCATCGATGAAGCCAAATGTCAGCTTCAGAGCGTTCAGATTTTCGAGGCTGAGTTCAGAACCCGCGCTCGCAAACATGATCTGGATAGGATCGCCGGGCATAAGGCGCGGCAGGAAGAAATTGATTGTCGCAGCAACGATAAAGGCGGCGAAATAGAATGCGAGCCGCCGAAGCAGGAAAGCCATCAGCTGTCATCCCTTCTGTGTCCCGCGCGTTCCGCCGCGGGGGTCGGGAGAGCGTCGTTCAACGCCCTCCCTTTTAGTGGTGATTACTGAGCGACCGGGTCGAGGTCGAGCAGCTGCAGAACACGCGCCGGGTTAGCGTTCGAGACAACAGGCGAGTACTTCGGATTTTCGGCATCAGCCCAACCCGTGAAGCGCTTGGTGTTGTACTCGTAGAACGATGGGCTGTTGTAGAGCGGCACGATTGGCAGCGCTTCAGCAATGATCAGCTGAATCTTGTCCATCGCGGTCTTACGAGTGGCCGGGTCCTTGCTCTGCTTGTATTCAGACAGGAGCTTGGAAACCTCTTCACTCGACCAGTGTGGTGCGGTGAAGCGCGACTTGCCGAAATCATCCGGGTTGTAGGAACGGATGTACGGGAAGTACGGGTCGGCAGCCGATGCCAGTGCGTTCAGCGTCATGGAGTATTCGCCCGAGATCAGCGCTGCGGTCCATACGGCGGCTTCTGGCGTGCTCATCTTCACGTTGAGGCCAGCCTGCTGCATGGTTTCCATGGAGATCTGAACCGCGTCGATCCAGTCGGTCCAACCGTTTGGCACCATGAAGTCGATTTCGAGCTTGGAGCCATCCGGATTGTCACGGAAGCCATCATTGTCGGCGTCAACATAACCAGCTTCGTCCAGAAGAGCGACGCCAGCGTCATAGTTGAATTCGCCGTATTGGCCGAACTGTGCCTTCACTTCCGGATTGCCGAAGGACGCATAGAGTTCGCCTAGGCCCGATGGATCGCCATTGACCAGCGGATAGCCATAGCCAGCGATGTCGACGATGGTCTGACGGTCAATGATCATGCTCAGCGCACGACGGAAGTTGACGTCGGTGTAAGCCTTACGAGCGTTCTCGTCTGGCGAAACCTGGCTCATCTGCAGCGAGACGAGGCTCGATGGGGTGAACCAATATTTGTGGTGTTCCGGGTCCTTGGCAACAAAGGTGTTGTCGATGTCCGGGATGAAGCTGGTTGCCCAGTCGAGCGAGCCTTCAGCGAGAGCCGCGAGAACCTGCGGGTTGTCGGCCAGCTGCGGCATGCGCAGGCAGTCAACGGCAAGGTTGTCATTGTCCCAATAGTGCGGGTTACGGCACTGTTCGTAGACGTTCGGGGTGAAACGGGTGATTTCGGTCATTGGACCGGAAGCCACAGGGGTTTCATTGGCGAAGGTCACCGGATCTTCAATCGACGCCCAGATGTGCTCGGGCACGATCGGCATGTCGACGATGGTGTTAGCGATCAGCGAGTTGGCTTCCTTGAGGTTGAAGCGAACGGTGCGATCATCGACCTTTTCAACCGAGTTCAGCTGCTGGGTGACCGAGATGAAATCGAGAGCCGGGAACTTGGCGATATAGTCATAGGTGAAGATGATGTCGTCAGCAGTGAGGGCTTCACCGTCCGACCACTTGAGGCCTTCACGCAAGGTGAAGGTTATCGACATCAGATCGTCAGCCAGCTCAAAGCTTTCGGCAAGACGGAAGTGCGGCTCGTTGCCGTTCAGGCGATTAAATACCACCAATGGCTCATACATGAAGTGGAGCGTGGTGAAGCGGGCAGATGTCTGACCGAATGGATTGAAGTTGCGAACAAAGGTTGTCGTCTGTTCCGACGAGATGGTCAGCACGTTCTGCGCAAAAGCAGGCGCAGCCATGGTCAACACTGCTGCGGACGTTGCCGCGAGAAGCATGAGCTTCTTCATTTTCAGTCTCCTTGTTTGGCGGCTCGCTTTAGGCGATGCCACTCTCCCTGAAAATTTCTTCAACCTCGGCATGGAGCGCTTGTACGTCCACGCGAGTAGTCCCCAGTCTGGCTTCGGCGCGAGCAATGCGCTTCAGACTTACCTCGCTCAACGGACGAGCAGCTTTGCATGCAGCTTCGCTTTGAGAAAGGTCGCCCTGACTGTGAAGGGCGATATCGTAACCGGCATCGAGCGCGGCAGTGACGCGACTGTCCCATGTGCCTGAGAGGGCGTCCATGGTGAGGCAGTCGGTGGTCAGAACGCCGTCATAGCCGAGAGTATTGCGGATGAGATCACAGACTTTCGGCGAGATTGACGCCGGCAGGTCTGGGTCAATCCTGGTGAAAATCAGATGCGCGACCATGGCCCAAGGCGTGTCCTTGAGGCGCATAAAGGGCAGGAAGTCTGTACCCATGAGATCGGCCACATCGGCATGCACCACGGGCAGAACGTGGTGCGGGTCGACCTCAACGCGGCCATAGCCGGGGACATGTTTCATGATGGGCATAGAGCCAGTCTCGAGCAGCGCATCGATAGCGACGCGCCCGAGAACGGCGACGATTTCCGGATCAGAGCTGAACGTGCGCGAGGAAATGATGGCGTGCGTCCCGGCGCGAGCGAGGTCGACCACGGGGGCCGTTCCGGAGCCGATATGCATTTCGCTCATCATCGAGCCCATCGCTAGATGGGATTGACGCAGCGCATGCTTGGCTAGGTCCAAATCTATTTTTGCCAATTGGCCGAAGTGACCTAGCGGACGGAATAGGGGCCAGTTGCCATTGTCGAGGCGCTGCACGCGCCCGCCTTCCTGATCAATATAGACCGGAGCATTGTCGCGCCCAACAGCTTCTCGGAACTGGGCGACGAGACGGCGAACCTGGTCATTATTCTGCACATTGCGCTTGAACAGAAACAGGCCAAACGGATTGGCTTCTTTGAAAAACGCGACCTCATTTTCCGACAACTCAGGGCTGGGCATGCCAACGAAAAGTGCGAGTGGAGTTGAGGTCGACATAGATACTAGTCCTCGACGAGCGGCTTCTTAATCCGAAGCAGCCCTTGGTAAATGTCTTCGTTGTCAGAGGGGATGGGTAGGGCGCCTACCGCATTTTTATAGAAATCGATCGGTCCAGCCGAGCCAATCACCGCATAGGCGTAGCCTTGGGCTTTCATGGCGACGAGTGTGCGATGGAATAGCGCGAGGCCAATGCCTTTGCCGCGCTGGCTTTCGTCAACGCCCGTTGGCCCAAAAAAGCCCTTGGCGGTCGCATCGTAGCAAGCAAAGCCGACGAGCTTGCCGTCAACAATAGCTACGAGGCACCCCGGCGGCTGATGCGCCATGGCCACTGTCAGTTCACTGACCCAGTATTCAGAAAAATGCTCACGCACCCAATTCTGAATAATATGCATTTCCGGGGGCAGGGCGACCCGAATGGTCGCCTCCACACCCGTAGTGCGCTCGCCAAGCTCTTCTAGTTTGCGACTATAGAGGTTGACCAGAAGGTCCATTTCAGTCCGCCTTGTTCTCGCTGACAGCGCGACGGAGGAAGCCATCTGCACTTGTCAGAGCAGTTGTCGCTGCATCCTTATCGAGGCCAGTAAGGGCCATCAGAATAGCGAGCTTAACGTTATTGCCTGAACGGTCGAGATAAATTTCAGCTTCGGCAGTATCGAGGCCGGTCACTTCGCCGATGATACGCACCGCACGGGCAGCCAGCTTTTCATTGCTCACTGACACGTCGACCATGAGGTTTTCATAGGACTTGCCGATACGGATCATGCTGGCGGTTGTCAGCATGTTGAGCACGAGCTTCTGCGCGGTGCCCGACTTGAGACGGGTCGAACCGGTCAATGATTCTGGGCCAACCAGCGGCGAGATCGCGATGTCAGCCATGTTGGCGATTGGCGAATTCGGATTGCAGGTGAGCGAAACGGTAACGGCACCGAGCGACTTGGCATAATCCAGCGCGCCGATAACATAAGGGGTACGGCCGCTGACGGCGATGCCGACGACAACATCATTGGCAGTGGCGTTCACACGAACGAGATCGCGCTGACCTTCGCTGCGATCGTCTTCCGCGCCTTCGATGGGATAACGCAGGGCAGTGTCACCACCCGCGATAATGCCAACCACCATAGTGTCCGGCACGCCGAAGGTTGGTGGACATTCAGAGGCGTCGAGAACACCAAGACGGCCCGAAGTGCCTGCGCCCATATAGATCAGGCGCCCGCCCTTGCGGAACGCATCAACAATGCGATCAACGGCTTGGGCGATCTGTGGGAGTTCGTGTCGTACAGCTTCCGCAACCTTTGCGTCCTGCGCGTTCATCGCGGCAAGAATCTGCTCGGTCGACATCAAGTCGATCTGCATGGTTTCCGGATTGCGAGCTTCCGACACGAGGTGCTCAAGTTCTGCAATTAGGGTGCTTTTGGACATCGTGCCTTCACTCATGGATTGATTTGATGCTAGGAGCGAATATTCCGGCTGTCAATCAAACTTGGAATTATGTATTCCATATGTGGAAACGATGATCGTGGGGAGCGAGCATGTCAGTTCTCAGGTTGTTAAGTGCCCATTTGGACACGTTAACGCAGGCTGATCGGCAGATCGCACAATTCATTATAGACCAGCCTGAACAGATGTTGGCGCTATCCTCTTCAGGCCTAGCGGAGGCAACGGGGCGTAGCCAATCCGCGGTCGTTAAGTTCAGCCAGAAACTCGGCTATTCCGGTTATCAGCAGCTCAAGTTGGCGGTGAACAAAGCCAAGGCGATGGAATGGCAGGCGCCCGGTGGCGTCATCCACGGTTCGATCGATTCTGCCGATAACTACATGACTATTTTGCAGAAGCTGATCGGTTCTAAGCTTCTGTCCATGCGCGAAACCACGGCCGCAAACTCCGAGCAAACCATTGATCTGGCGCTTGAGGCTTTGCATGGCGCCAACCGCATCCAACTCAGCGGTGTTGGCGCATCTTCCCTTGTGGCGCGGGACTTTTCTTACAAGCTGATGAAGCTTGGACGTGTCGTTATGCTCGACAACGACACCCATATTCAGCTGGTGAACGCGGCAAATCTCACAAAGGACGATGTCTTTGTGGCGCTGTCCCATTCCGGCCGTAGCTTGGAAACCCTGCGCACGGCGGAAGTTGCCAAGAAACGCGGTGCAACGGTCATTTCGGTGACCGGCCTGCAGCCAAACCCACTGATCGATCTGGCCGATATTCACCTCTTTACGGTGGGTGATGAAGAACGCGTGCGCTCGTCAGCAATAACCTCGCGCGACGCCCAATTCATTCTCACAGATATGCTTTTCATCCTGCTGTTACGCCGCCAGCCAGGATCGACCGATTACATTCAGGGCAGCGAGTCAGCCGTGACGATCCTTAAAGTCTGAACTGTCGGAATTCGTCGTCTGGGTTGTAATTTTATATTCTTGACACATGTGGGTTTGTGGAATTTACTATTCCAAGATCACATGTCCTAAGTAGGACGTTGAAAGACCCGGGAAGTCTTTCTGAGGTGTAGGGGAGATTTAACGTGGCTCAACTTTCGCTACGTGGCATCAAGAAAAGCTTCCGAAGCGTTGACGTCTTGCATGGCGTTGATCTTGAGATTGGCGATAAGGAATTCGTCGTCTTTGTCGGTCCCTCGGGCTGCGGCAAGTCAACACTCCTCCGTTTGATCGCTGGTCTCGATCCGCTCACCGGCGGTGACTTCTATCTCAACGGCCAGTTGATGAATGACGTGCCTCCGTCCAAGCGCGGCATCGCCATGGTGTTCCAGTCCTATGCGCTCTACCCGCATATGGATGTTTACGAGAACATGGCCTTTGGCGCGCGCCTCATGGGGCTAAGCAAGGAAGAAGTCGAAAGCCGCATTGCAGAAGCAGCCCGCATGCTGCGCCTAGAGCCGCTGCTGAAGCGCAAGCCGCGCGAACTCTCTGGTGGTCAGCGCCAGCGCGTCGCTATTGGTCGCGCCTTGGTGCGTAAGCCAAGCGTCTTCCTGCTCGATGAGCCACTTTCTAACCTTGACGCGGCGCTGCGCTCGGAAGTTCGCCTCGAGATCGCTCGTCTACATCGCCAGATTGGCGGTACGATGATTTACGTGACCCACGATCAGGTTGAAGCGATGACGCTCGCCGATAAGATCGTGGTCATGAACGCGGGTCGTATTGAACAAGTCGGCTCCCCGCGCGAGCTGTATGAAACGCCGGCTAATACGTTCGTCGCGAGTTTTATTGGGTCGCCGCGCATGACGCTCGTTGACGTGGTGCGCGCCGGGGATAGGCTTGAGCTCGCCGGGAATGGCGGCTCCGTCTCTGTTGGTGAGCTGCCCGCGGGCGATGAGTTTAAGCTGGGCCTGCGTTCTGACGCTGTTGGTCTCAGCCGCGATATCACAGCTGCGGGCTTTGCCGCGCACGTGGTTTACACCGAATACCTAGGCGACAACGCCTATGTGTATGTCCGCCTAGTCGATGGCACCCTGCTAGCTGCTCGCACCGGGCCGGACGATCTCTATCAGCCCGACACCGCAGTAACCGTGACGGTGCTGCCTGGTAGCGCGCATCTGTTTTCCGCAACGGATGGTCGGCGCATTTAGCTCCGGCCAAGTACCATTTTAGTAGGTCGATTTCATTGGGAGGGAACTCATGAAGACCAATATGCTCCGCATCGGTTCGGCACTTGCCGCCATGCTGATTGCTGCCCCGTCTTTCGCTCAGGACCTGACATTCTGGTCCTGGCGCCAGGAAGACAAGGCCGCTTACGAAGGCTTTATCAAGACCTTCGAAGCCGCCAACCCGGGCATCACCGTCAAGTTCGAAACTTTCGAAGCGACGAACTACAACACCATTCTCGCCACCGCACTGGCTGGCGGCACCGGTCCTGATATTGCTCAGGTTCGTGCCTATGGTGGCCTCGAAAACCTCGCAGTGGGTGGCTATCTTGAGCCGCTGACCGTTGAGAACGTTCCTGCGATTGCCAACTTCAATCCAGCCGCTCTCAAGGCTGAATCGATGCGCGCTGACGGCACTCTGTATGCGATCCCATTCGCATCGCAGACCCAGCTCGTCATCTACAATAAGGCGATCTTCGACCAGCATGGCATTGCTGAACCGACCACTTGGGAAGAGCTGATTGCTGCTTCGCAGAAGCTCAAGGACGCTGGCGTTATTCCATTCGCCAACGGCACCGCAACGGCTTGGCAGAACGAAACCGTCACCTTCGGTCTTGGTTCGACCCTGTTCGGTCGCGCTTTCTATGATGAGCTGGTCGCTGGCACCACCGACTTCAACGATCCGCGCTTCACCGGCGCGCTCGGCGATATCGCAGCACTCGCCAAGGACTATTTCCCAGAAGGCTTCATCGGTCTCGACTATCCGTCGATGCAGCAGCTCTTCGCTTCGGGCATGGCGGCAATGTTCGTCGGTGGTTCGTATGAACTCTCGACCTTCAAGACCATGAACCCAGACATCCAGACCGGCATGTTCGCCGCTCCGGGCAAAGCCGCTGACGACGAAAAGCTCGTCGCCATTTACTTCGACGGTGGCTATGCCATCAACGAAGCTGGCAAGAACAAGGAAGCATCCTTCAAGTTCCTCAACTACCTCGCTTCGACCGAATTCGGTCAGGCTATGGCTGATGAGCTGAAGACCCTTTCGGCTGTTCCAGGCGTGAAGTTCGAAACCGAAGATCTGGCTGAAATCAACGAGCTTAACCAGAACTCGATTCCTTACCTGATGCTGGCACACTTCCGCTTTGGCGAACCTTCGGGTTCGGTCCTGATCCAGGGCGAAATGCAGAAGCTGTTCTCGGGCGAAACCACTCCGGAAGCTATTGGTGAAGCGCTCACCACCGGTCTGGCTGCTTGGTATGAACCGTTCAAGAAGTAACTCTTGATCCCTCGCACCGAGGCTGTGCCTCGGTGCATCGGCATGCACCTGCCCTTCCTCTCCCGCTGGTCGGGGGAGGCAGGGCCAGCGCATAGAGCCTGACTATTAAGCCCAAGCGAGCACCAAAATGCCTCAACTCCGTATGACCGGTCGCGGTCTCTGGATCACCATGCTGATTGTGCCGCCGCTGGCTTTCGTGGCGCTCTTTATCGTCTATCCAATTCTGTCCGCCTTCGCCTATTCCTTCTTTGATTGGCAGGGGCTGAAGCGCGGCGACTTCGTTGGTCTTGAAAACTTCCACACGGTGCTCTTCGTCGAGCCTTACCGCAGCTGGACAATGAATGCCTTCAAGAACAACGTCATAGTATTCTTCGCGCTGATGGTGCTGCAGAACGGCTTGGGCTTCATCCTCGCCTATGCGCTATGGCGTGAACTGCCCGGCGCCCGCTTCCACCGGATCGCCGTCTTCCTGCCCGTGGTGCTCTCGACCATTATCGTGGCTTACCTCTTCAAGCTCTTCTACCATCCAATGTTCGGCGTGGTGAATTTGACGCTGAAGTCGGTAGGATTGGGCTGGTTGGCACAACCCTGGCTCGGCCAGTCGGGCACGGCCCTGTGGTCGATCATTGTCGCGCAGGCATGGCATATGGTTGGTTTCCCAACGCTCGTCTTCCTTGCGGGCATGCAGCGCATTCCGGGCGAAATCCTTGACGCCGTCCGCATGGAAACCGAGAGCGAATGGGTGAAGATCACCAAGGTCGTGTGGCCGCTGGTCGCGCCATCCGCGACAATCGTTTTCACCTTGCTCTTCGTGGGCGCATTCAACTGGTTCGAGCTGCCCTACATCATGGCAGGCCTTGATGGGTCGCCGTTCGGTTCCTCGGACGTGCTCGGCCTCTACTTCTACCGAACCGCCTTCGGCAACGTCTCTGCCGGTCAACAGGACTTTGGCCTTGGCAGTGCGCTGGCTGTGCTCATCTTCGTCTTTATTGCGGTCGTGGCTGCTGTCATCACCACCCGCCTGCGCGCTCGTGAGATCCAGATATGACCTCTGCTTCCGCTGCTGCCGATAACAAATTCTATCAGCGTAAGGGCCTGCTCGGCACCTTGGGGCGTGATGGTCTGTTGCAGGTCATTCTGATCGCCAACACCATCATCATGCTCGGACCGATCGTCATCATGGTCTTCTCGGCGTTCAAGACGACGCCGGAAATCTTCAAGTCGCCTTATGCTCTGCCGGACTTTGGGCAGATCGCCAATTTCATGAAGATTTGGACGCAGACCAATTTCCTGCGCTATCTGATGAACTCGTTCATCGTCACCGGCTCGTCCATGGTGCTGATCCTGACGCTCGGGACTATGGCCGCCTATGCGCTGGGGCGCTATCAGTTCAAAGGCTCGACCTTTATTCTGATGTTCTTCCTCGCGGGCCTGACCCTGCCGCTGAAGCTAGCGATCATTCCGCTTTTCATGTTGTTGCGTGATCTGCAGATCCTCAACAATCAGCTCTCACTGATCTTCGTCTATACGGCGATGGGTCTGCCAACGACCATCTTCATTATGACCGGCTTCATCCGCACGCTGCCCAATGAGCTCGAAGATGCCGCCCGTATGGATGGCGCTTCGGAAGCGCGGATCATGTGGTCGATCATGCTGCCTCTGGTGCGTCCGGCAATGGTGATCGCTGCCATTCAGAACGTCGTGCCAATCTGGAATGACTTCTTCTTCCCGCTGGTCTTTATCCAGAATGACGATCTGAAAACCCTGCCGCAGGGTCTCACCACCTTTATGGGCGAATACACGACCGATTGGGGTGTGCTCTTCGCGGGGCTGACCCTCTCCGCTGCGCCGATCATTCTGATCTACATCATTCTTTCTAAGCAGTTCATCGCTGGCATGACTTCAGGCGCGGTTAAATAAGTGCACCTTCCAAAAGGCCTCGTCGTTTCTTGCCAGGCGCGTGCGGATAATCCTCTGCACGGGGCTGTCTTTATGGGCGCTATGGCGCTTGCGGCTCGCGACGGTGGTGCTGTCGCGGTGCGAGCCAATGGCCCGGCCGATATTGCGGCTGTCAAAGCTGCGGGTCTGCCGGTGATCGGCATTCACAAGGTGTTTGCAGACGACCGCCCGGTCTACATCACTCCTAACTTCGAGGCCGCTGCGGCTATCGTTGAGGCGGGGGCGGAGGTTGTGGCGCTCGATTGTACCGAGCGCCCGCGTCATGGCGAACATCCTAGTGTTCTCATCCGTCGAATTCGGGACGAGTTAGGTGCCGAGGTCTTTGCCGATATTTCGACGCTGGATGAGGGACTGAAGGCGGCAGATTGGGGGGCGACTTATCTCGCCACCACGCTTTCTGGGTACACCGAATACACCCAGCCTAAGCCAACTGAGCCAGACTATCGGCTGCTCGAAACATTGGCGGCCCAGCAAACGCTTCCGGTGATTGCCGAGGGGCGCTACAACACACCTGACCTCGTTCAGCGCGCCTTCAGCGCTGGCGCTCACGCAGTTGTTGTCGGCACCATGATTACCAATCCGCGCGAAATTACCCGAGCCTTTGTTTCCCAAGGCGTCCCCACATGAGCACTGCGGTGCACCTGGGGCTGGACATTGGCGGCACGGCCAGCCGCTGGGTCGCCGTGAATGAAACCGGTGTTGAAGTAGCGCAGGGCAAAACTTCCGGCGCGACGGCGCATCTGTTCAACCCAGCCGAAAAGCTACGGATCACTGCTGCCTTCGAAGCTATAACTGCCGAGGTGACAGCTGCTGGATATGCGGTTCAGTCGCTGACGGTCGGTATGACCGGTTTTGGCTCGGCAGTGCGCGACGATATGCTGGTGCTGGTCTCTGGCATTTTTGCGCTACCCAGCGACGCTATTGTGCTGATCGACGATATTGTGCTGGCCTATATGGGGGCGTTTGCGCCGGGTGAGGGGCACCTCATCTCTGCCGGTACCGGCTCGATTGGGGTGCATATTGCGGCAGGTGACGCACCCAGTATTCGCGTTGGTGGTCGAGGCATCCTCATCGATGATGGCGGGTCGGGCAGCTGGATTGCACTGCGTGCGCTTGATGCGCTCTATCGCCAGATCGACCGGCTCGGTCCTGCGGCTGAAGCGAGCCCGCTCGGCAAACGCATGTTCGAGCTTGTCGGCGGGCAGGGCTGGGACTTTGTTCGCAGCTTTGTCTATGCCGGGGACCGTGGCCGGATTGGCCAATTGGCCGTCGGCGTGGCGCGGGCGGCCGATGACGGCGATGAGATTGCGCGGGGCATTCTCGTTCGGGCGGGGCAAGAGCTTGCCGCTTTGGGCGAGGCGCTCATTGCGCGGGTAGGTCGTAGGCCTGTGGGCTATGTTGGCGGCGTGCTCAATTTGCACCCGATAATTTTCGACACCATCCGCGCCTCGCTGCCCGGTTCCGATGTCACGCGTCTTGAGACCAATGCGGCTTTGACGGCGGCGCGGCTGCAGTCAAGTGGTGATGCTGCGTGGAAAGCGACGCTAACGCATAAGCCGACGCTCGGTTAGCCCCAAGGCCCCGGCGTGGTGTTGCTTGTTGGTGCGCCTTGCGGCACGGCGACAACGCTGACGGCGCAGATGGCATTTCGACCGACATCAGCGAGCATAAAGAACTCGGCCATTTGCGAGCGCAATTGCTCGTCGCCCTGGCCGAGGTTTTCAATAAGGGTGAGGATCGAACGACCATAGCCATTGGCGGTGAGAAGTGCTGCGAGCTTTTGGCTGTCGCTGCCCTCGCCAAGGGCGAGGATCAGGCGCGCGCCCGGTTTGGCCGCGCTGAGGGCTGTTTCTACATCTTGGTCGCGGAGATCGAAGGTTTTCACCTGATCCAGGTCCCACAGGAGCTTTGCGGCCGCGTGTTCAAACAAGACCCGATTCCCGGGCAGAAGCGATGAGAGCATCACTGGCGTTGTCGATCATTAGCACAGAATGAGGCGCGAGACGAAGGGCAGGGACAGATGCCGCGCTGGCCGCTTGGGCGAGCTTTTGTAGCGCGGATGCCGGCAGACCGACTTTGGGAAGGCTCAGCGCAAAGCTGGTGCCGCCGCCGAGCAGGCCAATGCGACCGAGGCGTGGGGCCTCTGTGGATGTTGTTCTGGCTGAATATGGCACGAAGAGATCGCTAGCGCGGGCTTCTGGACCGAGGGCGGCGAGGGCGCTGAGCAGGGCCAGTGTTGTAGAGACCGCGGTGTCGAAATCGACCGTTTGCGGTTTACCGCCGCCAATCGTGACGGCCCAAAGATCATGACCTTGCGCCGTCACGCAGACATCAGCGTCGAGACCGTCGAGTGTGATGGCACCCCTACCATCAACGATGAGGTGAACCGTATTGCCGAGGCGGGCGGCGAGAGGCGCAGTGCGTTCTTTGAAAAGTGTGACGAGGCGGGCAGTGGCTGGGTCATCAGTTGGGTCGAGCCCGAGTAGCGGACTATGGTCGACGAAGAATTCAGGTTCGACCTCGACGACTGCCACAATGGCATCGCGAATAGCGGGGGCGAAAACCTCGGGCCAGATGCTGGAAACCTCTAAAGTGCCGCGCGAACAGATGCTAATGCGGGCGTCGCCTAGGGGGAGCAAAATCTCGCTGAGCTTTGAGACCTGTACTGGCGTGAGTACGCGG
Source organism: Devosia sp. MC1541 (assembly GCF_012847305.1). Classification (NCBI taxonomy): domain Bacteria; kingdom Pseudomonadati; phylum Pseudomonadota; class Alphaproteobacteria; order Hyphomicrobiales; family Devosiaceae; genus Devosia; species Devosia sp. MC1541. The sequence goes on from NZ_JABBDZ010000003.1 coordinate 73,854, forward strand.
CCAGAAATGGGCAGGCGAAACAGCAGCCCGTCGGCTGCGACCAAGGGTTTGAAAATGCTCGGATAGGCGCCACGTTGGCGTGCATCTTCTGGGCTGGTGATAAGTTCGCTAATGGCCATGGGCGCGTCATAGCAAGCTTATTCGGCCAACACTACTGCGACAGTACACTCACTCCGCGTCGTCTTTGACCGCTTCCATCGAGACATGGGTGGAGGTTTGCGCGACATGCGGAAGCGCCGAGAGCTTTTCGCCCAGAACTTCGCGGTAGGCGGCTATGTCCTTGGTACGGACTTTGAGCAGATAATCAAAGCTTGAGGCGATCATATGGGCCTGTTCGACCTCGGGGAGGGCGCGGACCGCTTTGTTGAAGGCTTCGAGCGCCGCCTTGCGCGTATCGCTGAGTTTGACTTCGACAAAGGCAACGTGTGGCAGGCCGAGGCGTTTAGGATCGATCACCGCGCGATAGCCTAGGATATAGCCTTGTTCTTCCAGCCGTTTAATTCGGGCCTGACACGGCGTCTTCGAAAGGTTCACCCGGCGGCTCAGCTCAGCCACGCTGATACGGCCGTCTTTGCTCAGTTCGTCCAAGATCTTACGATCGATCTGGTCGATTGGACTGTTGATGGCATCTTTCATGGGTGATTGTCCTGCAGTGGGGTTAAACAATCGCACGTATGTCGCGAAAAATCCATATCATCAGTGAAATCGCCTAATCGCCTTCTGGCAATATCATCCGGATTTCTTATTAGGGTCTCGCCCCATGGTTTCCGCTTCTGACGCTCGTCGCGCTCTGCACGAACGCATTTACGCTGACGAGTCCAGCCTTGTCCGCTCGCTGATAACTGCCACCGAATTTACCACGGAAGATCGCAAGGCGATTTCGGCCCGCGCGGTAGAACTGGTGGAAGCGGTGCGCAGCGGCGCAAAGCTCGGCCTGATGGAGAGCTTCCTCTCCGAATACGGTCTCGACACCGAAGAAGGCCTAGCGCTCATGTCCATGGCCGAAGCGCTATTGCGCGTGCCGGACAATGAAACCGTTGACGCGCTGATCCAAGACAAGATCGGCGGCGCGAACTGGGCGAGCCACTTTGGGGCGTCGGAAAGCAACCTCGTCAATTTCTCCTCTTGGGCGCTAAATCTCACCTCGCAGGTTCTCGGTCAGCCAGAAGTTGGCCCAACCAATGTCATCCACCGTGTTGTAGCACGTCTGGGCGAACCGGTGATCCGTACCGCTGTTCAGCAGGCGATGCGTATTCTTGGAGGTCAGTTCGTCTTCGCCCGTTCGATTGACGAAGCGATTTCCAATGCTAAGAAGCCAGAAGCTCTGGGCTATCGCTATAGCTACGACATGCTGGGCGAGGCGGCCCGCACCGCGGAGGACGCCAAGCGCTATTTCGATGCTTATATGCATGCGATCACCTCGCTGGCCCCTCACTGTGTCCACGGTTCAGTTCGCGACAATCCGGGTATTTCGGTCAAGCTTTCAGCGCTGCATGCGCGTTACGAAGTGGCGCAGCGCGACCGCGTAATGACCGAACTCGTCGATGCGACCCGTAAGCTCGCCATTGTCGCTGCGAAGGCTAACATGAGCTTCAACATCGACGCGGAGGAAGCGGATCGTCTCGATCTGTCGCTCGACGTCATCGAAGCTGTTCTGGAAACTCCAGAACTGGCGGGCTGGGATGGTTTCGGCATTGTCGTGCAGGCCTATGGCAAGCGCGTACTGCCTGCCATTGACTGGCTCGATGCGCTCGCCGAACGCCTTGGTCGCCGTATCATGGTCCGCCTCGTTAAGGGCGCCTATTGGGACGCCGAAATCAAGCGCGCGCAGGTGATGGGCCTTGAAGGCTATCCCGTGTTCACGCGCAAGGCCGCTACGGACGTCAGCTATATGGCTGCAGCGCGGAAGCTGTTTGCCTCCAAGAACATCTATCCGCAGTTTGCGGGCCATAACGCACACACCGTTGCCGCTATTCTACACCTAGCGCAGGCAGCTGGTCGCAGCACCGACACTTGGGAATTGCAGCGTCTGCATGGCATGGGTGATCAGCTCCATGAAGTCGTGCGCCAGCAGCACCAGACGACCTCGCGGATTTACGCGCCAGTCGGCCCGCACAAAGACCTGCTCGCCTATCTCGTTCGTCGTCTGCTCGAGAACGGCGCGAATGGCTCGTTCGTCTATCAGATCGCCGACAAGGACATTCCAGCGACGACCGTTGCCGAAGACCCGATTGCTAAGCTCGAAGCGCTCGGCGACCAATTGCACAATGCAGCGATCCCAATGCCGGGAGATATCTTCCCCAACCGCGCTAATTCCCGTGGCTATGACCTGACCGACCCAATAGCTTTCGGTCAGCTCGATGCAGCACGCCAAGCATTCCGCACCCATCAGTGGGTGGCGGCCCCTTATGGCGCGATGAGCCGCGCGGACACCGCTGCAAAGCCAGTGATTAACCCTGCAGACCACAGCGATGTGGTTGGCACAGTGATTGACGCGACACCGGAGCAAGTGGCGGAAGCGGCGACCTATGCCGCTAAGTCCAACTGGGCACAGGTGCCGGTCGCAGACCGCGCTGCGGCGCTGACCCGTGCGGCAGAACTGTTTGAGGCCAATACGGCAGAATTCTTTGCCCTGCTCACTCGTGAAGCAGGCAAGAGCTGGAATGATGCGATCGCGGAAGTGCGTGAAGCGGTCGATTTCCTTCACTATTACGCAGCGGAAGCGAAAAACCTGGGTGGCGAAGCCCGTGGGCCGTTCGTGGCGATTTCGCCCTGGAACTTCCCGCTGGCCATTTTCACCGGCCAGATTGCGGCAGCTCTCGTCGCGGGTAATCCGGTTCTAGCAAAGCCTGCGCCGCAGACCCCGCTGGTGGCTTACCGTGCGGTTGAGCTGATGCGTCTCGCGGGTATTCCGGTTGATGCTCTGCAATTGCTGCCGGGTGGTCCGGACGTGGGTGCGGCTCTGACCTCCAACCCAGATGTGAAGGGTGTTGCCTTCACTGGCTCGCTGCCAACAGCCAAGCGCATCGAAAGCTCGATGGCGGAGTACCTCGATCCATCCGCGCCGCTTATCGCGGAAACCGGTGGTCTCAATGCTATGGTCGTAGACACCACAGCGCTGACCGAACAGGCGGTGCGCGACATCCTCGCTTCGGCCTTCCAGTCGGCTGGTCAGCGGTGCTCGGCCCTGCGCATTCTCTACGTTCAGGAAGACTGTGCGGCCAAGACCATCACCATGATAAAGGGGGCGATGGATGAGCTGCGTCTGGGCAATACCTGGGACATTGCCAATGATGTTGGCCCGGTGATCGATGCTGCCGCAAAGGCCAAGATCGATGCTTATGTGACCGAGCGCACGGCCAATATCATCCACCAGATGAAGGCTCCTGCAGGCGGGACTTTCGTGGCTCCGACCATTTTGAAGGTCGGCGGTATTGAAGACATGCCTGAAGAAATCTTCGGTCCTGTGCTGCATGTCGCGACCTTCAAGGCCGAGGGTCTGCCCAAGGTGATCGAAGCGATCAATGCATCGGGCTATGGCCTGACCTTTGGTCTGCACACTCGTATTTCGACCCGTGTGAAGTCGATTGCGGAGCAGGTTCATTGCGGCAATATCTACGTCAATCGCAACCAGATTGGTGCGGTCGTAGGCAGCCAGCCGTTCGGCGGCGAAGGCTTCTCGGGCACAGGCCCCAAGGCTGGTGGCCCGAACTATCTGCCACGCTTCACCAAGGGTGCGGGTGCATTGCAGACGGCAGCGATCGAGTTGCCTGGTCCGACGGGTGAAACCAATACGCTGCATGCCTTCCCGCGTGGTGTCTTCCTCGGTCTTGGACCAACGGACGCCGATATTGCGGCGCAAAAGGCCATGGCAGAAGCAACTGGCTGCGTGTTCTTTGCCGACAAGACCGAAAAAAACTGGCGTGCTTGCGGCGAGCATTTCGACGCAATCGCTTGGTTCGGTGACGCCGACACGTTGCGTACGATCCGTCAGGATCTCGCCAAGCGCCAAGGCGTGATTACTCCGCTGCTCACAGGCCCGCAGGATATCGTGCGCTTGCAGCATGAGCGTCATGTCTGCATCGACACCACTGCTGCTGGTGGCAATGCGACCTTGATGGCTTCTGCGGCCGTCTAAACGAGCTTCAGGTTTCGACCTGCGAGGCCCTCCTGTGCTGACCCACGGGAGGGCCTTTTGGTGTGTGGAGCAGGCGTGACGACGCAATTATGGATGGCAGGCACAAAAAAAGCGCCCCCAAGGGAGCGCTTCAAATTTCGTGTGCGTAAGGCCTTAGAGCGTCGTGGCGACCAGTACAGCGAGCTTGGCTGGGGTGCCGAGTACGTTGCGGATGGTTTCAACCTTCTCGGGTGTGAAGTGCCCCTCAACGTCCAGCATGTTCATGGTGCCGATGAGCTTGTCCTTGACGATAACCGGATAGTTCACCACCGACTGGCAGCCCAGCGCGTTGATGGTTTCGTGGTCGAACAGAACCTTGGCGATGTCTTCAATGGTGTTGGCGACATAGCATTCACGCTTGCCATGGACGATGTCGAACCACGGACCATAGTTCAGCGGCTTGGTGCCAGAAGTTGGATAGGTTTCCGGGTGGCTGGTGTAGGCGCGGCGGGAGACCTCGAGGTCCCAGTCGACCAGCATGACGGTGAAGAGCTTTGCGCCAACAACGTCACGCACCAACGTCTGCAGAGCCGAGAAGGCGTCGTCGGCAGTGGTTGCCTTGGCAATAGCGGCGTCGAAGGCCACAAGAGCTTTAGTATGGTCAGTCATGTCTCAAAATAGTCCTGAGATGCGCCCTGGAGCAGGGCAGGGAAAGGCCAATGGTCGCGCCTAGTGGTTAGCGGCCATCAATTCGCGCGAGTAGGGTTCTTTCAGCTCGCCGCGCTTAAGATCTGCGACGTCAGCAATCTCGACAATCCGACCCTTCTGCATGACCGCAAGGCGGTCGCAGAGGAAGCTCACCACCGGCAGATTGTGCGTCACCATGAGATAGGTGAGGCCCTGTTCCTTACGGAGGCGCTTGAGCAAATTCAGAATTTCAGCCTGAACGGAAACGTCCAGCGCCGAGGTCGGCTCATCGAGCAGCATGACTTTGGGTTCGAGCATCAAAGCGCGCGCAATAGCAACACGCTGGCGCTGACCACCCGAAAGCTGGTGCGGGAAGCGGAAACGGAAACGCTTGTCGAGACCGACATTGCGCAAGGTTTCTTCAACGCGCTCATCGCGATTGCCAATACCGTGAATGGCCAGAGGCTCAGTGAGCACATCGTCAATGGTCTTGCGCGGATGCAGCGACCCATATGGGTCCTGAAACACCATCTGGACCTGACGCGACACGCTGCGGTCAATGCTGTGGCTGCGCGGCTTGCCGAGCACCGAAATCTCGCCGGTCCATTCTGGTGCAAGACCAGCAATGGCGCGCAAAATCGTCGATTTGCCCGAGCCACTTTCACCGACGAGGGCAAAGCTTTCGCCCTCAGGAATGGAGAGGTTCACCCCATGCACGACCTTGCTGTCGCCATAGGAAATGTCGAGGTTTTTGAGTTCAATCGCGGTCATGTGCCAGCCCATAGTGTGCGGTCGAGCACAGGAAGTTCGTCACGGGTTTCGTTGAGCACCGGCATGGCGGCCAGAAGGCCACGCGTATACGGATGCTTGGCATTGTGCAGCTCGCTGGCGACGCATTCTTCAACAACCTGGCCCGAGTTCATCACAAGGATGCGGTCGCAATAGCGGCTAACGAGGTTGAGGTCGTGGCTGATTAGGATCAAGCCCATGCCCTTGCTGGTGACAAGGTCATCGATGATATCGAGCACCTGAGCCTGCACTGAAACGTCGAGCGCCGAGGTTGGTTCGTCCGCAATCAGCAGTTCAGGTTTGGGGATCAGCATCATGGCGATCATGATGCGCTGGCCCATGCCGCCCGAGACTTCGTGCGGGTAAAGCTTAGCGACGTGTTCTGGATCGTTGATACGGACAGCATGCAGCATTTCGATAATGCGTGCGTGAACATCCGTACGCGGTAGCTTCTGGTGTGTGACCAAAGCTTCGGCGATCTGATCGCCCACGGTCATGACCGGGTTGAGCGAGAACTTTGGGTCCTGCATGACCATGGAAATGCGGGCGCCACGAATGGCGCGCATCTGCTTGTCGGACTGGGCCATGAGGTCGATGCCATCAAACTCAAGCTTGTCGGCAGTGACCTGACCGGGCTTGCGGATCAGCTTGAGGATGGAGCGGCCCGTCATCGACTTGCCCGAACCACTTTCGCCCACGATGCCCAGCCGTTCGCGGCCAAGGTTGAAGGACAGGCCCTTCACCACTTCGACGCGACCGGTATTGGTGGGGAAGCTGACGCGCAGGTTTTCAACTTTGAGAAGAGTATCCATTAGCTCTTACCCTCGCTCTTGGGGTCAAGCACGTCGCGCAGACCATCGCCGAGGAAGCAGAAGCCCAAGGAGACGATGATGATGGCGAAGCCTGGCATGGTGGCAACCCACCACTGATCGAGAATGAAGGTACGGCCACGCGAAATCATGGCGCCCCATTCTGGAAGCGGCGGCTGTGCACCAAGGCCGATAAAGCCAAGACCGGCAGCGGTAAGGATGACGCCTGCCATGTCGAGGGTGACGCGAACGATCATCGACGAGGTGCAAAGCGGCAGGATGTGCTTGACGATCACACGGACTGGACCACCACCGGATAGGCGCACTGCCGAAATGTATTCGGCATTGCGAATGGTGAGCGTTTCAGCGCGCGCGATACGGGCATAGGCCGGCCAAGCAGTGATGGCGATGGCAATAATGGCATTGTTGATGCCAGGGCCAAGCGCCGCCACGAAGGCCAAAGCCAAGATGAGCTTAGGGAGCGACAGGAAAATGTCGGTGAAGCCCATGAGGATTTTGTCGACCCAGCCGCCGAAGTAGCCAGCAATGGCGCCGACCAAGAGACCGAGTGGAGCCGAGATCAGCGCCACCAGCATGACGATGGTGAGGGTAATCTGCGAGCCATAGACGACGCGCGAGAAGATATCGCGCCCAAGCTCATCGGTGCCCATCCAGTGGTCACCCGAAGGCGGCAGAAGACGATTGCCAAGGTTTTGGCCGGTTGGCGAATAGGGGGCAATCCATGGCGCAAAAGCTGCGGTAAACAGCAGCACCAGAATGATCACACCACCCAGAACCGAGAGGGGATTGCGCAGCAGAGCGGTGAAGACGCGATAGGCGCGACCCACATTGGCCTGAAGCTTCGAAGTCGGGGAATCGGCAAGTAGCCAATCACGAGTGGTCATGAACGGGCCCTCGGATCGAGGACGCGATAAAGCACGTCCGAAACTTTGTTGATGACGATGAACACGGCGCCGATGACAAGGGTAGACCCCAGCACAGCATTCATGTCGGCGTTGAGCAGTGCAGAGGTCAGATAGTTACCAATGCCGGGCCAGGAGAACACGGTTTCGATCATCACCGAGCCTTCAAGCAGACCCGCATAGGACAGACCAATAACAGTAATCAGCGGCACGAGAATGGGCTTGAACGCATGGCGCCAGATGACGACGCGCTCCGGCACACCTTTGACGCGAGCCGTGGTGACAAACTCCTGGCTTAGCTGATCGAGCATGAAGGAACGCGTCATGCGGGCGATGTAGGCGAGCGAGAAGAAGCCAAGGACAGACGCCGGGAGAATGAGGTGAGAAACCGCATTCCAGAAGATGTCGAAATCGCCGGAGATGACGCTATCGATGAGGATCATGCCAGTGATCGGGGGCACTAGACCATCATAGAAAATGTCCAATCGGCCCGGACCGCCAACCCACTTCAGGTGAGCGTAGAACAAGGCAAGGCCGACGAGACCGAGCCAGAAGGCCGGAACGGAATAGCCCAGTAGGCCAATGACGCGGATGATCTGATCAATCCAGCTGCCCTGCTTGGCGGCAGCTGTGACGCCAAGCGGCACACCCATAGCAACGCCAATGAGAATGCCCAAGGTGGCCATTTCAAAGGTCGCGGGGAAGAAGCGGCTGATGTCGTCAGCAACGTCACGACCAGTGGACACCGATTTGCCCAGATCGCCTGAGAAGACATTACCGACATAGGTGATGAACTGCTGCCAGAGCGGCTGATCTAGCCCCATCGCAATCTTGGCGGCGTCGTATTGAGCCTGCGTTGCACGGTCACCGACGACTGCCAGAACCGGGTCAATCGGGATCACACGGCCGATAAAGAAGGTTATCGCCAAAAGGCCAAGAAAAGTGAGGAAAAGAGTTATGACAAAGCCGGCAACCGCCGAAATCTGACGCTTGAGGCGCCGATTCCGGTTTTTGTTCGGGCTTGCCGATGGTGTCGATGTTTGGTCGAGCGCCACGTAATTTCCTTTATTAGAAACAGCAATTTAGCACCGCAAAAAAAGTTCATTTTGCGGTTTCAATGGCTGCAGATTTCGCTTTCACCATACTAGCAATTTTGCTTATATCAAAAAAATTTTGGTGGGATGGGTATGGCAGAAGCGGTCGCGAAAGTGAACCAAGCGGATCACCCGAAGGTTGGTGCACTCATTCGCGCACGCCGTCGTCAGCAGCATTTGACCCTTGTGGAACTAGGGCAGGCCGCTGAGGTTTCGGTGGGCTATTTGAGCCAAGTCGAACGCGACCATGCGACGCCATCTTTGGGAACCTTGGCGCAGATCGCGCGCGCCCTTGAGGTGCCAATCGACTACTTCATCTCCGCTCCCACGACCGCCAACGCTTTGACGCGGGCAGGGGAACGCAATCGTTTTTCGGTCGACGGATCCTCGGTCGTCTACGAACGGATCGGCGCAGACTTTCCGGGCAATCAATTGTCTAGCTTTTTGCTGACTGTGCCGCCGGGCTATCGCTCCGAAACCGTTGCCCATGAGGGCGAAGAACTTATTTTTGTACTGGAAGGGTCAATCACTCAACGCCTCGATGGCGAAGACATGGTGATGAGCGCGGGCGATAGCCTGCATTATCGCGGCAACCTTCCGCACTCGTGGTTCAATTTGTCCGATCAGCCGGCGCGTCTGCTGTGGACGGGAACCCTTACACTCTTTCGCTCAAACGCCGGCCCGCGCGCTGGACAGAGCACAACCAAAACCGGCGCAAACAAGCCGGCTCGTAAAATAAACCCTAAGGAGAAACGCTCATGAAGCTCTTCCGCGCTGCCTTGCTGGCGACTGCGCTCACCCTGCCTGCGGCAGTTGGTGCAAACGCAGCAACCCCTGCAAACGCACTGGTCATTGCCCAGAACATCGACGATATCGTCGCGCTGGACCCGGCACAGGCCTATGAATTCTCGGCTGGCGAAATCAACGCCAACCTCTATGACCACCTGGTGCAGTACGCAGCAGAAGACACCACGGTTCTCGCACCGGGTCTGGCGTCCTCTTGGGTTGCAGACGAAGCGGCAAAGTCGCTGACCTTCACCATGCGCGAAGGCGCAACCTTCGCATCGGGCAACCCTGTCCGTGCAGAAGACGTGCACTACACCTTCAAGCGTGTTGTGACCCTCAACAAGACCCCGGCGTTCATTCTGACCCAGCTCGGCTGGACCCCAGAAAACATCGACGAAATGGTCACTGTTGACGGCAACACCGTTACCGTTCGTTGGTCGGGCGACTTCGCTTCGGCATTCGTTCTCAACGTGCTTGCAGCACGTCCGGGCTCGATTGTTGACCAGGTTCTCGTCAGCGCCAACGAAGTTGACGGCGACTGGGGCAATGCTTGGCTGAACTCCAATTCGGCTGGTTCGGGTCCATTCGTTCTGACCGACTACCGTGCGGCAGAAATGGTCCGTATGCAGGCCAATGCCAATTACTGGGGCGGCGCTCCGGCCATGGAACAGGTCATCATCCGCCACGTGGCTGAAGCCGCAACTCAGCAGCTGCTGCTGACCTCGGGCGACGTTGACATGGCCAAGAACCTGACCCCTGATCAGATCGGTGGTCTGGGCGATGCGGTTAAGGTTGAGACCTATCCGCAGTCGGCTGTTCACTTCCTTTCGTTCAACCAGAAGACCGAAGAGCTGACCAACCCAGCTATTTGGGAAGCTGCGCGTTACCTCGTCGATTATGACGGCATGACCCAGACTTTCCTCAAGGGTCAGATGGAAAAGCACCAGGCCTTCTGGCCAAAGGGCTTCCCAGGCGCTCTGGAAGACACCCCGTTCACCTACGACGTTGAAAAGGCTAAGCAGATTCTGGCTGACGCTGGTGTTGCAACGCCGCTCAACGTGACGCTCGACGTCATCAACTCGGCGCCATTCACCGACATCGCGCAGTCGCTGCAGGCTGGTTTCTCTGAAGTTGGTATCAACTTCGAAATCCTGCCAGGCACCGGCGCTCAGGTCATCACCAAGTACCGTGAACGTACCCACCAGGCGATGCTGCTGTATTGGGGCCCAGACTTCATGGATCCGCACTCGAACGCTAAGGCGTTTGCGTACAATTCCAACAATGCCGACGACGCATACGCAGCGACCACCACTTGGCGCAATGCTTGGGCCGTTCCGCAGGAAATGAACGACAAGGTCACTGCAGCTCTTGCTGAAGCTGACATGGACAAGCGTAACGAGATCTACCTCGACCTGCAGAAGCAGGTTCAGGCAGATGGCCCGATTGTCATCATGTTCCAGGCAGCCCTGAACATCGGCATGGCGAACAATGTCAACGGTTACGTCAACGGTTCGAACTCGGACTTCGTTTACTACCGTCTCGTCACCAAGAACTAAGTTCTTGTGATGTTTGTCTGATTGCTTCCGCCTCTCCCCAGCAATGGGAGGAAGGGGCGGGAGCAGCTAGGCCCAAAAGACAAAAAACCGAAGCCGGCCGCGTGCCGGCTTCGGACCTCTTAAACCTGCAGGATTTGCATCATGAACCCCATTCTCGCCGCCCGCCTCGAAAAGCTGCGCGAGCGCATGGCCGCCACTGCCACGGATCTCGTGGTAATTGGCCCATCCAGCCATATGGTCTATCTGGCCGATCTCTCGCCGCATGGCGATGAGCGCCCGGTGATGTTGATGGTGAGCCAGAGTTATGCCGGGTTCCTCATGCCTGCGCTGAACGCCGATGCGGCGCGTCAGCACACAGATTTACCGTTCTTCCCCTGGTCAGACGCTGAAGGCCCGAACGCGGCATTGGAGCAGCTGCTGGACGCCACCGGCATTGACCGCAGCGCACCATCGGTTGTGCTTGACGAAACCATGCGCGCGGACTTCGCGCTGCTGGTTCTCGACGCGCTGCCGGGTGCAAGCCGTCGCTTCACTGCGGATACTGTCGGCTATCTGCGTTCGCGCAAGGATGCAGCCGAAGAGGCCGCAATCAAGGCCTCGCATCTGCTCAATGACCGTGCCGTTGAAGCTGCCTTTGCTCAGCTCAAGGAAGGCATGACCGAGATCGAAGTCGCAGACTTCATCAAGGGCTACTATAAGGCCAGTGGTGCTGAAACCGTGTTCTGCTCGGTCTGCTTCGGCCCAAACGGCGCCTTCCCGCACCACCATACCGGCGACACCAAGCTCAAGGCTGGGGACGCGGTATTGATCGACACAGGCGGTCGTATTGGCGGCTATCCTTCCGACATGACCCGCATGGGCTTCTTTAAGTCCAAGCCTGAAGGTTATGACGAGATCCACAATCTGGTCGATACGGCTGTGCAGGCGGCGCTCGCGGCCGCCGTACCAGGCGTTCCAGCCAGCGCCGTTGATAAGGCAGCACGTGATGTTATCACTGCCGCCGGGTACGGGGATAAGTTCCTGCACCGCACTGGCCACGGCTTGGGCATCGACGTGCACGAAGCGCCTTACATCACCGGCGCGTCGGAGACTATTTTGGACAACGGCATGGTGTTCTCGATCGAGCCGGGCATCTATCTGCAGGGCCGCTTCGGCCTGCGTCTTGAGGAGATTGTCATCATCCGCGATGGCAAGGCCAAGATCTTCTCGGAAATGGCGCGCACCGCCGTTGCTGCGGGTTAAATCTGCCACACAAACCGGGTGTCTACGACTTTGGTCGGGGACACCCTTGCTTACATCAGAGCGAAGTTATTGACACCGCTGCGAGCGTGACCCATTCAATGGCGGTCTTCAGAGACATCTGATGACCCGTTTCTGCTCAAGCCACACGCCTTCTGCGACTTGGGCTCGTCCGTGTTGCAGCGCGTTCATTGCGCGCCCGAATAGAGATTTGTGTTTGCTATGACCAAGCCAGAATTCCGCGTTTTTAACTCGCGTGAAGAAGTTGCCGCTGCTGTCGCCCGCCACCTCGCAGAAACCCTGTCGGCAAAACCCGCAGCAACCTTGGGCCTAGCAACTGGCAAGACCTTTATCTCGATTTATGCCGAGGTTGTTGAGCGCTTTAAAAAGGGCGAGATGGCCTTTGCTCAGGCCGCGAGCTTCAATCTCGACGAATATGTTGGCCTGCCTGCAGGTCACCCAGCCTCGTTCCGCAGCTACATGGAAGAGCATCTCTTCCGTCACGTCGACCTGCCTGCTGCGGACGCGCATCTGCCGAGCGTTGAAGGGGAAGTCGAAGCCTCCTGCGCCGCCTACGAAGCCGCTATCACTGCCCGTGGCGGCATTGATTTGCAGCTCCTCGGGATTGGCCAGAACGGTCACATCGGTTTCAACGAACCCGGTTCCGCTTTCGATAGCCGCACCCGTCAGGTTGAGCTGACCCAATCGACCATTGAAGCCAATACTTCGGACTTCCCTGCTGGCGAACTGCCGCCGCCAAGCGCTGTGACTATGGGCGTGGGTACCATAGTCGATGCCAAGGAAATCGTGCTGGTGGCGCTGGGCGCCAATAAGACCGAGGCCCTCAAGGCCGCGTTTGCATCGGCACCGAGCACTGACTGCCCTGCCTCGGCTCTTCAGGCCCACGGCAAGGTCGTGGTCTATTGCGACGCCGCTGCCAAGGGCGACATCGAAGGCTAAGTTTGCCTGACGACTATGATTTTGAAGGGGCAGGGGGAAACCTCTGCCCTTTTCTTTGGGTGAAACTACCTCGCCTCGAAGCGGGTGGCGCGATGGGCGAGCGGAGCGGTGTTGCGAACGCGGCGGAAAACCTTGGAGAAGTAGTTTCCGTCGGCAAAACCAGTCATGGCAGCGATGTCGACGACGCTCATTTCGGTAGCGAGCAGCAGGCGTTCGGCGCGGGCGATGCGGCGTTTCAAAACGTAGTGAGAAGGCGGACTGCCGACTGTCTCGGTAAAGCGGCGTACGAAATGGGCACGGCTCATGCTGGCAATGGCGGCGAGGCGCTCGACGTGAAGCGGCGCTGAGATATTGTGCTCGATGTAGCTAAGCACCCGCTCGATGGCAGCGGGATGAGCAGCGGCGGCGGCGGGTAGGGCGCTAAACGCGGCGTCGTAGAGCGTGGTCAGGGCGGCGTAGCCGAGGCTAGAGGCTTTACCCGCGCTCATGGTGCTGTCGGTGAGACAGGTAAGTGTAGCGGCGGCAAGCGTATCGACCTCAGCTTCACTCAGACTGAGCACGGGGCCGGCCGTAGCCAAAATATCGAGGCTGAGGCGCATGGCCTCGCGCCCACTGATCAGCATCCAAAAATACTCCCAATGCCCGCCTCGCTCCAAAAAATAGCGATGCTCATGGGGCATGGTCACCAGCATGGTTTTGCCCGGCGTCAGCTTGTGGCGCACGCCAGCATAATCGAGCTGACCTTCGCCTTGTGTGGTGTGTTGCAACACAAGGAATGGCGCGCTGCCACGCTTCATTCCATCCCACGAATAGTGCTCATTTCGGCGCTGCTCAAAGCCTGCGCTGACGGTCATGCAATGCAGATGCGCTGCCCCTCGCGGAGGCTGGATATGCTTGAGATCGAACCCATGAGCAACGAGACGGGAGAGCACAAAATTACCCCTATTCGCACAAGCTTTCTCTACACCAGATAGTGGGAACTCGCTAGCTCTAGTGGCAAGGCGCAGGTTTTGGCGCTTGGGAGGAAGTTATGTCGTTTAAGGTCACCGTCATTGGAGCGGGCTCGGTCGGGTTTACCAAAACCCTGATCTCCGACCTGCTGAAAGTTCCAGAGTTTGTCGATTGCGAGTTCGCTCTGACCGATGTTAATCCGCACAATCTCGATATGGTCCGGCAGATTATCGAGACGATTGTCTCGGTCAATAAGCTCCCGGCCAAGGTGACGGCGACGACCAACCGCCGTGAGGCAATTGCCGGTGCGCGCTATGTGATGAGCTGCGTCCGTGTCGGTGGGCTTGAGGCTTTTACGCACGATATCAACGTGCCGCTCAAGTATGGCGTCGACCAATGCGTGGGCGACACCATCTGCGCCGGTGGTATTCTCTACGGCCAGCGCAATATTCCGGTCATTCTCGATTTCTGTAAGGATATCCGCGAAGTAGCGGAGCCGGGCGCGCTGTTCCTGAACTATGCCAACCCTATGGTGATGAACACTTGGGCGGCAGACCTCTATGGCGGCGTCAATGTCGTGGGGCTGTGTCACGGCGTGCAGCATGGGGCGCATCAGATCGCCAATGTTCTGGGCGTGACGGACGACGAACTGGACTATGTCTGCGCCGGGATCAATCACCAGACTTGGTACATCGATGTTCGCGCCAAAGGGCGGAAAATCGAGGCGGATGAGCTGATTGCTGGCTTTGAAAAACACCCTGTGTATTCAAAGCAGGAAAAGGTCCGCATCGACGTCCTCAAGCGGTTTGGTGTCTACTCAACAGAGAGCAATGGCCACCTTTCGGAATACCTGCCCTGGTATCGCAAGCGCCCGGAAGAGATCAGCCGCTGGATCGATATGAGCGATTGGATCCACGGGGAAACCGGGGGCTATCTGCGCTATTCAACTGAGCGCCGGAATTGGTTTGAAACCGATTTTCCGATGTTCAAGGAGCAGGCCAACAAACCGCTCTCGGAGCACAAACGCACCTCCGAACACGCCAGTTATATCATTGAAGCAATGGAAACTGGCCGCACCTATCGCGGGCATTTTAACCGCCGCAACAATGGGATTATTACCAATCTCCCCGCTGACGCGATTATTGAAAGCCCGGGTTTCGTAGACCGCTTCGGCATCAATATGGTGGAGGGGATAACTTTGCCAACTGCTTGTGCGGCCACATGTTCTGTCTCCGTGTCGGTGCAGCGCATGTCGGTAGAAGCAGCGATGACGGGCGATCTCAACCTTCTGAAATTGGCAGTGTTGCACGACCCACTCGTTGGCGCGATTTGTACGCCGGACGAGGTCTGGGCCATGGTCGACGAAATGGTCGTCGCTCAGGCTCAGTGGTTGCCGCAATACGCCGATGCTATCCCAGCGGCGGCTGAACGCGTGGCGAAATCCACGGTCAAGACACGTGACTGGGAAGGGGCGGCGCGCAAGCGTGTCCGCTCCGTGGACGAACTGCGCGAAATGCGTGGTGCGCACCACTAAGACGACGACTTCCTCTGTTCCTCAAGACGCCCCGTCCTCCCGGCGGGGCGTCGCCTTTTTGACTAAGCCGCGATTTCAAACGCCGCACGCACAAGGCGCTTGGTGTAATCGGTCTGCGGGTTCAACAGCACTTCATTGACCGGGCCTTGCTCCACGATTTTTCCGTTTTGCATCACCATAACCCGGTGGCAGAGAGCGCGGACAACTTTTAGGTCGTGGGAGATGAAAAGGTAGGAAAGGCCGCGTTCGTTCTGCAATTTGCGAAGCAGTTCAATGATTTGCGCCTGCACCGAAAGATCGAGTGCGGAAGTGGGCTCGTCGAGGAGAATGAACTCCGGCTCGAGCGCGATGGCCCGAGCAATGGCAATACGTTGGCGCTGACCTCCAGAGAACTCATGCGGGAAACGCTGGAGGATGGTGTCGGGCATGCCAGCGTCGCGTAGGGCCTGCCGCACGCGGTCGAGCCGCTCCGTGCGATTGGCGCCTATGCCATTGACGATCAGGCCTTCTTCGATGATCTGGCCGATCGACATGCGCGGGTTGAGCGATGAGAACGGGTCTTGGAAGACGATCTGCATACGCGAGCGCAGCGGTCGCATGCCGTTTCGGTCTAGCCCGTCGATCCGCTGGCCGTCGAAGGTAATCTGGCCGCCTTGATTGCCGATGAGTCGCACAAGAGCCTGACCAAATGTGGTCTTTCCCGAACCGCTTTCGCCAACGATACCAAGGGTTTCATGGCGCATAAGTTTGATGTCGAGATTGTCCACGGCCTTGAGCTCGTAGAACTCGGCATTGAAGAGCCCGCCGCGCTTAAGCGTGAAGCTGACCTTCACATTTTGACCTTCGAGCACGGTGTCATGCGCGCCGTCTGGGAGCGGCTCAGCGGTGCCCTTGGGTTCGGAGGCCAGCAAGTGCTGGGTGTATGGGTGTTGCGGGTTTTGGAACAGCGCTTCAGTGGCGTTGTGCTCCTGCACACGACCGTTCTGCATCACATAGACATAGTCTGAGAATTGCCGGACGATGGTCAGGTCATGGGTGATGAGGATCACTGCCATGCCGTACTTGTCCTTGAGGTCCTTGAGAAGATTGAGGATTTGGGCCTGAACGGTGACGTCGAGCGCGGTGGTTGGCTCGTCGGCGATAAGAATGTCCGGGCGATTGGCGAGAGCCATGGCGATCATGACGCGCTGGCGCTGACCGCCCGACAGCTGGTGCGGATATTGTTGGAGGCGAGCCTTGGGATCAGGAATTTGGACCTCGGCCAGCAAGGCCTCAGCCCGGGTCATTGCCTCTTTGCGGGAGACGCGATTGTGCAAATGGATCACTTCGCACAGCTGCTGCCCGATGGTGTAAACGGGGTTCAGGGAGCTCATAGGCTCTTGAAAGATCATGGCAATATCATTGCCGCGAAGTTTTCGCATCGCCTTATCGCTCATGGCGACAATGTCTTTCCCCGCCAATGAGATGCGCGTTTGGGGGAGAATGCTGGCGCGCTTGGTGAGGAGCCGCATGATGGTGCGGGCGGTTACGGATTTGCCCGATCCGCTCTCGCCCACAATGGCGATGGTTTCACCCTTGTGGAGCTGGAAGGACACGTCGCGGACAGCGTTGACGATGCCATTTTCGACTTTGAAATCAACGCCAACGTTGCGAGCGTCGAGGATGAGCTCACGTCCATGTTGGCCGAGGTCGAGGCGTTCGGCGGGAGCGAGATTTTCTTGTGTCATGGCGCGCTCCTCAATAGGGGTCTATGGCGTCGCGCAGGCCGTCACCCAACGCGTTGAAGGCAAAAACGGTAACAAGAACAAAGCCTACCGGCGCAAGGATCCACGGGTAGGAGCCGATGACTGAGAAGGCACCAGTGTCTTGCAGCATCAGCCCCCATGAGATGAGGGGCGGCTTCACGGCAAAGCCGAGGAAACCCAAGAAGCTCTCCAAAAGCACCACGGTCGGAATAGCCAGCGTCACCGAAACAATGATGTGGCTCAAGACGTTAGGGAGGATATGGCGCAGAATGATGCGCCGATCCGTAGCCCCAATTGCGATTGCCGCGCGGACGTATTCGATGCGGGCCAGCGACAGGGTTTTGGAGCGGACTTCACGCGCCAACTGAGCCCATCCTAACACCGACATTACAAAAATAACGAATGATAAGAATAGGTTAGATGGCGCTGTGACCGGTATTAGCGAGGTCAGCGCCAGATAAAGTGGCAGCTGGGGGAAGGCAAGAACGAACTCAACAAAACGCTGCAACCACGCATCCAGCCGTCCACCGATATAGCCGGAGGTAATGCCCACCAGCGTGCCCACTGTTGTCGTGAGTGCGACCACTGCAAGGGCGATCATAAGCGATATTCGGGAGCCGAGGATACCGCGGGACAAAATATCTCGGCCCATGCGGTCTGTGCCCAAAAGGTGGAGCGGGCGACCGTCGGTTGAGCCAAAGAAATGGATGTTGGCAGGGATGAACCAGAGCATTTGGTATTCATACCCCCGGACGAAAAAGCCGGTGGGCGTTGGGTCGTCCTTCACCGCGCCGGTGAGTGGCTGATAGGTGACTGGATCAAATTCGCCAGTGTCGCCAATGGGATAGACCCAAGGGATTAGACTGAAATTGCCGTTTGGATCTTCAAAGGCGATGAGGTCTGGCGGCGCAAAGGGGAGGTTGGCAGCCTTGGGGTCCATGGGTGCGAAGAAGTCGGCAAAGACCGACATGATCAGCAGCATGCAGACCAAAATCAGCCCGATCATCCCCATGGTGGAGCGACGAAAACGCCGCCAAACTAGGCTTGCATAGGTCTCGTTGCCCGAGCCGTGACGGCTCGCGACGATGGGCGTTTCATTGGCATTTTCGGGGCCAGATTGGTGCATCTGGCTGGCATTTTTGGGCGCGTCGTGGGGCGTGCCGTTGGCATTGGTGGTGTCGGTCATTCTGCACGCCCTCCCAGACGAACACGCGGGTCGAGCGCAACCAGAAGAAGGTCTGAAATGATGTTGCCGATGATCAGGGTCGTGGCGAGGACGAGCATGAAGCTAGCGGTGACGAAAACGTCGCCAACGCCCATGGAGCCGACAATGGCCGGGCCGACCGTTGCGAGGCCAAAGACGATGGCGACCTCGATTTCACCGGTGAGCATGTAGGGCAGGGCGACGCCCTGATACGCGATGAGCGGGTGGAGCGCGTTAGGGACCGCGTGCTTCATGATCACTGCGCCCTCGGAGAGACCCTTGGCGCGAGCCGTCTCGACATATTGGGCGTTGAGAACGTCCAGCAAATTACCGCGCATGACACGCATGTTGTAGGCGAGGCCGCCGAAGGTGGCGACGAAGATCACCGGCCAGACATGCTGCACCAGGTTGACGAACTTGTCCCAGCTCCATGGCGCGCCGCCATAACGGGCAGAGAAGAACATGCCGACTTCTGAGACGTTGAGCTTAAAGACCAGCACATAAAGAATGATGATGGCCATGAGGAAGCGCGGCACGGTCATGCCGAGGAAGGAGATGATGCCGAGGAAGGTGTCGGTCCACGAATACTGGCGGGTCGCGGCGATGATGCCGAGGCCGATGCCGAGGAGCGAAGCGAGGATATGGCAGACCAGCGCTATGGCAATGGTCGGGGGGAGGCGCTCGGCGATCACATTGCCGACGGGCTTATTGTAGTAGAGCGAGTGGCCGAAATCGAACCGGGTGATAATGCCGGTGATCCAGCGGAAATACTGAACGATGATCGGATCGTTGAGGCCGTTGGCCTCTCGATAAATCTCTGCCTGCGCCTCGGCGAGGTCGGGCCGAACCCCGCCCTGATTGATGAGCATGGACTTGATGTAGTCGGCATAGTCGCCGGGTGGAGCTTGGATGATGGCGAATGTGACGATGCTCAAGAGGAGGAGGAGCGGGATGGCTCCCAAGATGCGCATCATAAGGAAACGGAGCATGCATGGCCTCGCTGGGCTGAGGGGCTAGGCCCCTGTCCTGACCCTTGGGTCAGACACCGGTCTCGTGGGGTAGAGCGGCGCGCGTTTAATGGGATAAAGGCGGTGAAGGGTGGCGGTGGGCCACCCTTCGATGTTGCAATCAGACGGGACCGGCAGAGCCTGGTTCGCCCGGTAGCGTTTCTGGATGCAGCTCGTGGTCAGCCTGCTTGTCCGCTGGGACATAGAGGCGTTCACGGATGACGCTATCTTCAGCCCAGTTGAACATGAAGATTGGCGCACCAGCGGGGATATTGGCGAAGCGCTTGTTGATGATCAGCGCACCCGGATATTGGGTGAGGCCGATAGAGTAGACGTTCTCTGTGTAGAGCCTCTGATACTGCTTCATCAGCTCGGCGCGTTCAGCATTGTCATTGGTGGCAATGAACTTGTTGACCACTGAGACGAGCTCTTCTTCGAATGGCAGCAGATCGAGCGTGCCATCGGTTCCGCCACGGTGGAATGGATGTACGCGTGGGCCTGTAGGAGCAAGTTCGGCCGTATTCTGGACGATCGAGACCATCGAAGCGCCCTGACGATTGACCGCCCAATCAAATTGACCTGCGGCGGCGGCATCGTCACGGGCATTGCCCTGCTGGAAATTGGCGATGACGCGCAGACCGAGCGGTTCCATCATCGCGATGACGCCTTCGGCAAGATTGGTGTCGGTGCCATAGTCGGAGTTGGCGAGGAGGGTGATTTCCACGTCTGCGCCGTTTGCAGTGTCGGCTGGGAAGTTACGGACGCCGTTGCCGTCGGTGTCGACGAGGCCGAGACCATCGAGCAGCGACTTAGCAACCTCGAGGTCATGCGGATAGTAGACGGTGGAGGCTGCGTCGTAGAAGGACGTGCCGGCATAAAGCCCACCGGGATAGATGGCGGTGAACGGACCGCGGACGAGCGATTCACCAAGACGTTGACGGTCGAGGCCGATCGAAATTGCCTTGCGGAAGTTGAGGTCGCGGTTGAGTTCGCGGACGGCCTGTGCGCGGGTATCAGGCTCACCCCATCCATTGCCGGAGAGGTTTGGCTGGAGCGCATAGCCGATTGTGCGCGCGCCGAACTGGAGACGCGCTGGTGCGGTGTCTTCAGCCGAACGACGCAGCGATTCAACGTAGTTTTCGGCCTGTTCAAGGTTGGAGAAGTCGCCCGAGCCAGCAACAGCCTGCACGTCACGATCCGACCAAGTCGAGAGGCGGTAGTGCATTTCGTTGAGGTAAGGGAGCTGGTTCCCTTGATCGTCGACCTTCCAATAATAGGGGTTACGACGCATGACGACGATATCGTCTGGGCGATATTCAACCACAGCCCATGCGCCCATCGAAGGCATGTTCATGAACTCTGGCGGGAAGGCGTTTTTATACTGCTCGTAGGTGTTCGAGGAGTATTTTGGATGCTGCGGCTTCTGGATATGCGCAGGGCCGGGGCAGAAGGTGCCATAGGCCATGGCCCAGAGGTACTGCTTGGGGAAGGCTTCCTTGAAGGTCCATTTGACGGTGTAAGCGTCAATGGCTTCTAGCGTCGTGCCGACACCAAAGGTTTCGGGCGTTGCACCATTGAGCGGGGAGACGTTTGCATCGAGAACGTGATCTTCCCAATAGAACATCAGGTCTTCGCTATCGAAGGGGTCGCCATCAGACCATTTCGCGCCTTCGATGAGGTGCATGGTGAGGGTGTGACCGTCCTCTGACCATTCCCAGCTCTTTGCCAGGTTCGGCATGGGTTCAAGCTCTTCGGCCTTAACCGTGAAGAGTGGGCCTGTGCGGGTCAGACATTCGGAAAGACCGATGTCGATGCCGCCCCAGCCCTGAGCTTGGCCACCGATGTAGTTCCAGCCTTCTGGGCGGCCGCCGATGACGTGGCGCATGACGTCGCCGTAAACGCCAACGCCATCCGGCATGTTGGCCGTTTTGTAAACCAGCGGTTCCTTGGGGAGACGCTCGGCGACAGGCGGCAGCGTGCCAGCTTCGACGAATTTCTTGGTGACCCAATCGGGCTCGTTATATTTATCGAGCGCACGGAACTCCTGAATGTCAGACAGGCTGACAAAGTTGGGTTCACTTTGCGCTGCAAAGTCTGGTGGTGCTGGCAGAGCGCCAGAATGTTCTTGAGCAGTTAATGCAGTTAGCGATACGGACAGCAGTAGTCCTGCCCCGCTAAGGGCATAGATATGCTTTCTCATGATTTCCTCCCGCGATGCGAAGACAGCGTGACGCTCTCGGGTCGGTTCTCCTCTTCGACCCTGAACTTCGCTCGGACAGAAAGCCTAACTCTTGCGTATGTTGACGCAATCCGGAATAGTAATGGATAGTTTCGGGTTTCTAAGAAGTCTGAATAATCTATGACGCCACAACAGATTACGCCATCACCGGGTCGAGCAGCAGGTCTTGCGCCGCGCCCAACGCCACGATCCGATCGCAGCTTTTATGCTTCGGGCAAAGCTTTCGGGCGCTTTGGTATTCGCTCTTTCAAGCCGCAGATTATGGCCGAACCCCACACTCATGGCCATATCGAGTTTAATTGGCTAACGGGCGGTTCAATGGACTATGTTTTCGACGGAGGGCCGCTGACCGTCGGGCAAAATAGGCTGGTAGCGTTCTGGGGGGGGATACCGCATCAGACGGTCGGGTTGACCGGAACGGACCTAGAAAAGCAACTCAATATCTACCTGCCGATGGATGCGTTTTTGGAGATGCCGCAATTGGGGCGGCTGACCGAAACGCTCATGGGCGGTGGAGTGATCCAGCTTTCGCCCGACTGTATCGGGCTTGAAACACTGGAGCGCTGGCATGGCGATTATCGCTCGGGCAACGCCTTGCGCTCCGATCTTGTGCGCTCTGAGATCGGTACCATGTTTCGTCGTGCCGCAATTGTGGGCTGGGACACGCTGCTGCCCGCTTGGGTGGAAAAGAGCTCGGCCCGCAGCCGGACGGCGAGCCCGGTGCGCTATGTGGTGCGCATGGTGCGGCACATTGTTGAGAATATTACCGATCCGCTCAGCGTCGACGACATTGCCAAGACCGTGGGCCTGCATCCGAACTACGCCACCAACCTCTTCACCAAGGTGATGCATATTTCGATCCAGAAATTCGTTATTCGAATGCGGCTGATCCGGGCGCGCAGCTTGTTGTTCGATACCGACATGGCGGTTGCCAATATTGCATTTCAGGCCGGGTTTTCGAGCCAGACGCAGTTTTATGAGCATTTCCGCAAGGCGTATGGGATGACCCCGAGCCACATGCGCGAGAACCGAATTTTTTAGTGTTTCGGCCGGGTGACGGAGTTGCGGACGATGAGCTCGGCGCGCAGGAGGATTTCCTTTTGCTTAGGCCGCGCCTCGCTCAGTGTTTCCAGAAGTAGACCCATGGCGGCTTCGCCAATGGTGGAGCGCGGCTGCTTCATCGTCGTGAGCGAGGGGGCCATGAAGCTGGCAAAGGAAATATCGTCGAACCCCATGACCGAATAATCCTGCGGCAGGCTATAGCGGCGGGTATTGAGGCAGATGGTGACACCCAAGGCAGTCGCGTCGTTGACGCAGAAAAAGGCGGTGGGGAGGATGTCGCGCACGAACATGAGTTCGGCCGCAGCGCGACCGCTCTCGGTGGTGCCGTCGCCATCCATGATGAGTTTGGGCTCGATCGGAAGGCGCGCAGCAGTGAGCGCGGCGCGATAGCCTTCTTCGCGAAGGCGACTGGTTTCACGGCCCGATTTCCCGACGAAAGCGATGCGCTTGTGGCCCTGGGCGATGAGGTATTCAACTGCGACACGCGCGCCCTGAAAATTATCGACCCCGACGAAGGGAACATGTGCGCCAACCACCGGCTCGCTGACGGCGACCATGGGCGGGAGGCGCGAGACTTCTTCGGTCTGGGCGTAGCCATAGGGCAGGTGCCCGGTGAAGAGGATCAGCCCGTCCGCCTGGTTTGAACTGATGAAGCGCAGATAGTTGGCTTCACGCGCCGGGTCGTTCTGGGTATTGCCGATGAGCAGGCCATAGCCGCGCTTGCTGGCCTCGGTTTCCAGACCAACAAGAATGTTGGAGAAATTCGGGTCGCCAACGTCGGGGGCGAGAATGAGGATCATATTGGAGCGGCGCATGCGAAGGGAGCGGGCCATCGCATTGGTCGTGTAGCCTGTCTTGGCGACAGCTTCAGTGACCTTCAGGCGAGTCTTTTCTGCGACCTTGGTGGGTTCATTGAGAGCGCGGCTGACAGTGGCAATAGACACGCCTGCCATGGCGGCGACGTCTTCAATAGTTGCCAGCTTGGTCTGCTGCACGTTCTCTAAACCCTTGCACAACGGACTGGATTCAAATCCAGCACAAAGCTCAACAGCGGTATAGGCGCCTTGCTAAGTTGCATAGTCATTTGTGCAGACTGTAAACCTTTACATACCTCATGAAAAGGTTTACATCACTATTCAGTCAATGAGTGCCAAAGATGCACCGTGGCGGGATGGAGGAGACAACGATGCAGGGTGAAGCCCAGTCATCGCGGCCGGTCTTGGCGGCTCATCGCGTTTCGAAATCATTCGGCGATGTGCCGGTGCTGTTCAGCATCGACTTTGATATTCGTCCCGGTGAAGTGCACGCTATTATTGGCGAGAACGGCGCGGGAAAATCCACGCTGATTAAGATCCTGTCGGGCATCGAGCAACCAACCTCCGGCACGATCGAATATCTCGGCGAAACTGTGGTGCTGCCTCCCAATGGAGAAGCCGCAGCTCTGGGCATTGTGGTCATCCACCAAGAGCTCTTGCTGGCTGAGCATCTGACGGTGGCCGATAGTGTCTTCCTCGGGCGCGAGCTGAAGAGTGGTCTGTTTCTCAACGCCAAGGCGATGCGCGAGCAGACCCAAGCCATTCTCAATACACTGCATGTGAACATTGATCCGGACACGCGGATCAGCGCGCTCTCGGTTGCCGACAAGCAAATGGTGGAGATCGCCAAAGCGATTAGTCGTGAAGCGCGCGTGCTGATTATGGACGAGCCGACGGCTGTCCTGTCCGTGGGCGAAACGGCAACGCTGTTCGAGCAGATCCGCCGTCTCACGGCCAAGGGCGTGGCAGTGATCTTTATCTCCCACAAGCTCGACGAAATCATGGAGCTGGCACAGCGGGTGACGGTGTTGCGGGATGGGCAATTGATCTCCACCGTTGGCACCGAAAACCTCACGCCAGATGCGATTGCGCAAATGATGGTGGGGCGTGAGCTCTCCAATCTTTATCCGCCCAAGCACGAGCCTGATGTCGATGCGGAAGTCGTGCTGTCCGTCCGTAATCTGGCGGGACCGGGCATTGGCAGTACTTCCTTTGACCTCAAACGCGGCGAAGTTCTTGGCTTTGCCGGGCTAATCGGGTCGGGACGCACAGCGATGGCCGAGGCCCTGGTGGGATTGACCAAAAAGACCAGTGGCGTGGTGCGGTTCGACGGTGAGCTGCGGGACTTCGCCGATGTCTCAAAATCGGTCGATGCCGGACTGGCCTATATGACCAAGGATCGTAAGGGGAAGGGGTTGCTGCTCAGCGCGGGATTGCAGCCCAACCTGACCTTGCTGACGCTGAAAAAGCACCTCAAAAACTGGTTCCTCAATAATAAGAGCGAAGAAGAGGCGCTGGCGCGCGCGACGCGCCGTTTCGACATTCGCGCCCGTGATCCCTCAGTACAGGTTGGCAAGCTTTCCGGCGGCAATCAGCAAAAGCTGATGCTGGGCAAAACCATGGAGAGTGACCCGCAGATCGTCATTATGGACGAGCCAACGCGTGGGATTGACGTCGGTACCAAGCAGCAAATCTATCACATCATCGCCGCGCTGGCGGCCGAGGGGAAATCCATCATCCTGATCTCATCGGAGTTGCAGGAGGTGATCGGCCTTAGCCATCGGGTGGTGGTGATGCGCCAGGGGCGGATCGCTGGGGTTTTGGAAGGCGCAGAAATCACCGAGGGCGAAATTATGCGTTACGCCGCGGGCATTAAACAGGGTGGAGAGCATGACCGTATCAGTGCCTGAAGTGGCGACCAAACCCGCAAAAGGGTTCAGGCTGGATCTCAAGACGCTCGGGCCGCTATTGGCGCTGATCTTGCTGGTCATCCTTGGTTACGTGCTCAACCCGCTGTTTCTGGCGGAAGGCAATATCACCAATATCCTGACCCGCTCGGCGTTCATCGGCATTATCGCGGTGGGAGCGACCTTCGTCATTACGGCAGGCGGCATCGACCTGTCGGTTGGCTCGATGGCGGCTTTTATCGCTGGTGTGATGATCATCATCATGAACTGGACCGTGGCCAGCATGGGCGCTTCGGTATGGACCGTGCTCATCGGCATTGGCTGCTCGATTATTCTCGGTGTTGGTGCGGGGTTCATCAACGGCTTCCTGACGACCAAGGCCAAAATTGAAGCCTTTATCGTGACGCTCGGGACGATGGGGATTTACCGCTCGCTGGTGACCTATTTCGCCGATGGTGGCACGCTCTCGCTCAACTCCGGGGCGCGCGAGATTTACCGCCCGGTCTATTACGATAGCTTCCTGCGCGTGCCCTATCCGGTCTGGGTGTTTATCGCCGTGGCCATTGTTGGCTGGGTGCTGATGAACCGCACCGCTTTTGGGCGCTATTGCATGGCGATCGGCTCGAACGAACACGTGGCGCGCTATTCGGCTATTAAGGTCGATCGGGTGCGGACCTGGACCTATATTTTGCAGGGCCTCTGCGTGTCGCTCGCCACCATCATCTATGTGCCGCGTCTGGGCTCGGCTTCGGCGGCGACGGGTGTGCTGTGGGAATTGGAAGCGATTGCCGCGGTGATCATTGGTGGGACCATGCTCAAGGGCGGGTTTGGCCGGGTCGGCGGCACGGTGATCGGCGCGCTGATCCTGACCTCAATCGGCAACATTCTCAATCTGACCGAGATCATCTCCAACTACCTCAACGGGGCCGTTCAAGGGGTGATCATCGTTGCCGCAGTTTATCTGCAGCGCGGGTCGTTGAACACGCGTCGCAAAAAGGCGGCGGAATGAATTCCGCGCTCAAAAAAGCGCGGTAGCAAGGCGTGAGGAGCGCCTTTAACAAGGGAGAGTAGAATATGACTATTAAGGCATTGGCACTGGGCCTGTTGGCCACCAGCATGCTGACTGGCGCGTCTATCGCTCAGGAGAAAATCAAAATCGGTGTCTCCATCCCAGCCGCCACCCACGGCTTTATGGGTGGTTTGAACTGGCATGCCGCTGAAGCGGAAAAGCGTCTGGAGGCAGCGCACTCCAACATCGACATTATCATCGTCACGGCTGACGGCCCGGAAGATCAGGCGAGCGATCTTGAAGATCTGGTTTCGGTGCAGCAAATCCAGGCGCTTGTGGTTCTGCCGTTTGAATCCGAACCCCTGACCGAGCCTGTTCGTGCGGTAAAGTCGACGGGTGCATTCATCACCGTGGTCGACCGTGGTTTGACCGATCCGTCCATTCAGGACGTCTATGTTTCGGGCAATAACACCGAAATGGGTGTGAACTCTGCTGAGTACATGAAGACCCGTCTCGGGGAAGGCGACAATATCGTCATCCTGCGCGGTATTCCGACCGTGCTAGACACAGAACGTTTTGACGCTTTCATGGGCGCCATTGAAGGTACGGGCATCAACGTGCTCGACAACAAGTTCGCCAACTGGAACCGCGACGATGGCTTTGAAGTGATGCAGGACTTCCTGAGCCGCTTCCCAGACATTGATGGGGTTTGGGCGCAGGACGACGACATTACCCTAGGCGTGGTCGAAGCCATCAAGCAGGCTGGCCGCGAAAAGGAAATGTTCGTTGTCGGCGGCGCTGGCATGAAGGAAATCATCAAGGGCGTGATGGACGGCGACGAACTCGTTCCTGTCGACGTGCTCTATCCGCCAGCACAGATCGCGACCGCTATGGACGTGACTGTGGCGCACTTCACCTCCAATGGTCCAGTAACGGGCAGCTATATTCTGGGCTCGCCTCTGATCACCAAGGAGAATGCTGCGCAGTTCTACTTCCCAGACAGCCCATTCTGATCGGTTATCCTCCCAGGATGAGAGAAGGGGCGCTTGCGGGCGCCCCTTTTTGTTTGCGAGTTAGGCCGCTTCGGGCGTGTAGCCGGCCTCGCGAATGGCCTCTTCGCCTTTGGCCTTGTCACCAGAGAAGCTGACTTTGTGGGTCGGAACGTCTATCTCAATGGCGCTGCCGGGAAGCGCCTCTTCGAGCGCTTTGCGGATGGTGCCAGCGCAGTGACCACAGGTCATGTCGTTGACTCTGAAGGTGGTGGTGTCGCTCATCTTCAGTTTCCTTTGTGGGCCGGAACGCCAGCCAAATCATCCAGAATGGGGCAGTCGGGGCGGTCGTCGCCGTGGCAGCAGTGGGTCAAATTGGTCAAGGTTTTGACCATGCTTTGCAGCTCGGTAATCTTGGTTTGCAGCGCATCAATATGGCTGGTGGCAATGGTTTTGACCTCAGCGCTGGCGCGGGATTTGTCGCGCCAGAGCGACAGCAGTGTTCCAGTTTCTTCGACCGAAAACCCGAGAGTGCGGCAGCGTTTGATGAAGCGCAGGACGTGGATCTCATCTGGGCTATAGACGCGATAGTTACTGCCGGTGCGCTTGGGCGCCTGCACCAGTCCGATTTGCTCATAATAGCGGATCATTTTGGCGGTAACGCCGGAATGCTCGGCGGCTTGTCCGATGTTCATAGGCTTACTCCGGAAAGTGTTCTCAGGCGCTGGGCATTGGCGATGACGAAGACCGAGGACAGCGCCATCGCGCCCGCGCCGATCATGGGTGAGAGCAAAATGCCAAAGCTGGGGTAGAGCGCGCCCATTGCGACGGGGATGAGCACGGCATTGTAGCCGAAGGCCCAGAAGAGGTTCTCCCAAATGTTCTTGAGCGTGGCTTTGCTGACTGTGATGGCGTCGACGACGCCTTTGAGGTCGCCGCCCAAGAGGACGACATCGGCGCTTTCAATAGCGGCGTCCGTGCCCGAGCCAACAGCCACGCCAATGTCGGCTTCAGCAAGGGCGGGGGCGTCGTTAATGCCATCGCCGACATAGGCGACGATTGTCCCGGAGGCCTTCATGGCCTTGATGGTGGCAACCTTGTCGGCGGGCAAAACCTCCGCGTGAACCTCATCAATGCCTAGCTGGGTGGCAATGGCTTGCGCGGTGACGCGATTGTCGCCCGAAATCATCGCGGTTTTGAGGCCCTGCTGGTGTAAGGCGGAGATGACCGCTTTGCTCGACGGCTTGATCGGGTCGGCCACGACAATGGCGGCGGCGAGCGTTCCGTCGACGGCGAGGAAGACCGGTGTTTTGCCCTGTTGGGCGAGATCGTCAACCAAGGCTTTGGCCGATGAGAGAGCTATGCCGGTGAGGAGTTTGGACGAGCCGACGCGCACCGCGCGCCCGTCGATGGTGGCCGTGATGCCGCGCCCCGGATCGCTGTCGAAAGCCTGGATCGTGGGCAGGGTCAGGCCCTCGGCATTGGCAGCCGAAACGATGGCGGTGGCGATAGGGTGTTCGGAGCGGGCTTCAGCGGCAGCGGCCAAGGAGAGGGCGGTGGCGCGATCGAAGCCATTGAAGGGGATGAGGTCAGTGAGGACCGGTTTGCCGAGGGTGAGCGTGCCGGTTTTGTCAAAAGCGACAATGCGCGCGTCGCGCAATTGCTGGAGGGCTTCGCTCTTGCGGAACAGCACGCCGAGTTGGGCGGCGCGGCCCGTGCCCACCATGATCGACATTGGGGTGGCTAGCCCCATAGCGCAGGGGCAGGCGATGATGAGCACGGCGACGGCATTGACCAAAGCGAAGCTGAGGCGCTGCTCGCCGCCAACGATCATCCAGAGCCCAAAAGTGATGAGCGCGAGACCGATGACGACAGGCACGAACCAAGCGGTGATTTTATCGACCACGGCTTGAATGGGGAGTTTTCCGGCCTGAGCGTCTTCGACCATTCGAATGATATGGGCGAGCATGGTATCGGCGCCGATTTTGGTGGCGCGAAAGCGGAAACTGCCGGAGGTGTTGAGCGTGCCGCCGACGACAGCGGAGCCAATGCGTTTGGCGACGGGCAGGGGTTCACCCGAGAGCATGCTTTCATCGACATGGCTTTGCCCGTCCACAACCTCACCATCGACGGCGATTTTCTCGCCGGGACGGACTTCGATAATGTCGCCCACGCGCACATCGGCAATGTCGATTTCATGCAGCGCGCCGAAGCGTTCGACGCGAGCGGTTTTGGCCTGCTGCTGGACGAGGGAGCGAATGGCGGCACCCGTGCGCCCTTTGGCTTTGGCTTCGAGCCAGCGGCCCACAAGGATGAGCGTGACGATGACGGCGGCGGCTTCAAAATACACAAAGCGCGTTTCGGCGGGCACAAGTCCGGGCGCGAAGGTGACGACGCTGGAATAGAGCCAAGCTGCGCCTGCGCCGAGAGCGACCAGCGAGTTCATTTCCGGCGCGCCACGGAAGAGGGCGGGCAGTCCGTGGCGGAAGAACCTTAGGCCCGGCACGAAGAGCACGAAGGTTGCGAGGGCAAAGTAGACATACCAAAGCGTCTGCATGGGAACGATGCCCATCAGCCAGTGGTGAAAGGGCATGTGAAAATGCCCAAGCATTTCAAGAGCAAAGAGCGGTGCTGTGGCGATCGCTGCGATTGTGACATCGCGCTTGAGCACGGCTGCGTCTTCGTCGTGGTGGGAGTGGGCGCTGGTGGGGGCTTGCTCGGGGCGCAGGGCCGCCTCGTAGCCGATCTTTTTGACAGCCGCGATCAGCGCTTCGGTGTCGCCACCGGAAATGCGGGCGCGTTCGGTTGCGAGGTTGACAGTGGCGGCGTCAACACCGGGAACTTTAAGCAGAGCTTTTTCAACGCGAGACACACATGAAGCACAGCTCATGCCGGTGATGTCGAGCGTTACAGGCTTTTCGGGATGTAAATTCTGGACGTTTGTCTGCATGTCAATGAACCTCGCCCTGAAGCATATAAAGGTTCCAATGATGGTAAGGTCAAGTGGCCTGAATGTATTAGTTTGCCCAATGTTGGTCTGCGACCGGTTGGCACAGCGTCATTTATCGTTCTTATAGTTGTGTGGGGGCGGAGCTATAAAAGACTCTGTAGAGGGGGCGTGGACATGCAAACGGTTCGGAAAGATATCCATAACTCGGAGATGCCGGTGCTTTGCCAAAGCTGCGAAGCGCGTCACCAAGGCATTTGCGGGGCGCTCAACGCCGAACAACTCTCTACACTCTCCCGCAGCACACGTCGCGTTCGCAAGGACCCGGGCGACCCCCTGATGGCCGACGCCGAGCCGATTGAGGCGTTCGGCAATGTGCTGCGCGGGGTGATCAAGCTGACCAAGGTTTTGGAAGATGGACGCCAGCAAGTGGTGGGGCTGCAGTTTGCGCCTGATCTGTTGGGCCGCCCCTTTGCTACCGAAAGCCGGGTGAGCGCGGAAGCTGCCTCCGAAGTTGATCTGTGCATGATCCCGAAGTCGGCGCTGGAAAATCTCATCCAACAGAGTGCGCCACTTGAGCATCGCATCATGATGCAGGCGCTGCGTGAGCTGGATGAAGCACGCGACTGGATGGTGACGCTGGGCCGGAAAAGCGCGGCAGAAAAGGTCGCGAGCTTTTTGTACTTGATCGCGACCCATATTGACCCGACCGATGATCAGGATGGGGCGCAGTTTGATCTGCCACTCAGCCGCGCCGATATTGCCGACTTTTTGGGGCTGACGATCGAAACCGTCAGCCGCCAAATGACCAAGCTGAAAACCGAAGGCGTTATTGCCGTCGAGCACTATCGTACGATCCATGTGCCCGATCTGGCTTTGCTCCGTCTGCGCTGCGGCTAAACCAACTCACCATGATTGAGCGTGAGCACCCGATCCACCGTCCCCTCGGGAATGGTGGCGTGGGTGACGAGCACGACTGTGCGGTCGCGCGTTGCCTGCGCAAGCACGGCGAAGAAGGCTTCCTCGGTTTCACGGTCAAGCGCATTGGTTGGTTCGTCGAGAAGGAGCACCGGTGCGTTGGACAACAGAACACGCGCGAGGGTAAGGCGACGCGCCTGACCCATGGAGAGCGTGCGGCCCGCTTCCCCGATGATGGTATCCAAGCCCTTGGGTAAGCTGCGGACATGATCATCGAGCTGCGCCTTGGCGAGGGCCGCCCATAGATCGTCCTCGGACGCCGTATCGCGACCAATGAGAAGATTGTTGCGAATGGTGTCGATGAACACGGGGCTGTCTTGGCTCAAAAGCGCGAAATGGGCGTGAACGTCCCGCGTGGCGAATTGATCGAGCGCGATCCCGCCGACCGAAATACTGCCTGAGGTCGGTTCGACCAAGCGCAGGAGTAGGCGCAAAAGCGTGGACTTGCCGCCGCCACTGGGGCCAATGACAGCGATGCGTTCGCCGGGCGCGATGGTGAGATCGATGTCGTTGAGAACCGGCTGGTTTGCTCCATAGCTGAAGGAGAGGCCCGTCAGAGTAATCGGGGCGTCGTTCGGCCATGCTTTGGGCACTGCCGGTTCGGCAATGGGCATATCGATATTGGCGAGGGCCTGTAGGCGCTCGGCAGCAGCCATGGCGGCCGTGGCCTTGGAGGTGCTGCGAATGATGACATTGGTGGCCTCAAAGCTGCCGATGACGGCAAGCAGGAGGGCAGCCATCAGCGGGGCGTCGATCGTGCCGGCTTGTAGTGCGACGAGACCGAACCAAAGCGTGCCGACAAGCGCGAGACCTGCCGCGATCTGGACGGCGAAGCTGCCGGAGGTGGTGTAGAGGCTGAGGCGCCGCTTCAGCGCGCTGGCTGTGGCGGCCGCTTCGGCGAAGCGATCCTGTGTCGTGCCAAGCGCGCCGAGCACCACAATATCAGCATGGCCGGACACAGCGTCGAGCACATTCATGCGCATGGCGGCGCTGGCTTCAACACTGGCACGACCGGCGCGGCGCGAGAGAGTGATCATGGCAAGGGGCACGAGTAGGGCTGCTGCGGCAATGCAGAGCCCATAGATGAGCGCAGCACCGGGCAGGAACAGCGCCAATATGACGGTCATCACCGTGCCTACGAAGAGCGCTGCGACCAGCGGGCCGATGCCGACGAGAAAGGCGGTGTCCAGCGCATCCACATCGGTGGTGAGGCGGCTGACGAGATCGCCATGACGCAAGGAGCGGTCGGGCAGGGGCAGGCGGGGGAAGAGGCTGGAAAAGAGCCAGCCGCGTAAATCCGACAGCAGCTTGAGGGTGGCATTGTGACCAACGAGGCGCTCAAAATAGCGCGCTAGAATACGCACGAAGGACAGTGCGCGAATACCGGCCGATGGCACGAACAAATTGAATGCCAGACCAAGCGTGGTCAGTGATGTGGCGGTGATAAACCAGCCGGACACGCCGAGCAGAGACACGCCCGCGATAAGGGTGACGAGCGCCAAGAGTAAGGCTGCCGAAAACGACTTCCATCGCTTCAGGAAGAGCGGGGCGAAGGTGAGGATGGCTTTCATGCGACGCCTTTCGCGCGGGCGGAGAGCGGCGCTTCAACAAGACCCGTGGGCGTGACGCGCCACGCTCTATCGAGATTTTTAGCAACGGCAGGCGAGTGCGTCGCGACGATGAGGGTGCGGCCGCGCGCATAGCGGGTAATGGACTGAATGATCTCTTGCTCGAGCGCCGCATCAAGGTGAGCGGTGGGCTCGTCGAGGATGATCAAGCCAGCATCGCGCAGGAAGAGGCGCGCCAGCGCGACGCGCTGTGCCTGACCACCCGAAATGCCTGCGCCGTCTTCGCCGATGATGGTGTCGAGACCAAGGGGCAGACCCGCCGTGAAGCCGAGGACACCAGAGAGTTCGGCGGCCTTTTCAATGTCGGCGCGGCTGGCGGCAGGGCGGCCTAAGGCCATGTTGTCCGCAAGCGAGGCGTGGATGATGCGTGGCTTCTGCGTGAGGATAAATGTGCGGCCGCGCAGGGATGGCTCGGACCACTCGCTCAACGGGCGGCCATCGAGCAGAATGTCGCCTTCGGCGTCGCGCAGGCCAACAAGGGCTTCGAGCAGGGTCGACTTGCCCGAGCCACTGGGGCCGAGGAGGGCAATGTGCTGGCCCGGCTCGACGCGGAGCGTGACGTGTTCGATGACGGCGCGCATGTGATCGGGTGTGCGCAGGGTGACGTTGTTCGCCTCAAGGGCGATGGGCTTGCCGGGGAGGGGCGCGTTGTCCGTGTGGTCGACGCGCTCGTCTGACAAAGTACCGAGATTGGCTTCGATCTCATTGAGCGCAGCCTTGGCCGAGGCACGATCATGATATTGCGCCGCCATCACACGCAGCGGGTTGTAGACCTCTGGCGCCATCAGCAAGAGGAACATGCCCAGCTGCAAGGTGAGGGGGCTCGTGCGCAGGTGGAGATAATCAATGAAGGTGAGGCCGACATAAAGCGCAACGCCCGCGACGCCGAGAGCGGCGAAGAATTCGAGGACGGCCGACGACAGGAAGGCAATGCGCAGGACCTTGAGCGTGCGCTGGCGCAGCGCTTCGCTGGCGGAGACGATGCCTTCGGTTTCAGCCTCTTCGCGGCCCAAGAGCTTGAGGGTGAGAAGACCACGCAGGCGATCGCTGAAACGGCCTGAGAGGTGGCTGAGGGCTTTGGCCTGACGGTCGGTCGCGACCTGCGCGCCCCAGCCGACAAGGGCCATAAAGATAGGAATAAGCGGCGCGCTGACGAGGAAGAGCACGCCCGCCACCCAATCGATGGGTAGAATAATCGCGCCAAACACCAGTGGCAGCACGATGCCCTGTGCCGAGGCGGAGATGTAGCGCGCAAAATAGCTTTCTAGCGCTTCGACCTGATCGACAATGGAGGCGGCGGCAAGGCCAGAGGCGGCAGAATTGGCCGCGCGAGGCGGTTTTGCCAGAAGCTGGCTGAAGAGCGTCTGACGGAGGTGAAGCTTGATCCGTTCAGCCGCGATGATTCCGGTGTGATCGGCGATTGCCGAAAGCCCTGCACGGGCCAGAACTATCCCCAGAAGAATGAAAATTCCTGGTAACAATGTGCTGATCGGTGCGACATTTTCGATGGCCTGACCCAGGGTTGAGGCCAAAATCCATGCCTGCCAGACCAGTAACACCCCTGCCAATATGGGTGCGGCGATAGACAGCCAAAGCGCTGCTCCCCCCTGTGTTTGCAGGAGTTTTAACGTGTGCGAGACCGAGTTTTCTGGCCGGCGTGCGCTGGGAGGGGAGCTGCGGGTCATGCGTTTGAACATACACGGCACTTTTCGGGGAGCATTGATCTGAATCAAGGTGTCAGATTTTAGATGCGTTACAGGACAGGCATTGGCGACCTTGCTTCCGGCCGCCCTAACGAAAGGCAACAATGCCATGATCGACATGTTGGTCGTTGACTTATCGCGATGGCAGTTCGCTGCCACCGCCATGTATCACTTCATATTTGTTCCCCTGACGCTCGGGCTCTCTTTCATGATGGCGATCATGGAGAGCGTGTATGTCATGACTGGCCGACAGGTCTGGCGCAAGGCTACCCTGTTCTGGGGCACGCTTTTTGGCGTGAATTTCGCCATGGGCGTGGCCACCGGTGTGGTTATGGAGTTCCAGTTCGGCATGAACTGGAGCTATTACAGCCATTATGTCGGTGACGTGTTTGGGGCGCCACTCGCCATTGAAGGCCTGATGGCCTTCTTCTTGGAAGCGACCTTCATCGGCCTGTTCTTCTTCGGCTGGGATCGTCTGAGCAAGGTGGGTCACTTGGTTGTGACCTGGCTGACCGCAATTGGCGCCAATTTCTCGGCGCTCTGGATCCTGGTTGCCAACGGGTGGATGCAGAACCCGGTTGGGGCCAAGTTCAATCCTGACACCATGCGTATGGAAGTCACCGACTTTATGGCGGTGATTTTCAACCCAGTGGCGCAGGCAAAATTCGTGCACACGGTAAGCGCAGGCTATCTCTGCGGCGCCATGTTCATTCTCGCCATTTCGGCGCTGTTCCTTGTGCGGGGCAAGCATGTCGAATTGGCCAAGCGTTCCGCTGTTGTGGCGGCAAGCTTTGGTTTGGCCTCGGCGCTGTCGGTGGTCGTGCTCGGTGACGAAAGCGGCTATGTCGCGACGGAACACCAGCACATGAAGATCGCTGCACTCGAAGCCATGTATGAAACCGAGCCGGCTCCGGCTCCGTGGTCGATCATCGCCTTCCCCGGCTCGAACGGCGAAGACGTTGGCTTCCACATCTCGGTTCCGTGGGTTGGTGGTCTGATCACGACGCGTTCGTTCGATCAGCAACTGCCGGGCATTCACGAACTGGTTGAGCGCGCCGAAGATCGTATCCGTATGGGTCTGATCGCTTATAACGCGCTGGCTGAAATTCGCGCCGACGGCGCGAACACCGATGCCCGTGCGGTCTTTGAAGAGACCTGGCCGGACCTTGGCTACGCGCTGCTGCTCAAGAAGTATCGCGTTGATGTCGAGAACGCGACTGCGGAAGAAATCGCGCTGGCTGCTGCCGACACCGTGCCAAGCGTATGGCCGCTGTTCTGGACCTTCCGCATTATGATGGGTCTCGGGTTCTTCTACATCGCCTTCTTCGCGTTGTGGTTCTACCGCGCGTCGCGGGGTTGGATCGACACCAACAAGCCGCTGCTGTGGTTCACGGTGTTCATGCTGCCAACGCCTTGGATCGCGATTGAAGCAGGCTGGTTCATCGCCGAGTTCGGCCGACAGCCTTGGGTCGTGGAAGGGGTTCTGCCCACATTCTACGCCGCCTCGGGTCTGAACGTGCTCGACCTAGTCCTGTCGCTGAGCTTCTTCGTGCTGCTCTACAGCGTGCTCTTGGTCATCATGATCATTCTGATGGTCAAAATCATCAAGGCGGGTCCGAAGGATCAGCTCTTCACTCCGGAAGAAGATGAGGACTACGTCATGGCTGCCCTTCCGGCGACCAAGGAAAACAAGGAGATCGTCGCATGAGCTCGATCCCTCTCGACTACGAAACACTCCGCCTGATCTGGTGGGTACTGCTCGGTGTGCTGCTGATCGGCTTTGCCGTGATGGGTGGCCGCGACATGGGGGTGGGCACTCTGCTCCCCTTCGCTGCCAAGAGCGATGAAGAACGCCGTATTTTGCTCAACCTGATCGGCCCGACTTGGGAAGGTAATCAGGTGTGGTTGGTTCTCGGTGGTGGCGCGATCTTTGCCGCGTTTCCTCCACTCTATGCGGTGAGCTTTTCGGGCTTCTACCTTGCCATGCTCGTTATCCTTCTGGCGCTGATCCTGCGTCCAGTGGGGTTCAAGTTCCGTGGCAAGATCGATAACCCGACTTGGCGCGCTGTGTGGGATTGGTGCCTGTTCATCGGTGGCTTTGTGCCAGCGCTGATCATGGGCGTGGCGGTGGGCAATGTGCTCTTGGGCGCGCCATTCCACTTTGACGACACCATGCGCATCTTCTACACGGGCAACTTCTTCCAGCTGTTGATGCCGTTTGCACTGCTGTGCGGCCTAGTCAGCGTTGGCATGATCAGTGCGCAGGGCGCGGCTGTTATTGCCGGACGCACCCAAGGGGCAATGGCAGAACGGGCGCGCATGTTCGGGCTCTATGCTGCTGTTGGAACACTGGTGCTGTTCGCGCTGGGCGGCTTCTGGGTTGCGTTCATGAGCGGCCATGTGGTGACCAGCGTGATTGACCCGGCAGCGCCGATCAACCCGCTCGCCAAGTCGGTTGAGCTGGTGCAGGGCGGCTGGATGCTGAATTACAGCAAATATCCTTGGATGGTGACTGCGCCGATTCTGGCCTTCGTGGGTCTGGTCGTGGCGGTGCTCGGTTTTATCGGCCGCAAGCATTTGATCACGCTCTTGGCAACGAGCGCGGCGATCTTCGGGATCATCTCGACAGCTGGTGTCTCGCTGTTTCCGTTCCTGCTGCCGTCCTCGACGGTTCCAGGCTCGGGCCTGACGCTGTGGGATGCATCGTCGAGCCATCTGACGCTCTTCATTATGCTGGTTGCGACCGTTATCTTCCTGCCCATCATCGTTGCCTACACCGCTTGGGTGTTCCGCGTGATGCGTGGTCCGGTTACGGCCGACAATCTCACCAAAAACCCCAACGCCTACTAGGAGCAGTCGTATGTGGTATTTTGCATGGATCCTCGGCCTCGGCCTGGCCTGCGCCTTCGGCATCATCAATGCCATGTGGTTCGAGATGAAGGACGACATTCGCGTGGCCCGCGCTGCGCGCATGGCTGAGACGAAAAGCGAGTAGGCAGGTCTAACTATCTGCCTGTAAATTAAGCAGGGCCGCACATCATGCAGATGATGTGCGGCCCTTTGCTATGGCGATTAAGGCGGGCTGCCTCATTTTTGCCGAGTTTCGCTGGGTTTTTCGAATTTACCCTTGCTTAACCAAGATTGCCCCATCACTTGCATCTAGTGCATAACGGATGTGCAGATTGGCCATCTTCTAATCACTACGACTTAGGTCTACATAGGGGTCATCAACCGAAGGGGAACCGAAATGAACATCGCAAAGAAGCTTTCTGACTACGCCCGCTACCAGCGCACTCTGCGTGAACTGAACAGCCTTGACAGCCGTCAGCTGAACGACCTGGGCATCACCAAGGGTGACATCAAGTCGATCGCACGCGGCACCTACGTAGCCTAATAAGCGAACGTCTCGGTCGCCCAAGGCGGCAGAGAAAAGACTATCCGATGAAGGCGTCCTGCAGGGCGCCTTTTGTCGTTTCTGGGGGTGGTCTAACGTGTCAGATCGGCGGTGACACAGTTGAGCGCTGAGACGAGATCATCGGGCTTGATGCGGATCTGCAATCCGCGCTGACCGCCATTGAGATAGATCTCGTCGTAGAGCGTTGCCATTTCATCAAGCGCCGTCGGCACCAGCTTGCGCTGGCCCAAAGGGCTAATGCCGCCGACCTTGTAGCCGGTGAGGCGCTCGGCATCGACGGGTTTCATCATATGCGCCGACTTGCCACCCAAAGCCGCAGCCAGCTTTTTCATATTCACTTCTTCATCCGAGGGGACGATGGCGCAGATTGGCTTGCCATCGAGCTCGGCCATGAGCGTTTTGAACACTTCAGCCGGTGACACGCCCATGGCTTCGGCCGCCTGCAAGCCCACGCGTTCCGCATTTGGGTCGTAGTCGTAGGTCGCGAGTTCAAAGGAAATGCCGGCTTTGGTGAGAGCGGCAGTGGCGGGCGTGGTCTTTGACATGGCCGTCGGCTGAGATGAGAAAGCGAAACAGTGGCCTCACTTTATGCGATCGGGGGGAATTGGCGAGGGGTTTTCGGCACGCTCATCCCGGATGGCGTCGAGCCCGATATCGCGGCGCAAATGCGGTGATAGAGGTTCAGAGGACATGTAGAGCGGGCCGGTGCCGCGCTTGCCCCAAGTATTGATGAACAGCAGTGCGGGAAGTTCGAGCAGTGCAAATGGAAGCATCAGAACACATCCTTGCCTTATGTCTTTGATTTGCTCATGCTCTGCTTTAGCGCGAGTATATCGCGATTTTCCAATTGAATGCCGGTGGGAAGGTATAAGGTGAGATTATGTCTGATATTCCGCCTCTGACCTCCGTACGGGCTTTCGAGGCTGTCGCGAGACAGCTCAGTTTTACGCGCGCCGCTGCAGAACTGGGCATGTCACAGGCGGCGGTGAGCTATCAGATCAAGCTCTTGGAGGAGCGGATTGGCGCAGCACTATTTGTGCGAAAAGCGCGGCAGGTGGAGCTGAGCGAAGTAGGGCAGCGCCTCGCGCCGGATGTGCTGCAGGCCTTCGATATCCTGCGCAATAGTTTTGCGCAGACGCATCAGCATGTCAGCGGGACATTGGCCATATTGTCTCTGCCGACTTTTGCCACGCGCTGGTTCGCCGCCAATATCGGGCTGTTTCAGGTGGCTCACCCCGACATTGCTGTGCGGTTCAACAGTCGGGTGGAGAACGTCGATTTCCAAAAAGACATGTTCGACGTCGGCATAATTGCGTCTTGGGGTGAGTTACCGGAGGGCGTGGTTGGGCACGAGCTGTTGCGGGCGGAGTTCACGCCGATTATGAGCGGTGACTTCATCGAAAGGCATCGCATTCGGGAGCCGAGAGACCTGCTCCGCGCGCCAGCGATTTCTCCAAGTGACCAATGGATTGGTCAGTGGTTCGCGATGATGGGCATTGACGACTATCCCGCAATGGCCCGGGGCGTGGTGACACTCGACACGCAAGTGTTGGAGGCGGCAGCGGCGGGGGCAGGGAGAGGCTTTGCCATGATTACGCCGGCGCTATTTCGCGATGACTTGGCGAGCGGGCGACTGGTACAACCCTTCCCCGAACTGGGCTGGGACGGGTGCACCTATCAGCTGGTCTATCCGCAGTCGCGACGAAATTGGACCAAGGTGAAGGTGTTTCGAGAGTGGATATTGGAGGCAACGTCGGTTTTGAGAGCTTAGGATGCTGCTGGCAGGCGAGGGCGTCGTTGTGCAGCACCAAGCTCGTCAGCCTCGGCGCAGAAACGCCAAGTTCGGGCCCGCTCGATCTTAGGTGGAATGCTGACGTAGGCTGTCTCTGACGCGCATAATCTATGCGTGAGGGAGGGCAGGGGTATGGACAGCGAAGAGCTTAATAGCATCATCGTTCGGGCCAAGGCTGCAAGCTATGTCGGTGGCGGGGCAAAGGTGACGCCATCTCGGCAGGGCGCAAACGAGATCGCATGAGAGGAGGGCGATTGGCGCTATCTTGATAGCTATTTCGGCGAACAGATTTTCTGGGGCAAGAAGTGCTCTGGCACCGCAATGAGCCGGTCTGGGCCATGAACTACTACGGCTATATAAAGCGGCCGGATTTGATCGACGCAGGGCAGGCAGGCGCCATCATCCAAGACTCCTTATCGGCGCTCTACCGCAAAGGGCGGTTCCTCGGTGGCTTTGTCTGGCTCAGTGGCGGCTGCACCTATCAAGATCGAAACGACGGTGGGCCGGAGCAGTTTCGCGGGCGCGAGGCTATTCTAGTCGGTGGGGTGGAAGCCTATGCGCTGGAGTATTTTGGCGGGCTGGTGAAGGCCTAGGAGTGCCCCCTCCCCTTGGGCAGGGGGAGGGGAAGACCAAGTCCGGTCAGACGATGCCGCTTGAGCCGGCGGCGATTTCCGGGCGGATTTCGGCGACACGCTGGCGATAGCCGGAGGCACGGTAGGTGGCGAGGAGATCAATCGCGCCGCCTTGTTCGTAGCGCGCCATGGCGAGGATCGGCTCGACATCGGTGCGATAGGCCAGGCGCAGGGCTTGGGTCGCGCCGAGGGCGTCATTGCCGTGCTGGGCTTCGGTCAGGGCCTTGCGATCCACAAGCAGGGCTTGCGCATAGGCGCGCTGCACATCCGCGGCGGAGAGCATCAGGCTTTCGATCGGATCAGTGACATTGTGCGACTGGTCGAGCATGTGGGCCGGACGGAAATCGGAATATTTCTCTTCGGCGTCCACAAGCTCGTTGAAGACGAGGAACAGGCGGTATGGGTCGATGGAGCCCGCATCGAGATCGTCGTCGCCATATTTGCTATCGTTAAAGTGGAAGCCGCCGAGCTTGCCGAACTGGGCAAGGCGCGAGACGATCATTTCAATATTCACGTTGGGCGCATGGTGGCCGAGGTCGACGAGGCAATAGGCCTTGTCGCCCAACTCCTTGGCGATGAGGTAATTGGTGCCCCAATCCTGCACGACGGTCGAATAGAACGCCGGTTCGTACATTTTGTGTTCGGTATAAACGCGCCAATCCTCGGGGAGGGCCGCGTAAATCGCCTTCATTGAATTGAGGTAATGCTCGAACTGATTGGCGAAATTGACTTGGCCAGGGAAGTTGGAGCCGTCGCCAATCCAGACGGTGAGGGCCTTTGAGCCAATGGTTTTGCCGATCTCAATGCATTCGAGATTGTGCTCAATGGCCTGATTGCGGGTGGCGGCATCGGCGGCAGAGAGAGAGCCGAACTTATAGCTCTGCAACTGCCCGGCGGCATCGGCAAAGGTGTTGGAGTTCATGGCGTCAAAGCCGAGGCCAAAGCGGGAAGCGGCTTGCTTGAGACGGTTTGGATCGGCCTTGTCCCATGGAATGTGGAGCGAGACGGTGCGAGTTGCCTGGGTGAGCTGGGCGATAACCGAGCAATCTTCGATCTTGTCAAAGATATCGCGTGGTTCGCCCTTGCCGGGGAAGCGGGCAAAGCGGGTGCCACCAGTGCCAACGCCCCATGAGGGGACGGCAACGGAAAAAGCGGCGACTTTGGATTTAATCGCGTCGATGGAAATGCCGCGACGGTCGAGGCGTTCGCCAAGGCTGTCGTAGTCATTGCGCAGATCAGTAGAGCGCTTGGCGTTTTCGGCTTCGACGGTCGAAGCGGCGATGAGTTGTTCGGTCATGTGTTTCCTCCCTTGCGGCCTCTCTCCAGCCGCGGGGGTTTACCCCCACCCAACCTCCCCCTGTGAGGGGGAGGGGTTGTATCGAGTTTTGTTGCTGACTCTTGGAGCCAAGCTTAGCGCGGGAACGATTGGGCGTTGCCCGCGTCGACGTTGAGAATATTGCCAGTGGATTTGGCTGAAGCGTCTGAGGCGAAGAAATAGATCGCTTCGGCAATGTCTTCGGGGAAGACGGAGCGTTTCAGCATTGAGCGCTGGCGGTACATTTCCTCAAGACCGTCCTTGTCGGTCTTATAGGTCGAGGCGCGCTGTTCGAGCCATTCGCCAGCCCAAATCTTCGAGCCACGCAGAACGGCGTCTGGATTGACGACGTTGACACGGATCTGCGCTTCAGCGCCTTCGAGCGCGAGGCAGCGGGCAAGGTGGATTTCGGCGGCCTTGGCGGTGCAATAGGCGGCTGCGTTTGGCGAAGCGGCGAGACCATTTTTGGAGGCCACGAAGATGACGTTGCCGCCGATTTTCTGCTGACGGAACAGCCGGAACGCTTCACGCGAGACGAGGAAATAGCCAGTGGACAGGATGTCCATGTTCTTATTCCAGAGCTCGAGGGACGTGTCCTCAATCGGGGCGGAAGAGGCAAGGCCGGCGTTCGAGACGAGAATGTCGAGGCCGCCAAATTCGACCACGGCATGGGCAAAGCCTGCAGTGACCTGTTCTTCGCGTGTGACGTTGATATTGACCGGGCGGACCACATCGGCGCCGAAGACGGACGAGAGTTCGGCAATGGCGCTGTCGAGTGCGGTCTGGTCAATGTCAGCGAGGACGACGCAAGCGCCTTCGCGCAAGAGGCGAATGGCGGTCGCCTTGCCAATGCCGCCTGCGCCACCGGTGACGAGAGCGATCTTGCCAGCCAGCGACTTTGGCTTTGGCATACGAGCGAGCTTGGCTTCTTCAAGCAGCCAATATTCGATGTCGAAGGCTTCCTGTTCCGGCAGGCCCTGATAGGTCGAGACGGTGGACGCGCCGCGCATCACATTGATGGCGTTAACGTAAAACTCGCCGGAGATGCGGGCTGTCGCCTTGTCCTTGGCGAAGGTGAACATGCCAACGCCCGGCATGAGATAGACGACCGCGTTCGGGTCACGGATGGCGGGCGAGTTGTCGTGCTTGCAGCGCTCGTAATAGGCCGCGTAATCGGCGCGATAGGCCGCGATCTGATCGGCAAGACCGGTGATGACCGCATCAACGTCCGGATTGGCCGGGTCGAAATCGATGACCAGCGGACGGATTTTGGTGCGCAGAAAATGGTCAGGGCATGAGGTGCCGAGCGCCGCCAGAGGCTGCAAATTCTTGGAATTGACGAATTCCAGCACGGCGTCGCTGTCGTCGAAATGGCCGAGCTTAAAACTGTCCTCAGAGATAAAGCCGCGAATTTTCGGCATCAGCTTGGCGGCGATGGCGCGGCGCTCTGCGGCGGGAAGGGAGCTAGTGACAGCGCCACCAAAGATCACCTTGCCGGCAGTCTGGTTTTCAAACCACTCGATTGCCTGATTGATAATGGCAATGGTGGTTTCGTAGCAGCTTTTTGGATCGTCGCCCCAAGTGAAGAGGCCGTGGCTTTCAAGGATGACGCCCTTAGCGAAGGGGTTTTCATGGCAGAACTTTTCAAGCCATAGGCCAAGCTCGAAGCCCGGCTTTTTCCAAGGGAGCCAGCCGATGGTGTCGCCAAAGATCTGCTGGGTGAGTTCTTTGGAATTGCTGGAAGCGGCAATGGCGATGATCGCATCGGGGTGCATGTGATCGACATAGGGGCGCGGCACATAAGCGTGGAGCGGCGTGTCGATGGACGCGGCGCGCGGGTTGAGATTGAAGGTGGCGTGGGGAAGATAGCCGACCATCTCGTCTTCATGCTCAAGGCCGCGATAGAGCCCCTTCAGAGCGCGCAGCTTTTCCATATAGAGGGTCGAAAAACCATCGAGCTTAATGGAAGCATTGTCGCCACCGGAGCCCTTGACCCAAAGCACTTCAACGGTCTCGCCTGTGAGCGGATCTTTCTGCCAGATTTTGGAGGACGTATTGCCACCACCGAAATTGGTGACGCGCTTGTCGGAGCCCAAGAGATTGGAGCGGTAGACCAGACG
This sequence comes from Devosia sp. MC1541, assembly GCF_012847305.1. Classification (NCBI taxonomy): domain Bacteria; kingdom Pseudomonadati; phylum Pseudomonadota; class Alphaproteobacteria; order Hyphomicrobiales; family Devosiaceae; genus Devosia; species Devosia sp. MC1541. The sequence continues at coordinate 117,806 of NZ_JABBDZ010000003.1, forward strand.
TTCTGGCTCGCTCAGCGATGCGGCTTTGGCATCGTCCCATAGGTTTTCGAGGCGCTTCGGCACAGTGGACATGGCAATTTCCTCCCCAGAAGCGGCCCTTTCCTATGAGCCGCAATTCTCTTCAACTCGCTTCCGTGGGCATAACCCGTAGATGGACGCATTGTTCGCCGCAGAGCGCGGTCAGTCAGGGGTGAAAATAGTTCACCAATCCTGCAAGGTGTCAATCAGCTTCGATCAGAATCTTTCACGTGTGAATGGAAATGATCGAAACCTTGCGAATGATGATTGACTCTGCTTGGAAGAGGTGGAAGCACTAAGGCAGGGAGAAACAACTTGCACGAAACCGAACGCCATCGCGTTATTCTGGCTGCTGCGCAATCGCGCCCCGTCGTGACGGTGGCGGAGTTGTGTGACATTACCGGTTCGTCGGAAGCGACGATCCGCCGAGATATTGCGGCGCTGGACGAGCAAGGCAAGTTGCGCCGGGTGCGAGGGGGCGCGGAAGCGCTGACCCCGCCAGCACAGGGTGGGCTGATGGGCCGCCCATTCTCGGTCAATGAAACGATCAATATCGCGCAAAAGCGCGCTATTGCGCGAGCAGCGGCAGAGCTGTGCGCCGATGGCGAGCCGGTGATTATCAACGGTGGCACGACGACCTATCAGATGGTGCATTATCTGATGGAAAAGCGGCTGAGTGTGTTCACCAACAGCTTCGCCATTGCCGAGTTTCTCATCCACAATTCGCGCAACTCGGTCGTCATTCCGGGCGGCACGATCTATCGCGAGCAAAACGTCATCCTGTCGCCCTTTGGTGGCGTGGTGGCGAGCCATTTTTACGCCAAGCGCATGTTCATCGGCTGTCAGGGGATCGGGTCACATGGCCTGATGGAGGCTGACCCCATGGTGGTGCAGTCGGAACTGGCGCTGATCGGGCAGGCCGACGAAGTGATCGTTTTGGCCGATAGTTCGAAATTTTCGGGTCGCTCGAGCCTCATTCTTTGTGGGCTCGACCGAATTTCTACCGTCATTACCGACGGTGGGATCCGCGACGCAGATCGCCTGATGCTTGAGGAAGCAGGGGTGAAGCTGGTGATCGCGGATGCGATGGGACAGGCGGAACCGCAGGGGGACGCGGCCTAAGCCCAAACACAGACTAGGTTTTCGTTTCTGGGAGGAAATAATGAAGCTCTGGACTCTTCTTGCAGCAACAGCTGCAACCGCTGTGATGCTGGCCGCGCCAGCCATGGCACAGGATAAGACCCGCATCGCGCTGGTCGTGAAATCGCTCGGCAATGGCTTCTTCGATGCCGCTAATAAGGGCGCGCAGGAAGCTGCCGCTGAATTGGGCGATGTGGAAGTGATCTACACCGGCCCAACGGCTGCAACTGCTGAAGCACAGATCGAAGTGGTCAACTCGCTGATCGCTCAGCAGGTTGATGCCATTGCGATCTCGGCCAACGATCCGGACGCCCTCGTTCCAGCGCTCAAGCGCGCTATGGAACGCGGCATCAAGGTCATTTCGTGGGACTCTGGCGTTGCTGCAGAAGGCCGCCAGATCCACCTCAACCCATCCGACGTTGGTCTGATCGGGGAAACCATCATCAAGCTGGCGGCAGACTTCCTGCCTGAAGGCGGCGATGTTGCGATCCTTTCGGCGGCTTCGACCGCGACCAACCAGAACGCATGGATTGAAGCGGCGAAGGCAGCCATTCCAGCCAAGTTCTCCAACATCAACCTCGTGGCCACCGTTTACGGCGACGACGACAGCGTGAAGTCGACCGAAGAAGCGCGTGGTCTGATTGCAGCCCATCCGAACCTTAAGGCGATCATTGCACCAACTACCGTTGGCGTTGTCGCGGCGGCTCAGGTGGTGACCGACCAGAATTTGATCGGCAAGATCAACGTTACTGGGCTGGCGCTGCCAAGCGAGTTCAAGCAGTTCATCGACAATGGCGCGAGCCAGGCGGTGGCGCTGTGGAACCCAATTGATCTGGGCTATTCGGCAGTGATGCTGGCGGATGCCTTGGTTGATGGTGCTGAAGCCAAGCCGGGCGCGACCTTCTCCATCGGCAAGGTGGGTGAAGTCACGCTCGACGACACCAACTCCGCTGCAATGGCCGCGCCGTTCCAGTTCGATAAGAGCAATATCGAAGAGTTTTCGAAGATCTACTGACCCCTTCCTAGCCTCCCCCTGAAACAGGGGGAGGGACTGGACTGGTGTTGGGAACGCGATCTTTTCAAGACTACAGAACGTGCTCCTCCCCCGCTTGCGGGGGAGGCAGGGTGGGGGCGTCAGCTTTACTGGCAAGGCCCCCTCACCCCACCCTCTCCCCGTAGGGGTGGGGGAGTTGCATCGAGCATCTGGAAGCTATTGGGATACGCCGGTCGATCACCCCACCCTCATTCCCTCCCCCTCAAGGGGAGGGAGGCATATCGAGCTTGTGATGAGAGCGGCGCGGGACAGTGGCGCCAAGGATCAAGAATATGAAAACGCCCATTCTCACTCTTGAAAACATCTCGAAAAGCTTTCCCGGTGTGCGGGCGTTGCATGAGGTTTCGTTGGAGCTTTATGCCGGTGAAGTGACGGCGCTGATTGGCGAGAATGGCGCTGGAAAATCGACGCTGGTGAAAACCATGACCGGGATTTACCAGCCGGATGGCGGCACTATTTCAGTCAATGGCAAGGCGGTGACCTTGCCGACGGCAGTGTCGGCCTCGGCGGCGGGCATTACCGCAATCCACCAAGAAACCGTGCTGTTTGATGAGCTGACGGTGGCGGAAAACATCTATCTCGGCCATGCGCCCAAGACGCGCTTTGGGCTGATCGATTGGGCGACGATGAAGCGCGAGGCGCAGCTGACGCTGGACTCTATGGCGGCAGGGATTGATGCGACGACGCCGCTGAAGGAACTCGGCATTGCCAAGAAGCATCTGGTAGCGGTGGCGCGGGCGCTGAGCGTCGAGGCGCAAGTGGTCATTATGGACGAGCCGACCGCGGCGCTAAGCCAGAAGGAAATTGAAGATCTTTATGTGCTGATCGAGCTTCTCAAAGCCGACGGCAAAGCGATCCTCTTCATCTCGCATAAGTTCGACGAAATTTACCGCATTGCGGACCGCTACACCGTGTTCCGCGATGGGGAAATGGTGGGCAAGGGGTTTATCAAAGACACCCCGCAAACGGACATCGTGAAGATGATGGTGGGCCGCTCGGTTGACCACATTTTCCCGGCTCGGACCGCGCAGTTTGGCGAAGCGGTGCTGGCTGTGTCGGGGCTCTGCCACCCGACCGAATTTCATGACGTCAGCTTTGAGGTGAAAAAGGGCGAGATCCTCGGCTTTTACGGGCTCGTCGGGGCTGGGCGCTCTGAGGTGATGCAGGCGGTGTTCGGACTGACCAAAACCAGCGCCGGGAGCATCAGCCTAGAGGGCAAAACACTCACGCCAAAATCCCCCGCCGACGCGGTGGAGGCCGGGATTGTTTACGTGCCTGAGGAGCGCGGCAAGCAGGGCGTTATTACCGGCGAACCGATCTTTAAGAATGTCTCGCTGCCAAGTTTGGACAAGACCAGCCGCAGCGGATTTCTGCGCATGGCGGAAGAGTTTGCGCTGTCGCGCACTTATACAGAGCGGCTTGACCTGCGCGCCTCATCGCTGAGCCAGAATGTATCGACCCTATCGGGTGGAAATCAGCAAAAAGTGGTGATCGCCAAATGGCTGGCGACGCTGCCGAAGGTGATCATTTTGGACGAGCCGACCAAGGGCATCGACATTGGTTCAAAGGCGGCGGTGCATGAATTCATGGGCGAGCTGGTGGCGCAGGGATTGAGCGTCATCATGGTCTCGTCCGAGCTGCCCGAAGTGTTGGGCATGAGTGACCGGATCGTCGTCATGCGCGAGGGGCTGGTGGTCGACACGCTGGTCAATGATGGGTTGCAACCGGAAACGCTGGTGCGCCTGGCCGCCGGTATTGCTGAGGAGCAGGCGGCATGAAGAGCCTTTTCAAACACCGCGAAATCTGGCTGGGGCTGGCAATTGTCGCCGTGATCTTAGCCGTGACACTGCGCTTTCCGCGCTTTGCTGAGCCGAGCAACTTGCTGACCGTCTTCAACGATACGTCCATTTTGATGATGTTGGCGCTGGGGCAAATGGCGGTCATTCTGACCCGCTGTATCGACTTGTCGATGGCCTCCAATCTGGCGCTGAGCGGCATGATTGTGGCTATGGCTAATGCGGCTTTCCCTTTTATTCCAGTGCCACTGCTTATTCTAGGCTGCGTGGTTGTTGGCGCTGCGATGGGAGCGTTCAATGGGTTGCTCGTCTGGAAGCTGAACATTCCGGCCATTGTTGTGACGCTGGGAACGCTGACGATTTTCCGCGGGATGGTCTTCGTCATTTCGGGCGGTGCTTGGGTGAACGCAGCGCAGATGAGCCCAGACTTTATCCAGCTGCAGCGCAGCGTGTTTCTGGGCCTGCCGGTGTTGAGCTGGTTTGCGATTGTGGTGGCGGCGCTGGTCTATGTGTTGATGACAAGGACCCCGCTGGGCCGGGCGTTCTACGCCATTGGCGTAAATCCGACGGCGGCGGTTTACACCGGCATCGATGTCGGCAAGACGAAGTTTTATGCCTTTGTGCTGGCCGGGGCGATTTCGGGGCTGGCGGGCTATCTCTGGATTTCCCGCTATGTGATCGCTTCGGTGGAAGTGGCGAGCGGCTATGAACTCAACATCATCGCAGCTTGTGTGATCGGCGGGGTGTCGATTGCTGGGGGAATTGGCACGGTTGGTGGGGCGTTGTTGGGGGCGCTGTTCCTCGGCGTCGTCAACAATGCGCTGCCAGTGATCGGCGTGTCGCCCTTCTGGCAAATGGCGATTTCCGGTGCGGCGATCTTGCTGGCGGTGGTGCTCAATGCGCGTGGCGAGCGGAGCAAGGGCCGGGTGATTTTGCGGGGGGCGTAGTTACCCCCACCCCGGCCCTCCCCTCAAGGGGGAGGGAGGTTTGGCTGGTGGGTGCTGGGAGATTGAGTTTCGGGAGGAAGAGATGACAGACATAACAACAAGACGCCTCCCAGACCGCTTAGGGAGTTCTTGGAAGGCGGGGGTGTTGAGTTGGGAGAGCTTGCTGGTTCTCGTGGCAATTGGGATTTTCATCGCGAATAGCTTTGCCTCTCCCTATTTCCTCAACGCCTGGAGCCTCTCGGACCTCACGTTCAATTTCACCGAAAAGGCGCTGATTGCGCTGGCGATGGCGCTGCTGATTATCGCTGGCGAGATTGATCTCTCGGTCGCCTCCATCATTGCCTTGTGTTCGACGCTGATGGGGCTGGCACTGCAATTTGGGGCGGATACGCCCGTGTTGGTGGCGGTGGGTGTTGCCGTTGGGCTGGTCTGCGGCTCCTTCAATGGCGTGTTGGTCACTCGGCTGAAACTGCCTTCCATCGTTGTCACCATCGGCACGATGAGCCTGTTTCGCGGGATCGCTTTCATCGTTCTTGGGGACCAGAGCTATAAGGGTTATCCGGCCAGTTTTTCGTGGTTCGGGCAGGGATATGTCTGGTGGGTGATCTCGTTTGAGCTGGTGTTGTTCGGCGTTTGCGCGGTGATTTTCTATGTGCTGCTGCACAAAACCAATTTTGGTCGGCGCGTCTTTGCCATTGGCAATAATGCGACGGCGGCGCAGTTTTCCGGCGTGCGCGTCGATCGGGTGCGGTTCATCCTCTTTTGCCTCACAGGCCTGATGAGCGGCATTGCGGCAGTGTTGTTGACCGCGCGTCTGGGCTCAACGCGGCCTTCCATCGCGCAGGGCTGGGAGCTGGAAGCGATCACCATGGTGGTGCTGGGAGGGGTGTCGATCCTCGGCGGGGCCGGATCTATCCTTGGTGTGGTGATTGCAGCGCTGATTATCGGGCTGGTGACATTTGGGCTCGGGCTGCTCAATGTGCCCGGCATTGTCATGAGCATTTTTACTGGTGGGCTGCTGATCGTCGTGATCGCCCTGCCAATTCTCTATCGGATGATGAAGGAGCGACGGGCGTGATTACGGACGCGGGATATGAAAAACACGCTTTCAAGATGAAGCTCAATCCGGGCATGGAAGCGGAATATAAGAAGCGTCACGACGAGATTTTTCCCGAGCTGGTGGACCTACTGCACGAGGCGGGGGTGAAGGATTATTCCATCCATCTCGACGAGGAGACCAATACGCTCTTTGGCGTGCTGTGGCGTCGCGTCGATCACACCATGGACGATCTGCCGAATACGGCCGTGATGCAGCGCTGGTGGGCGCATATGGCCGATATCATGGCCACCAATGAAAAGAATGAGCCGATCTCGGTGGATTTAAAGCCAATGTTTTGGCTGCGGTAAGAACAAGGCCCCGGAGATGATCCGCGGCCTTTGCATTTGGGTCAGTGGCCTTCGTGCTTCTTGCGGACGGAGCGAACGGAGAGCCAGACCAGCAGCACAACGAAAGGCGCGAAGATCGAGAGCGCCATCGTTTTGTCGATGTTCCAATGATAGAGCGGACCGCCCAAGAGATAACCGACAATGCCGAGCGCGTAGTAGCTGATGGCGATGGTCGAGAGACCTTCAACGGTGCGCTGGAGGAGGAACTGGCTGCGCGCGGTGCGGGCGATATTGTCGAGCAGCGAGGCATTTTGCACCTGCATATCAACGCCGATGCGCACGTTCAGCAGGCCAATGGCGCGTTCGATCTTTCGCGATAAGACGCGCAGGCGTTGCTCGATGGCGGCACAAGTGGCCAGACCTGGCTCGACGCGGTTGGCGATATAGCGCGACAGGGTAGAACCCTTGTCGGTGCCACTTTCGCGCAGACCTTTGAGGCGCGAATTGAGGACTTCGCCATAGGCGCGACCAGCGGCAAAGCGATAGCCAAGGCGTTCCGCCATTTGGCCCGAGCGCACCGACAATTCATGCAGACCGTGGAGCACGCCCTTGGCACTGGCGGGATCGACCACTTCAGACAGCGAATTGATGACGCTCGAGAGTTCGCTCTCCATGCCGCGCAGATCAGGCGATGCGGCGCGCGCGAGTGGCAGGCCGAGCAGCGCTATGGCGCGATAGGTTTCGACTTCGAGCAAGCGGCGGGTGAGAATGGAGCGGCGCAAGGGCGTCAGCGCTCCCGCCGCAAACTCGATGCGAGTGAACTTTTCGGCATCGGGAATAAAGTCGGTCACGACTTGCGCTTTACCGTCTTCAACGTTCGACAGGCAGAGGCTGGCAAGCGAGAAGCCCGGGATCAGGCGATCGGGAATGGTGTGATCGGCAATGACGTCGATACGAACCGCGCCAAGCAACTGGCCTTCGCCAATAGCCTCAAGGCCAATGTCGTTCGGGAAATTATCCGCGCCGGTCAGACTATCGCGCCATGTGATGGTGACGAACTCTGTATGAAACTCCCAGGTGACAGAGCGGGTAGGCGTTTCAAAGCTGTATTGACGGCTTCCTGCCAGTTCGAGTTCGACGCCCGACGCGAGGCGGAAATCGGCAAATCGCAGGAACGCGCGCTGCATAGCGCCCGGCTCGCCCGGCATGACCAGAACCAAGCGGCGCAAGCGGCATTCGGATGGCAGGATTTCGACCGGACGGGCGTGAACCTCGTCCATAATGGCGTGACGATCCGGGTGATCGAGCGGAATAAAAGTCATAACTACAAACTCGTCTCGGCGAATTGCCAAGGCGCAAGAAGGCGCGAGTTATGCCTTTGGCACAATGAGGCGAATGCGCACAAGAGGTACGCAAGTTGGGGCTGCGTTCCCTCACCCTCAATCCCTTCCAACGAGGGGAGGGAGGTCGGCTGATGCTGGGGGAGAGGCCGAAAAAACATGAACCCAATCTGAATGAGGGGATCAGGCTGAGTTCAATTGGGAGAAGCTAGTGTCATCTCAACGCTAGAGATCACCGAGAGGAGACGGCGATGAACAAGGCACAGGAAAAGGTTTTGATGGCATCGCTCTGTGGCCTCGTATTGGTCGCAGCAGGAGCCTTCGCGGTCCAGCCAGCAATGGCTGCCGGCTATCATGTTCAATCGACCGCTCAGGTGAGTGGTGTGGCCAGCTGGGATAATCTCAATATCCGCAAGTGGCCGGCGTCCTACTCGCAAAAGATTAGCGCAGTTCCAAACGGTACGGATGTTTGGGTCGAGCGTTGCATCGACAATTCTGCCAAGAATTCCGCCGATTGGTGCCTTGTGGAAGTTTATCATATGCGCGGCTGGGTGAACGCCTCTTACCTCACCCCCACGGATCAGTGGTTCTGATCACAAGCTTTCTGCCTCCAACCCATGCATGTTGACTTTTCCGGTTCGGCGCTGTTCCTCCAAGACAGCACGAACCGGAGTTTTTTGTTATGGACGCAAACCCCATTCTCGCCGAAGTCCTACGCGGCAACTGGGTTGAGAACCGTCATCGCGGCGCGTTCATCATTGTGGATGCAACAGGCAATGTTATCGCCTCTGGTGGCGATGTTGAGCGTCCAATCTTCCCGCGTTCGGCTGTAAAATCCATGCAGGCGCTGGCGATATTTGACCAGCATGCCATCGAAAAATTCCATCACCGTACGGAAGAACTGGCGCTGGCCTGTGCTTCTCATCACGGTGAAGACGACCACACCTCCAATGTCAGCGCCTTCCTCGGGCGCATGGGCCTGAGCGTTGCTGACCTTGAATGTGGCGCGCACATGCCGACCAATGACGCGGCGCGTGACGCGCTACGTAAGGCGGGCGAAAACCCCAGTGCGCTACACAATAATTGCTCGGGCAAGCATTCGGGCATGCTCAGCGTGGCGCTGGCCATGGGCGTTGATCCGCACGGCTATGTCGAACGCGAACACGCTGTACAGAAGGCCGTGCGCAAAGCGGTTGAAACAGTGATCGGCGAGAGCCTCACCGAAGATCGCTGCGGCACGGATGGCTGCTCGATCCCGACCTGGGCGGCGCCGCTGCGGGCTTGGGCGACAGGCTTTGCTAAGATGGCGACGGGCGAGGGCCTCCCGAGCCATTACGCTGAAGGTGCGCAAGCGCTCTTCAATGCAGCGACCAAGCATCCGCACCTCGTGGCGGGCACAGGGCATCTCGATACGCTGATCATGAACGCCTATGCGGGTGAGCTGATGCAAAAAGGTGGCGCGGAAGGCGTGCAGTGTGGCGCGATCCGCTCCAAGGGCTGGGGCTATGCGCTCAAGTGTGACGACGGGAATATGGCTGCGAGCCACGCGATGATTTCGGGACTGCTGCTGAAGTATGCTGATCCGAACGACGCCCAGCGCGCGGTGCTGGAGCAGTTTGCACGCCAGCCGATCAGGAATGTACGCGGTACGGTCGTGGGCGAGATGAGGGCGGTCGACGCGTTCTAAGGCGTCGGCGCTGGTTCTGGCGTTATCGCAATATAGACTACGTCCAATGGCAGTGGGGTGCCGATTGCATCGGCACCGAGCCATATGGAGCCACTGATATCTTCGACCTCAAGATATTGGCCACTATATTGATTGATTGCGCCAGCATCCTCGATGATCACTGTGCGGGCGCGCGTGGTGAAACCGTCGCCTTCGATCACGTAAACGCCTGGAGGGCAGGGCGCGCGCACGCACATCACAGGCCGGTAATCGACCAGCATTGGGCCCGAGTAGTCGGGTGCGCGTTGGTCTTGCAGCGCATCTCCAAGGGCTGGCGAAACCAGCAAGGCGGCGATGAGTGGTGTCATGATGTGGCGCATTCGTCCCTCCATGTAAAAGCTCTATTGGTAGGTCGCTGAACTGGAGCTGAATGCGACGGCCGTCATGCGGTCTCGTGGCGATACAAAGCCTGAGACCTGACGGTTCGTGCTTGTGAGCGCGCTGCGAGCGCGGCTATATGGATGTATTGAAGATTAGGAGGTTGGCTCATGCTCGTTGACGGCAAAATCTTTCTTGGTGTGAGCGATAGGCCCGAATATCTCAATCTCAAATATGGCAATCGCCACGGGTTGGTGACCGGCGCGACGGGCACGGGCAAGACCGTCACCCTGCAGGTGCTTGCCGAAGGGTTTTCTGCCGCGGGCGTGCCGGTTTTTGCGGCCGACATTAAGGGCGACCTCTCGGGCATTGCCAAGCTTGGCGTGGCGCAGGGCTGGCAGACAGCGCGGGCGACCGACATCGGCTTTGATGACTATGTCGACGATGTCTACCCGACCATGTTCTGGGACCTCTATGGCAAGCAGGGCCACCCGGTCCGCGCGACGATTTCGGAAATTGGACCCGTGCTGCTGGCGCGGATGCTCGACCTCAACGACACCCAGGAAGGCGTGTTGAACGTCGCTTTCCGCGTGGCCGACGAAGAAGGTCTGCTGCTGCTTGATCTAAAGGATTTGCGGTCTCTGCTGGTCGAAATTCAGGGCCGCGCCAAAGAAATTTCGGCGCGTTACGGCAATGTGACGACGGCTTCGATTGGCGCTATTCAGCGTTCGCTGCTGGTGCTGGAGCAGCAGGGCGCGGACGATTTCTTCGGCGAGCGAGCGCTTGAAATCGCCGACCTGATGCGTCGTGATACCGATGGGAAGGGCTTTATTTCAGTGTTGGCGTCGGACCAGCTGATGAAGGCCCCCAAGCTTTACGCAACCTTCCTGCTGTGGCTGCTCTCGGAACTCTTTGAAGAGCTGCCGGAAGTGGGCGACATGGACAAGCCAAAGCTCGTGTTCTTCTTTGACGAAGCGCACTTGCTGTTTGACGGCGCTAACAAGGCACTGATCGACAAGGTCGAGCAGGTTGTCAAACTCATCCGCTCCAAGGGTGTGGGCGTGTATTTTGTAACGCAGAACCCGGCCGATATTCCGGAAAGTGTGCTTGCGCAGCTGGGCAATCGCATCCAGCACGCGCTGCGCGCCTATACCCCGCGTGAGCAGAAGGCCGTGCGCGTGGCCGCCGAGAGCTTCCGCCCCAACCCAGCGTTTTCGACCGAAGCGGTCATCACCGAAATGGGGATTGGTGAGGCTCTGGTTTCGGTGCTGGAAGACAAGGGTATTCCATCGATTGTTGGGCGCACGTTGATCCGTCCGCCGAGCGCGCAGGTGGGCCCGCTAACCCCGGCAGAACGCGACGCAACCATCGCCAATTCGCCCGTGGGCGGGATCTATGATTCCGTGATCGACCGCGAGAGCGCTTATGAAATCCTCAACAAGCGCGCGAGAGAGATTGAACTGCAGGAAGAGCGTGCGGCCTACGAGGCAGAGCGCGAACAGGAACTGGCCCGCCAGGCCAAGGAAGAACGCGACGCCGCGCCGCGCCGGTCGACCCGTCAAAGCCCCACCGAAGCTGCTGCGACGAGCTTTGCCCGCACCGTCGCCAATACACTTGGCCGCGAAATCGTGCGCGGTATTTTCGGTTCGTTGAAGCGCCGTCGATGAGCTCAAATATGACGCCTACACTTGCCGTTTTTGCTTCCGATCGTGGTCCGGGCGATCCGCAGCGCGCCTCCATCATGAGTGAGTTTGGTCTCGTCTTTGCGCGGAAGGGCGCCAAGCTGATTTGTCTGGCCGAAGATGGCATTGTGCCCGTTCCGCTGATCACCGCCGCACGCGCTGCGGGGGGCGTGGTGGAAGTGTTGGCGGATGCTAGCGTCACACTGCCACCAGCCTTGGCTGACGTGCCGATTAGCGTCATTCCCGATCAGCGTGAGCGCCATGCCGCTTTGGCGGAGCGGACGCAAGCGCTGGTCGCGTTGCCGGGCTCGCTCAGTTCAGGCCTTGCTCTGTTTGGGGCTTGGTCGAGCCAGCACAATCGCCCGGTTATTATGCTCAATCACCATCGGGCCTTTGAGGTGATCCGCGGCTTTGCCAACGACGTTCTGTCTCATTCGGTCAAGAATTTCGACCGCAATATTCAGTTTGCCGAAACGGTTGAAGACCTGTGGGGGAAGACCGTTTGGGCGCTGGAACAGCGCCGCTAACGCTCTTTCTCTAGTCGTTAAAAAGCCCCGCATAGGAAAGCTATGCGGGGCTTTTTGGTATGTTAGCGCGTAAGAGGCTTAGAAGCTGGCGCTGGCCTTGAGCGAGAGGCTCAGGGAACGGTCGGACGTGCCGATGCCCGAATAGCTGGCGCTAGCGCCGAGACCGAAGCCGTTGGCGAATTCGAACTTGGTCGCAGCTTCAATGGCGCCCGACAGCTGAGACTTGTCGCCAAGGGTCGACTTGAGGTCGGCATTCAAGCTTGCCGAGCTGGTGATGCCATCAGCCGTGTGGGCGAGGGTAACGCCGGGACCGGCGAAGACGACAGTCTTGGAATAGGTTTCGCCCGCGACGTAGCCACCGTCGGTGTAACCATTGGTCCATTCAGCGGCGTGGGTCAGGCCCGCGCGCGGCGTAAAGCGAATGCTGTCCTCGCCGAAAACGCCGTTGAGCGTGGCATTGAAGTAAGCACGTGTTGCATCGGTGGTCGCGTCGAGACCGCCAAAGGGCACTTGGCTGGTGTACTTGGCAGCGCCAACCGCCGCAGTCACATCGAGCGAGAGCTGCTCAGTCAGGCGGGCGGTCATGTATGGGCCGACCATCACGCCATAGCCGTCGACAGTGCCATACTCGGTCTTGAACTCGTTCAGCTTGTCGATCGACACGAATGCACCCACGAGAAGGGATGAATTCACGCGGTAATCGACACCGGCAGCGCCCAGAACGGCACGACCGGAGCCCTTGTTGCTTTCGAGATAGCTGAACGATCCATCGACCCAAGCAGCGAATGGGTTGTAGCTCGGTGCCGCGGCCTGCACGGCAGCAGCAGTTGCGGCAGCGCTTGGGGAGGTGGATGCGATGTAGCTGAGCATCTCACCCTGGGTGAGGCCGGTGTCGGTGGAGCCGCCGACGAGGCGCGCGAGGCGCTGCTGCGACGAGATCAGGCTTGCACCCAGAATGTCCGCGTGGCCCGCTGCAAAGGTCTCTACCGAAGAGCCGAAATCTTCGTGGCTATAGGCGGCTGCATAGGCAGAGGTTGTGACGGTTGCCGTGAGTGAGAAAGCGAGAAAGGCGAGGCGGGTAAAGGACATAGGGCGCTCAGAATAACACTGCGAGATGCAGCTTGGACGTGGTGTCAGCGCTAACAGAGCCGTGTTTGCCGAGCAATCTCATGGTTAAGAATCAGCAAAGATATCCCCGCCGAAGCGGGGATACTTGAGCTTAGAAACCGGCGCTGGCTTTGAGCGAGAGGCTCAGCGTTTTGGCGCTGGTACCAATGCCTGCCCAATTGGCGCGGGCGGACAGATCAACGCCATTGGCAAAGCCGAGTTGAACAGCAGCTTCCAGAGCTGCTGTGAGCTGTGCCCCATCCCCGAGCGTGGTGTTGGCATCGGCGCGTAAGGTTAGGGAGCGAGTGATATCGCTATCATGGGCGGTGAAGGTGACGCCGGGGCCAGCAAAGACGCTGCCTGAAGTGCTTGAGGTAGCATCGGTCCAAGCGCCGTTATGGTCGGTGTAGCCAGCAGCCCATTCACCGGCATAGTTGAGGCCTAGGCGTGGCGTGAAGCGAATGGCTTCCTCGCCGAACTGGCCTTCCAAGGTAGCGTTGAGATAGGCGCGGGTGGAATTGAAATTGTCCTCGCCGGAAGAATTGCTCTTCTTGTTGGCGGCCGTGCCAGCGCCTGCGGTGAGATCGAGATATAGCTGATCGGTCAAACGGGTGGTGAGGTAAGGACCTGCCATCCAACCGGTGCCTGAGAAGGTGTCGGTGGCGGTTTCAAAATTGTCCAAGCGGTCGATGCTGACAAAACCACCGACGAGAAGATCAGGGGTGAGGAGGTAATCCGCGCCAATGGCTGCGGAGGTCGCGCGACCGTTCTGGCCACCAGCTTCGAGTAGCGAGAACGTGCCCTCCAGCCAGACGTCATATGGGCTTGTGCGCATCTCGCCGGATTGATCGACATCGGCAATGGCAGAGAGCGAGGCAGAGACCGGCAGGCTGCCGGTGGCGGCGAAGGAAGAGACGTAATTGAGCACGTCGCCGCCGTTCATGTCCGAGCCAGTGCGCTGACCATTGAGGCGCGAAATGCGCTGACCTGTCGGACGGATGGAGTTGCCGAGCAGGTTGATGCGATCGGTGAGATAGCTTTGCTTGGCCTGTTGTCGCGCGCCAAAACCCGCCTCTTCAACAGCACAGGTGCTGTCGAGCGCACTGAGCGTGAACGTGTTGAGCGTTTCCATGGTGCTTAGCGAGGTGGGCAGGGTCTGGCCCATGGAATAGCGGGTTTTTTCAGTTGTTCGATCCTGCAAGTATAGGGTGAGGGGCGCGGTCGAGAATGGGGCCTGCAGATAGAAAGCGACCCATTTGGTGGACTGATATTGGGCGGTATCATCTATGGAGCGCAGGATCTTATTGCTGCTGTCGACCAAATAGATGCTGTAGTCGCTGTTAAGCGCTCCCAGCTCGGCCGAGACGGCTAGGCTGATTTGACCTGTGGCGCAGGAGCCTGAATTGAGCGTGACGGTTGCTGATGTCGGGATAACTGCATGCGCTGTGCCGATGATAGCGCTAGAGGCGAGCAGTGTGGCAAAGGCAAGGCGGGTAAAATGCATCTAATATCTCAGAACGTGACGGCAGCAATGCCGCCAGAAATAGTGTTCTAAGTATTGTTAATCAACGAAAAAACGAAAGTTGGTGCAGTTAGGAATGAGCGCGGCCGAGTTGGTGACTGGAAGATGGGGGATGTCACCAATCTTCGCGGTAATAGCCCAGCTTTATACTGTCGGCTGCGGGGCTTCGAGGCTCACACGGGGCACGAAGGGCACAATATTGTCGCTGAAACGACGGGTCGGGTGCACGTCTGGCTCGGGTAGAATGCCGCGGCGGTCGGGGCCAAAATAGCCGAAGTCAACCGTGCCAACGACGTCGTGCTTGAGAAGGCGCTGCTGAACGCGTTGTAGCAGGTGCCGGGGCGACATGGGCTTAACGACGACCTCATCAATGCCAGCAGAGACCGACTGCTCGCGCGTGTCGGGGGTAATGCGGCGGGTGAGGGCGATGACCGGCAGATCGCGGTTGACGAAGCTTGGGTCTAGGCGAATGGCCTCTACCATTTCATAGGCAGGGCGACCATCACGGTCGAAATCCACCACCAGCAGATCAAGCGGGGCAATGCGCATATAGGCGAACAGCTCAATGTCGCTTTCGAATGTGCGGACGCGCAGGCGCGAGTCACCGGCCAACACCATCGCCAAAACAGCGGTAAGTGCGGGGGTGGCGGCCAATATAGCGACTGTCTTGCCTCGAGCGACCAAGAACGATTCCTTCTTGCGTTAATGCATTGTTAACACGCAAGGATGAGGCAAAGAAGCAGCGCGGGCATACGTTAAAGGATTGGCTGTAGATAAAGAAAAACCCGCCGATCCGAAGATCGACGGGTGCGCGCAAAAACTCTTTTCAGAGTAATGGCTTAGGCAGTGGCTTCTTCGAACATCTTTTCTACGTGTTCCCAGTTCACCAGGTTGTCGAACCAAGCTTCGAGGTACTTTGGACGCGCGTTGCGGTAGTCGATGTAATAGGAGTGTTCCCAAACGTCGACACCGAGCAGTGGCTTGCCGCCGTGTACGAGTGGCGATTCACCATTGGCAGTCTTGGTCACTTCCAGCTTGCCGTCCTTGAAGGACAGCCATGCCCAGCCCGAACCAAACTGGGTGGTGCCAGCAGCGATGAAGTCTGCGCGGAACTTGTCGAAGCCACCGAGGTCGCTGTCGATTGCTGCCTGCAGCTTGCCTGGGAGCTTGTTGCCGCCGCCGTTTGGCTTCATCCAGTTCCAGAAGTGAACGTGGTTGTAGTGCTGACCAGCGTTGTTGAACAGACCAGCGTTCTTGCCGAAGCTTTCACGAACGATGTCTTCAAGTGGCAGGATTTCCAGACCCGAACCTTCCAGCAGCTTTTCGCCGTTGGTGACATAAGCTTGGTGATGCTTGTCGTGGTGGAACTCAAGCGTCTCTGCCGACATGTACGGGCCCAAAGCGTCGTATGCGTAAGGCAGTGGCGGCAGGGTGAACTTGGTGGTCATAAAAGCCTCCGTTGAGTGTAATCGTAATCCGATGGCGACGCCGAATTTCGACTGACCTTATATCAGCCTGAAGCGGCACAACAATGTTGTGAAATAGACTATTCGTCCATTCCGACCGACTTAATCGCAAAGGCATAGCACTCGGCGGTCTCTTTGAAGCGTTCGAAACGCCCAGAGGCGCCACCATGTCCTGCCCCCATATTGGTCTTGAGATACAATGGTGCATCGCCCAGCTTGGTTGCGCGCAATTTGGCGACCCATTTGGCTGGTTCCCAATAGGTCACGCGTGGGTCGGTGAGACCGGCGAGCGCAAAGAGCGGCGGGTATTCCTGCGCGGCGACGTTCTCATAGGGCGCGTAGGACGCAATGCGCGTGTAGTCTTCTTCGGACTCGATTGGGTTACCCCACTCTGGCCATTCCGGCGGGGTGAGGGGCAGGGTGTAATCGAGCATGGTATTGAGGACGTCGACGAAGGGCACGTTGGCGATGACGCCTGCCCAAAGGTCCGGGCGCATGTTGGCGATGGCACCCATCAACATACCGCCAGCGGAGCCACCTTCGGTGACGATCTTGCCAGCTGAGGTATAGCCCTCAGCGATCAGCATTTCTGCGGAGGCGATGAAGTCGCCAAAGGTGTTGGTCTTGTGTGCGGTCTTGCCGAGGCGATACCAGCGATAGCCCTTTTCCATGCCGCCACGGATGTGGGCAATGGCATAGACAAAACCGCGATCGACCAGCGAAAGTTTTGAAACCGAGAAGGCCGCAGGCATGGACATGCCATAGGCGCCATAGCCGTAGAGCAGCACTGGGTTGGAGCCGTCGAGCTTGAGGCCCTTGCGGTAGAGCAGGGTAACAGGAACCTCTTCGCCGTCGGCAGCCTTGGCGAAAAGACGCTTGGTTTCATAGCCTTCTGGGTTATGGCCAGAGGGGACTTCCTGCGTCTTGAGGAGCGCGCGCTCGCCCGTTTCGAGGTTTACGTCGAAGAGCTGCTGCGGTGTCGTTGGGGAAGAATAGGAGAGGCGGAAGACGGCGGTGTCGAACTCGTAGCCCGTCGCCATGCCGAGCGAATAGGCGTCTTCATCAAAGCCGACGATCTCTTCCTTGCCGGTACGTAAATCGCGGGAGACGATGCGCGGCAGACCATCTTCGCGCTCAAGTCGGAGCATGTAGTTTTTGAGAAGGGCGACGTCGAGGACGAGAACACCTTCCTTATGGGGGACGAGATCGGTCCAGTTTTCTGGCGCCGGGGCGTCTGCAGAAACGGTAACGATTTTATAGTCTTCGGCCCCGTCCGCATTGGTGCGGATGTAGAGCAGACCATCGCGTTCATCGACTTCATATTCACGACCAACCACGCGCGGCGCGACGAGGATTGGGTCCCCGCCGTTTTCCGCGTCGATCAGATAGACCTCGCTGGTCTGGTGATCATGGGCGTCGATAATGAGGAATTTTTCCGAGAGGGTCTTGTCGATGCCGACGAAAAAGCCCGGATCTTCTTCTTCATAGATAACGGCGTCGCTGTCCTGCGCCGTGCCGATGATGTGCTGGCGGACGCGGAAGGGGCGGTGGTTATCGTCGTATTCGACGTAGTAAATCGAGGAGCTGTCATTGCTCCAAACAAAGCCGCCAGCAGTGTCTTTGATGACCTCGTCGCGGTCCACGCCGGTGGCGATGTCGCGCAGGACGATGTCGTAATATTCCGAGCCCGCGCGGTCCGCCGCCCAAGCGAGAACGCTATGGGTATTGTCGTGAGATGCTCCGGCAAAACCGAAGTACCCTTCACCAGCTTCAGCATTGCAATCGAGCAGGATTGTTTCTTCGCCACCCTCACGTGGGGTGCGGACGATCAGCGGGTATTGCTTACCCTCAAGCATGCGGGTGTTGTAGGCGTAAGGACCATCTGGAGACGGCACGCCGCTGTCGTCTTCCTTGATGCGGCCTCTGATTTCCTTGAAGATTTTATCGCGCAGCGCCTCGGTGGGCTTGCCGAAATGGGCTTCGTAGTAAGCGTTTTCGGCGTCAAGATAGGTGCGGATTTCACCGTCGAGTGCCGATGGGTCCTGCATCACCGCCTGCCAGTTTTGAGCGCGAAGCCACGCGTAATGGTCTTCAACGGTGACACCGTGATGCGTGTGGCTATGGAAAACGCGCTTGGCGACGGGCGGTGTGAGCTCAGTCATGATCTCTCCAATGGGCCTGCGATGACATGCAGGTGAAGTGACATGGAGATAGGACGCCCCGTCGGGTTTTGCCAGCCCGGAATACGTTGAAAAGCGAAACTGGCGTACCGGCGCGGACGGATTTTGCTTGTGACAGTCCAGTCATTCTTTAAGGTCCGAATCTCGCGCGCAATAAGAATCGAACTGTTGATAAGAGGCGGTCCGCTTGGAGCTCGATACTCAAGACTATGTTGGTATGGCCGCGATCGCGCCTTTTGTTGCAGCGGTATTCGCGCCATTGCTCGGGCGGTTGTTCGGTCATATTAGTGGTTTGGCTCTGGCACTCGTCCCAGCTGCGATCTTTTACTATTTGACCGGCTTCGCGCCAGCGGTGGTTAATGGCGAAACAATTGCCACCTCGCTGGACTGGATTCCGGCCTATGGGATTGGTTTGAGCTTTTTTGTCGATGGTCTGGCGCTGGTCTTTGCACTGACCATTTCGGGCATTGGAACGCTCATCATTCTCTATGCCAGCGCTTACCTCAAGGGGCATGAACATCAGGGGCGTTTTATTGGCTTTATGCTGGCTTTTATGGGCGCCATGCTGGGCCTCGTCTTGGCCGATAGCCTGCTTGGGCTATTCGTGTTCTGGGAGCTGACCTCGATCACCTCCTTCTTGCTGATTGGGTTTGATCATAAGCGCCAGGCGGCGCGACGGGCGGCAATTCAGGCCCTGGTGATCACCAATATCGGCGGCATGTGCCTGCTCGCCGGGGCGATCCTCGTCTATGTGCTCACCGGCACTTGGGAGATGAGTGCTGTGCGCGGCATGGGCGATGTCCTGCGCGAGCATTCGCTCTATCTTGTCGTTCTGCTGTGCTTCCTCGGGGCGGCCTTTACCAAGAGTGCTCAGTTTCCGCTGCACTTCTGGTTGCCCAACGCTATGGAAGCGCCAACGCCGGTGTCGGCTTTCCTCCATTCTGCCACCATGGTGCAGGCGGGGGTATATCTTCTCGCCCGCATGACCCCAAGTCTTGGCGGAACAGCGGAGTGGATGAGCATTCTCACCATTTTTGGTGGTATCACCCTGTTGTGGGGTGCGCTGGGCGCGATCAAGCAGACCGATCTCAAACAAATCTTGGCACAAACCACCATCGCATCGCTGGGTGTGCTGGTCCTGCTGCTGGGCCTTGGCTCAAGCTATGCCGTGGCCGGTGTCGCCGTCTATTTCGTGGCGCATGCCTGCTATAAGGCGGGCCTGTTTATGGTCGCGGGCGCGGTGGATCATGAAACAGGTACGCGCGAGATCACCGCCCTCGGCGGCTTGCGCAACGCAATGCCTGTGACTTTTGCGGGCGCTGTGCTCGGCGCTCTCTCGATGATCGGCTTGCCGCTCACCCTTGGCTATTTCGCCAAGGAAGAAATGTATGCGGGGCTCCTCTCTGGCGAGTGGACAGTTTTGCTGACGCTGGCGGTGCTGCTGCTTGGCAATGGTCTCTTGGCGGGTGTGGCAATGATCGTGATGATCAAGCCGTTCATGGGGCCACAGATCGATACGCCCAAGCATGCGCACGAGGCTCCGATTGCTATGCTGGTCGGGCCGGTTTTGCTCGGCGTGATCGGTGTGCTGCTTGGTGCGATGCCGGGCTTTGTTGGTGCCAATATTCTGGAGCCCGCTGCGAGCGCCATTCGCGGAAGCGGTGTTGAAAGCCATTTGTCTTTGGCGATCGATGTCACCTCGCCGTTGGTCTGGCTCTCGATTGCCACTTGGGCCGTTGGTGTGGTCGCCTATCTGCAAGCCAATCGTTTGCGCAGCATGCTTCGCAAGTTTGACGCGGCAATTGGCTGGACGGCAGACACTGTGTTCGATCGTGTCATGTTCGGCCTCATTCGCTTTTCGGCGCGGGTGACGCAAACCCTGCATCACGGCAAGCTGGAGATCTATCTCGTCGTCGTCTTCTGCGCCTTGGGGCTGGCCTTGTTTGGGCCGATGCTGGCTTGGGGCGGGTTCGACTGGCTGGTGCCGACCCGTGACTTGGGTGACTGGAGCCAGCGGCTTGTGCTGCCGAGCCTCCATTTTTACGAGTGGGCGATTTTCATTACGGCGATCATCGGGCTGGTGGCAGTGCTGTGCGCTCCGACGCGCCTCGTCGCCATTCTGGCGCTGGGCGTGCAGGGCACGTCGGTTGCGCTGATCTTCCTGATCTTTGGTGCGCCGGATTTGGCCTTCACCCAGCTGATGGTGGAAGTGCTTTCGGTGGTAGTGCTGACCTTTGTCATGAGCCGTCTACGGCTTGATGTGAAGGATCATCGGCCGTTTGAAGACTGGGCGCGCGACGGCACGATTGCCATCATTTGCGGGGCCGGGGTGAGTCTTCTCTTGATGCTGGTGCTCAACGGCGAGTTGAACACGCGTCTTTCGGACTTCTTCATCCAGACCAGCGTGCCGATTGCCCATGGCCATAACATCGTTAACGTCATTCTCGTCGACTATCGCGGCTTTGATACCCTGGGTGAGATCGCTGTGGTGATGGGCGCAGGCATGGCCATTCTGGCGCTGCTGCGTCGCCCCAAGAAAGAGCCTGTGGCGAAGAAGACTCCAGTGCCGCGCAAGGCCAAGAAGGTGACGCCATGAACACCGTCATTTTCCGCACGCTGGCGCCGCTGATCGTGGCGACCATGTTGGTCTTCTCCTGGTACATTTGCCTGCGTGGTCACAATGAGCCGGGCGGGGGCTTTATCGGTGGGTTGATCGCTGCGTCCGCCATTGCCGTTTACGGCATGGCTGTGGGCGTGCCGACGGTACGCAAAGCGCTGCGGCTTGATCCGCTGGCCTTCGCCGGGATTGGCGTGCTGCTGGCGGGGGCCTCGGGCCTATTGAGCGTCTTTATCGATGCGCCGTTCATGACCTCGATCTGGTGGTTCATGAGCGTGGGCGGCAATGAGGTGGCGCTATCGACGCCAATGTTCTTCGATATTGGCGTTTATCTCGTCGTCTTCGGCACGATCTCGGCCATTTCGCTTTCCCTTGAAAGCGACCGTGAGGAGGACCTGTAAAATGGACTATATTCTTGCGGGCCTCGTCGGGCTTTTCATTGCGCTGGGGGTCTATCTGCTGTTGTCGCGTTCGGTGATCCGGATGCTGATCGGCATGACCATTTTCGGCAATGGCGTCAATTTGCTGATTTTCACCAGTGGTCGTGTGACCCGCGAAGTCGCGCCGATTGTGCCTTGGGGACAGAGCGTGCCGGAGGGCGTGATCGCCAATCCATTGCCGCAAGCGCTGATCCTGACGGCCATTGTTATCGGCTTTTCGATGTTCGCCTTTTTGCTGGTGCTGGCGTTCCGCGCCTATCAGAGCCTTGATGCCGACAATACTGACACCATGCGCCTCGCCGAGCCGAAAGACGCTCCGCAGCCGCCGCTGAGCTATTGATCCGATGGCAAGTCCTTCTACCTCTCCAGTCGATACCACGGGCGCAATGATCGAAATGGCGACGCCACTTGCCGATTGGGTGCTGGTGCTGCCCGTCGCTCTGGCACTGATGGGTGCTGCTGCGCTGTTGGCGCTGCGTCAGATCAATAAGGCGCCGCTGATTGGCGCGCTGATCATCGTCGGCGTGATCATCGCCTGCGAAGTGCAACTTCTGCTCGACGTTGTGGCCAACGGGCCGGCGAGCATGACCATGGGCAAGTGGTTCCCGCCTTTCGGGATTGCTCTGACGGCAGATCTGTTTGGCGCGACTTTCGCGCTGGTCGCTTCCATCGTCACCTTCGTGGTGTTGATTTATGCTGAGGCCGACCGAGCAGAAGCGGACAGTAAGGACGCATTCCATTCGCAGGTGCTGCTGTTGCTCGCGGGTGTGACGGGGGCGTTCCTGACCGGCGACCTCTTCAATCTCTATGTCTGGTTTGAAGTGATGCTGATCGCGTCCTTTGGCCTTTTGGTACAGGGATCGCGTCCGCTTCAGCTCGATGGGGCGATTAAATACGGCTTTCTGAACTTCCTCGCGACGACGCTGTTTCTGCTCTCGCTCGGCCTGACCTATGGTTCGGTCGGGACGCTCAATATGGCTGATATTTTGCTGCTGGCGCCCAGCGCGAATCCGGCCGCTATGGCGGGTATCGCTGCGCTGCTGCTCTTGGCCTTCGGCATGAAGGCGGCGGCGTTTCCGGTCAATGCGTGGCTTCCGGCGTCTTATCACACGCCAGCGCCAGCCGTGTCGGCGCTGTTTGCTGGGCTCCTCACCAAGATTGGCGTCTATGCGCTCATTCGCTCGTTGGTGGCCGTGTTGCCGGGGAGCCGCGAGCTGCTCGAGCCGGTCATTGCCGCGCTGGTCATTGGAACGCTGCTGGTGGCTCCGCTCGGGGCGATTGCCGAAACCAATTTGCGGCGGGCTATTGGATTTTTCGTTATCGGCGGGATTGGCGCGGCCATGGTCGGCCTGGCTATTCCAAGCGAGACGGGTCTGGCCGGATCAGGCCTCTATATCGTCCACGCCATTTTGACCATGACCGCACTCTACATGGTGGTTGGCGTGATCGAGAAAGTGACGGGGCAGACCAATACGCGCAAAATGGGCGGGCTTTATGCCAAGCATGCGCCGCTGTCGGTGTTGTTTCTTGTTCTGGTGCTGGCCGCAGCGGGCGTGCCGCCGTTTCTTGGGTTCTGGCCAAAACTTCTGCTTCTGGAAGCCAGCTTTGCAGATGGCGTTGCGGGCGAGGGGAGCTGGGTGGGCAATTGGTTGCTGTGGTCGCTGCTGATCAATGCTGTGCTGACTTTGATTGCGGGTACGCGCCTCTGGGCCCATGTGTTCTGGCGCAATGGACCGGAGGGGGAGACATCCGAGCATGTGAGCAGCACGGTGCTGCCGCTTGGGAAGCGCGGGCAGATTGGCCTTGGCGCGGTGGGCGGTCTTACCGTGGCGATCATCTTGCTGGGCCTGTGGCCGGGCCCCCTGATGGCCAATATTAAGCAGGGCGCGGCCGACATCGTTGACCCAAGCCGCTATATTGCAGCCACCAATCTGGCAGAGGACGGGAAATGAGTACTGTCGCCACAATTATTGTCATGGCCCTGCTCTGGGCCGGGATAAACGGCAATTTCACTCTCGCCAATCTGCTGTTCGGCGCGGTGATCGGGCTGGTGGCGGTGCTGTTGCTGCGACAGAACTTGTTTAGCCCCGGGGTGAGCAAGCGGGCGATGCGCATCGCTCGGCTGGCCGGGAGCTTTGCCTATGAGCTTATGGCGAGCGCTGTGAAGGTGGCTGTACTGGTGGCGCGGCCTGACATGCACAAAGTCATTCGTCCGGCCTTTGTAAAAGTGCCGCTGACTGTGACATCTGAGGCTGAGATTACAATCCTAGCCAATCTCGTGACGCTGACGCCCGGAACACTGAGTGTTGATGTTTCAGAGGACAAGAAGTTTCTCTATGTCCACACGATTAGCCTCGAGAGCCGGGACGCGCTCATCGCTGAAATTGCCAATGGCTTTGAGAAGCAGGTCAAGGAGGTGTTTCAGTGACACCCGAAATCGCACTTGATTGGGCAAGTCTGATCGCGCTGACGTTACTGTCTATGGCGTTGCTCTTGTCTGTTATCCGTATCATTATTGGGCCAACACTAGGCGATCGCGTGTTGGCGCTCGATTTACTAACAGTTATTGCGATGGGCTTGATTGCCGCAGTGGCTGTTCGGACGGGGCTGATGCTGTATTTGGATATAGCTATCGCGGTCGCGCTTTTAGGCTTTCTCGCCACTATTGCTCTGGCGCGATACATCCTGATTAAAGCGGGGCAGAAATCACGTATTGGACAGGAAGTTGAATGATGCTGTCTCAGCTTCTAATATATTTTGGATGTATTGTTCTTGTTTGTGGTGCGGCATTTTCCTTTTTAGCCGCTGTTGGCGTCTTGCGTCTTCCCGATCTTTATACAAGAATGCACGCGGCGTCTAAAGCAGGTGCGGTCGGTGGCGGTTTGGTGTTGCTGGCCGTTGCTTTTTTAAGTCAAGACGTCGCAGTCTCATTGCGGGCCTTTATTGGAATTAGTTTCTTACTGCTGACCACTCCGGTGTCAGCGCATTTATTGGCGCGTGCCAGCTACTTTGCCGGTCACAGTCCAAATAAAAACACGATACTCGATGAATTTGGCTCAGCGCGCGAAATATCTCAGGATCGATAAAACGCGACAATACGTTCATCTTCCTGCTGCTTGCGGGGGTTGCGCTAGCTAGTAAACGGTTTTAACAGGTGAAGTATGACGGGTCTGCCCCTGACACCGTCCAAATAGAAAAATAATCGAAAGGTTGAAAAATGAACGACGATACCGGCTCGTTCGTCAGTGCTGAATCTGACTTGGTTGAACTCAGCACCGAAATCGTCTCTGCATACGTGAGCCACAATGCTGTTAGCCCCGGTGATCTGCCGCGTCTAATTTCTGATGTTCACAATGCTCTGCGTACACTGCGCACCAACGAACCTGCTGTTCAGGTTGAAGAGCTCAAGCCAGCTGTTCCTGTTCGCAAGTCTGTTAACAACGACTACATCATCTGCCTCGAAGACGGTAAGAAGTTTAAGTCGCTGAAGCGCCACCTGCGCACCCACTACAACTTGTCGCCAGAAGAATACCGCGAAAAGTGGGGCCTGCCTGCAGATTACCCAATGGTCGCTCCAAGCTATTCGGCAACACGCTCGAAGCTGGCGAAGGACAACGGTCTGGGCCGCAAGGCTTAAGTTACTGTCCTGAAATAAGAATTCTGTAAGTGGCCGCTCCTTTGGAGTGGCCATTTCCTTTTGTAATTTACTCTCTTTTGCCGAACTTATCCCCGCTCGCTAGCTTTGCTGGATTATTAGGACTATCGTCCTAGTAGTTATCGGAAGCTAATCATGCACTCATTGAGCGTATCTGCTTCGGATCGGGCAAATAACTTAGTTCACATCGCGCCACGCGATCTTTCTGTAAGGCGCATCGTTGAACTGGTCGCTCGCGAGAAGCGCACACCTATTCGACTGCTAATAAACAAATCCCGTTGTCGAGCTGAAACTGCATTTGCGCGGCAACTGGCGATGTATCTGTGCCATGTGTGCCTCGGGCTGACCTTGACCGCTGTGGGGGCGGCATTTGGGCGGGATAGGACCACTGTCTCGTATGCCTGCGCTTTGATCGAAGATATGCGCGATGATCCGGCTTTCGAAACGGAAGTCTTTCGGCTGGAAAGCTTGATTGAAGGGGCCGGGGCATGAGCGGGGCTCTGCCGGACCCGATCCTTCGGCTTGCCAAGGGCAGCGGCGCGCAATTGTTTTTACTCGACCATCATGTGGAGGCGGCGCGGCGGTTGACTGCGCTGTTTTGGAGAGCGCGTCTCAACCAGCGGGTGACCATGTCTTATGACCCGACGCGCATTGGCAATAAAGCAGGCGGTGCGCCGCAAGGAGATATGGCGCTGAGTGCGGCCGAAGCGCGGGCACAGTTAAACCGGCTGGCGCAAACACTCCCGCGGGACTGCTGGGCGGTGCTCAGTGACGTGTGTTTCTATCAGCTCGGACTGCAAGATATTGAAACGCAGAGGCAATGGCCACGTCGGGGCGCGAAGCTGGTGCTGCGGATCGCGCTTGAGCACCTAGCGGAGCGCTGGGGGATCAATGCGCGGGCTGTCGGTGAGGGGCAGGGGGTGAAGGGCTGGTTGCTTGAGCGGCCCGCGATGTTCCCGGACTGAGGTGTTGCGGGGCAATTCAACCTAGTACGCGACGCGCAGATGCGGCGATGGCGTGTGAGTTTGCCGAAAAGCCGCTGATGCAGCGGCTTCGGCGGTTTGGCGACTTAGGCAGCTTGCGCTTGAGCGCGGATGCGATTGACCATCGATATCAGGCCATTGCTGCGCTGGGTGGTGAGATGCTCACGCAGGCCCATCTCGTCAAAGATAGCCATCGCGTCAGTGGCCGCGATTTCCGAAGCCGGGCGATCCGAATAAAGAGCGAGCAGCACAGCGACGAGGCCCTGAACGATCATAGCGTCGCTTTCGCCCTTGATGTGGAACACCGGGCCAGCATCGGACGGGGTCTGCTCGACGGCGAGCCAGACTTGGGCCACGCAACCGCTGACCTTGTTCTCGGGCACACGCTGGGCGTCGGAGAGTTTGGGGAGGGCCTTGCCGAGCTCGATGATATATTCGAACTGGTCTTCCCAATCGTCTAGGAAAGACAGGTTCTCGGCGATTTCCTGGAATTTTTGAGGCTGGGTCATAAAGCACTATCTAAGAGATGGTGTGCGCGAGCGCCAGAGCCTCTTGTAGAGATTAGATGAGATCGGCAGGGCGCGGAACGGGCATGGTGACGGTGACGAGCTTGCCGGCCGCCGGCAGCTCTTCGGGCAGGGGCGGCACTACCGAGTTTAGAGCGACAGTGGCGACGGCTTTGCCCGTGACGCATTCCCAAGAATCGCAGGGAATTGATTCTACGCCCTTGGCGACTTGGGCGGTGCCGACAGCGACAGCCTGTGTTGCAGTCGCGGTGGCGCGATCCCTCAATTCAGCGCTTGGGGCGATGATGATGAAGGCCAATGTGAGCCAAAATGCGCAGCGCAAAAGGAACATGATCGCCAATCCCCCTAGGGAATCCGTAGGTTAGGCGCACCCTAGCGCGGATTAGCTACAATCTGTTGGACCTTTTGTAGAAAGGTTGAATCAATTGCGACCACGGGGGGTGCCTTGGCAATAACCTGTTTACGCTGTTTTTTGAAACACGGTCGAAACTCCCCATAAAGCGTTAGACGCCCCCCGAGTTTAAACCTGCATTAGAGGTTGGCGGACGAGGTTGCTCACATACGAGACCCGATCAGTCGGGCGAGGGCGGCAGAGCCCACATCTGAACCCAACAGTTCAGACAGGCGTCGGTAGTGTGAGTAGTGTGTTGATGCGTAACTTCAGTCTCTTCGGAGCCAAATGGGGCAATACCCTTGCCTCGCTGGACACGGGTAGTTTCCCAGAAGTCATGCGCTTGCAGGCCATCGGAAATACCGCACGCATTTTCATCGTCGTTGCCCTGGTCGGCATGTTCCCCGCTGTTTACGGCCTTGTGTCGGGCTCGGGCGTTGCCTTTATTCTGGCGGCAAGCGTGCTGGCAGGTGGTTTGATCGCGCTCTCTATGGTGCGCGCGGGCCGCTATGACGCCGCTGCTGCTGCCAATGTTACAGTTCTTATGGCCTCTGGCCTGGTGCTCTCCGTTGCCGATCGCGCCTTGGTCGACGCTGGCCTTGCGGTCGCGCTGCTCGGTCCGGTTCTGGCCGTACTGACCACCAAGACGCGTCTGCGCGTTGTCAGCTGGATCATGCTGGCGCCAATTCTGATGATCAGCATCAGCGCTTCGCTGCTTGGCCTGCCGCGCGTTATGGACAGTGCACTGGCGTTGCAGATCGCGGGCATGTTGGCCTTCGTTGTGAGCTGCGGGATCGTCACCTATTCGGCGCACTGCGTCAGCCAGCGGGCTGACAGCCAGGAAAAGGCGCAGATGAACGCATACCGCCATTTGGTGGAGCATGTTCAGGACGCCGTGCTGCGCTTTGGCACTGACGGCATCGTGCTGCTTGCGTCGCGCGCTTCGGAAAGCCTGTTTGGTTGCCCACGCTATCAGATCAGCGGTCGTGGCCTCGGCGAGCGTCTGCATGTGCTGGATCGCCCTGTATTCCTGACCGCATTCGCCGATGCTTCTGAAGGCAGACGTAGCCGCACGATTGAAGCGCGTGTGCGCCAGGAAGACCCACGGTCGAACTCCAATGTGCCGCGCTTCGTGTGGTGCGAAATTCAGCTTTCGCCCATTCTGGAAGAAGAAGCTAAGGCTGGTCGTCACGATGTTATTGGCTTGCTGCGCGATATTACGGCGCGCAAGGATGCCGAAGTGACGATGAGCGAAGCCCGTCGCGCTGCTGAAGATGCCTCGCAAGCCAAGTCGCGTTTCCTCGCCACCATCGGGCATGAACTGCGCACGCCGCTCAATGCTGTGGTCGGTTTTTCGGAAATGATGACCTCGGGGATCGGTGGCGAGCTTTCGCCTTCGCATATGGAATATGCGACACTGATCAAGCAGAGCGGTCGTCACCTTCTCGACGTGGTGGGCATGTTGCTCGACATGTCGCGTATCGAAGCGGGCAAGTTTGAAATTCATGCCGAGCCGCTGGTTCCGGCAGAGATTGTTCCGGCTTGCGTGTCCATGGTCGACACAATGGCTCAGGAGCGCCGCGTCTCGCTGCGTACGGATGTGGAGCAGGGCCTGCCGACGCTGCACGCTGATGAGCGTGTCTGCCGCCAGATTCTGATCAACCTCCTCTCTAACGCCATAAAGTTCAGCCATGAAGGCGGCGATGTGGCGGTGTCCGTCAAGCGTCAGGGCCAGTCGATCAATATCTCGGTTCGAGACAATGGTATCGGCATGGCACCAGCGGCACTCGCCCGCATTGGCGAGCCTTTCTTCCAGGTGCAAGATGGCCTGAACCGCACATACGAAGGCACGGGGCTTGGCCTCTCCATCGTTAAGGGAATGGTCGAACTGCACGGGGGCACATTACGTGCCATGTCAGAGATCGGGGCGGGGACGACGATTACCGTCCTCCTGCCGATCGCAGGACCAAATGGTGGCCTTGAAACCGCCGAAGTCCTTCCTCTTCATCGTGAGCCACAGGCTGCATCCACACTCTCATGGCCAAGCGAAAAAAGAAAAGCACAATGACAACGAACACCCTTTCCCAGCTTCCGCTGATGGCGGGGAGCGTTGTGGTTACGACCTTGACCAAAGCTGGTTATTGGTCGTTTGACCGCTATATGCGCGCGCCATTGGCATCCACGGCTGTTCTTGCCATGGTGACCCTGTCGGCAATGGCGGGCAGCAATGCGCTGTTCATGCAAACGACCGAACATCCGTCGCCATTTTTCGTGCAGACCAGCCAGGTCAATGCCGTCATGCCGACGCCTGTTGTCGATCGACCTGCATTGGAAGAGGTCGCGCTCGCGCCAGCACAGCAGACTGTTCTGACCCAGCCGACGCAGACCCCAACCTATGCCAGTGCGCCTGTGCAGAACGCGGTGCCGGACGAGCCAGTGGGCAATGCGCAGATGTTCGCCGTGCAGAAGAAGCTGGTCGAACTGCAGCTGTTCGCTGGCAAGGTCGACGGCTATTACGGCCCACAGACCGCCGCCGCTATCCGCCAGTTCCAGAATCGCAATGGGATGAACCCAACGGGTTCTGCTGACAAATCTGTTGTCGATGCTATTCTGAATTCTGATGCAGCAGGCCGTGTGTCTGGTGCTCGCTCGCAGCCCGTGCAGGAACAGGCGATTACGACGCCAATCCGCACGCCAGAGCCAGTGCAGCAGGTCTATTATGCGCCAGCGCCAGCACCTGTGCCGGTGGTGCAGCCTGCGCCGCAGCCAGAAATGATCGCGCCGCCTGTTCAGCCGCAGGCTGTCGTTTTGCCACCAATTGCGCCGCCGACGCCGGAAGTCGCGCCTGTGGTTCAACCGCAGCCGCAAGTTGCGCATGCCGCAGCGACGACAATCGATGGCATTTTGGCCAATATGAGTTCGCCCGAAGCTGCGCCAACAACGCCGACTCCATCGGTTGCGCTGATGGCTCAGCCAGTGGTCGCATCAGCGCCGCAGCCCGCACCGACGCTTGTCGCGTCGCTAGAGCCTGCTCAGCCGCCAACTCCAGTTGCGGCTCCAGCACCTGCTGCGACCGCGACGCCGGTTGCTGAAACCGTGAAGGTTTTGCCTGCGAACGACGCAGAACTGGTGATGCAGATCCAGCGTGGCTTGGCCAGCCTCGGGTTCTTCCGAGCGCCAATCGACGGCAAGCCGGGGCCGGAAACGGCGCGCGCGATCCGCGAGTTCGAGAACTTCCATCGCTACAAGATGACCGGCCAGGTTCAGCCTGATCTGGTGGATCTGTTGGTGACTGCGGGCGCGACGATCTAAGTGGGACGCCTCAGAAGCGATCTGTGGTGCATGGCGTTTGTGCGCCGCCACAATGATCTGGGCAATATGTGTGTGCTTGCGCGGCGAGGGGACCCCATCGCCGGGCAGGTTTTCATCGAGATCGATCATCTCGATGGAACACGGAGCCTGTTTACGCCCGCGCCCATGCTGAGCGCTGGAGATGGGGCGGGGCTGGTGTTTCAGCGCCGCTTTTCCCATGTGGACCTGCTCAAAGTGCGTGATCGCATCAACCAAGAGACTGAGTTTGACCCCGATCTCTGGGTAATTAGCCTTGATATGCGCGGGGATGACCCGGGTATTGATATCGTCGAGCCGCGTTAAACGGCGCGACGAATACCAATCTTGGCCAAAGCGTCGATTGCCTGATCGACAATGGCATTGTGCGCAGTGGCCAGCTTGGCGGTCCGCTTGCTGTCCTGATTGAGTGGCACGTATTCTGGCTTGGTCAGCTCCAGCAGGTTCACTTCACCACGCCAAGCGCTCATCAGATAGGCCATGGAGGCCGGAGCGATGTCGTTGAACAGGATGGCAAACTCGGCCAGCGACTTGGAACGATCACCGTCCTGGCTGGTGGCGTGGATCAGCACTTTCAAGCCATCGTAAGACGTCGCACCAAAAGCGCGCAGGATGACGAAAAGCGATGCGCCGGTCACGTCGTGGGCGATCTGGCCGCACCGCACTTCATCCAGACCCGTGATCTGCGACAAGAGCTTGGTGACTTCGGGGCGACGGTTCTCGGTGAAGAGTTTCATCAGCGCCTTGGTTAGATCAGCCGTAGCGACGGAGAGCTGCTCAATGGTGCGGGCGATTGGAGCCACTGGGGTAGAGCGGTGGGCAAAAGAGCGAATGACCTTGATGCGGTTTTCATCGGAAAGGTCAAAGAAGGCCGGTGCGAGCAGGCCAGCGTCAAAATCTTCGCGATTGCCGAGAGCTTCTGCAACCAAGTGATCCATGGTCGCCGAACGGGCCAAGGCGCTGACAAAAGCGCCCTTTGGCACAATGTGCAAGTTCGCTGCGAGCGCGCGATAAACTTTGCGCGAATTCATCTGGAAGAGCTTGGACAAGACAGCGTCGGTCATGTCGCCACGCGTGGCGATGGCTGCGGCTGCCGGTGCACCGAAACGCTCGAGCAGGGTGAACATGGTCTGTTCGGACAGCTCTGGCGCGCTGCGCAGGAAATCAATCAGATCGTCGCCAATGTTCTCGATGACGAGGTTTTCGAGCATGGGAGACAGATGTTCGGCGCGCCCGAGAAGGGCTGCGGCCTTAGAACGAGCCTGATCTGTCGCGGCCGGGAAGAGGCGCGCTGCCAGAGTTTCAAACTGTTCCATTTCGGGAATGGTTGGCTTGCCGCGGCGGGCGTATGCATCACACGCGGCGATGAGCAGCGTGTTGGTGCGATCGACACCACCCGTTTCAATCAGAAGCTGAAATGTCTCGTACGGCTGAAAACCAAGCATTTGCGGCGGAACCACTGAATCACAATTTACATCAAAACCGATGCTGACCCACCATTGCTGGCAATTCGTTAATAGGCTGTTAACCTTGACGATCTCTTAATGGCATTTGCGCGAGGGGCGTCGCGCAGGACGATCAACTTCCAACTCGCTGCCCTCACTGGAAAGGGGGAGTGGCGCACAATGGAGGCCATTTTGGCTGATGTGTTGCATATAGACGGGCGCAGAAGGCGCCAGACTAAGCCACAACTGAAAAGCGTTGACGCCCAGATATTACTGTTTACTGGGGTGCGCTACGAACGCGGCTCTTTAACACCTGAAACGAACCTAGATGCCAAAAGGCGCAAGCGAAAGCGCGGATAGAATTTTTAGAATCGGCCAGCGGTTAGTCCTTGGCGCGATTGTGGCTGCGGCTCTCGCCGGTTGCGTTGCGCGACCAGTGAGCGACTTCGGCCGGGCGCGGCCAAGTTTTACACAGGATACGGCAATGCCTGCTGTTGGTGGTGTGATTGCTAAGATCCGCAAGGAGCCGGTGTCCAACTTCAACATGACCGACCAAGAGCGGGAAATGCATAACCGCACTTGGCGCTTCGTCACGGCTGCGCACAGCAAGGATTGGCTGTTCGATGGCGCGGTGGAGTTGCAACGGACACGGTTGAGTTCGGCCACCGACTTCCGGTTCACCGAAGAACGCTATTACAATTGGCTGCGCAACGAACAATACAACTCGTCGCGGACCCGCTATTCCACCGTTGGTCGGCATATTCTGGCCGATCTCGATACGGTGAGCAGCACTTTCGCATCGATTTGTGCCGTGGTGGAAGTCGATCGCCAGCGCCAGATTGCGGCGTCTAGCCTGCCAGCGGTTGGGACCGATGTGCGCACCAATATGCAGGCGCGCAAAACCGAAAACGATTGGCATATCGACTGGTTCGTGCGGGCACTGAACTATCGCTATCTCAGCTATTCCTATGCGCTTGATCATTTGCTGGTGGAAACGCCGCATGAGCAATCCATGGGCGTCGATGAGAACCTGCGCAAGCTCCGGCCTTGGGTTGACCGGGCCAACCGTCATGACTTCTGCGGTGATGGTGGCAATGGCGCCAATCGTGGGCCAAGCTTCACAATACCGTCGCGTTATCAGACTATGGCGATTGATCGAGAGAACATCGTTCCGAAATGATGTGAGCACGGGGTGGGCGTGACGACGGAGAATAAGCGCGGAACGCCTGCCGAAGTCTTTTTCACATTTCTCAAGCTCGGTGTGACCAGCTTTGGTGGGCCTATCGCCCACCTTGGCTATTTTCGCGATGAGCTGGTGACCAAGCGAAACTGGGTGAGCGAGAGCGCTTACGCCGATCTGGTCGCGCTGTGTCAGTTTCTGCCCGGACCAGCATCGAGCCAACTTGGCTTTGCCCTAGGCTTGCAACGCGCGGGGCCTCTCGGCGCATTGGCGGCCTGGGTCGCTTTCACCCTCCCATCCGCAATTCTTCTTGTGCTCTTTGCGCTCGGTGCTGCCGCGTTTGAGGGGCCGCTGGCGCAGGGGATTGTGCATGGGCTCAAACTCGTTGCTGTCGCTGTGGTGGCGCAGGCGATTTACGGCATGGCCAAAAGCCTGACGCCGGACCTGCCGCGCATCGCCATCGCAATGGGTTCGATTGTACTGGTAGTGCTGATTGGCGGCAGTTTTGGGCAGATGGCGGCCATCGGGATGGGCGGGCTGCTTGGGCTGGTGATCTGTCGTCATGTTGCGGGCAAGGGGGGCGACGCACTACCGCTGGTGTCAAAGGGCGTTGGTATTGGGGCGCTGATCGCCTTCGTCGTGCTGTTGGTTGGCTTGCCGCTTTTGGCTGGGGCAGGGGGCGGCGTAGCGCTGTTCGACGCGTTCTATCGCGCGGGGGCGCTGGTGTTCGGCGGCGGGCATGTGGTTTTGCCGTTGCTTGAGGCAGAGGTGGTGGGCTCTGGCTGGGTCAGCAAGGATGCGTTTCTCGCTGGTTATGGCGCGACGCAAGCCGTGCCCGGACCGCTCTTCACCTTCGCGGCTTATCTGGGCGCCCTAAGCCATGGCGTGTCGGGTGCGGCCATTGCGCTTGTGGCGATATTTTTGCCCGGCATGCTCTTGCTGATTGGAGTTTTGCCTTTTTGGGCGGCGCTGGCAACAAAGGCACAAGCGCGAGCGGCTATGGCAGGAGCAAATGCTGCCGTGGTCGGTTTGCTCGCCGCAGCCCTGTACGACCCGGTGTTTATCAGCGGCGTCGGGAGCTGGCTGGATTTCGCGCTGGCGCTGATCGGCTTTGCGCTATTGGTTTTTGCCAAAGTGCCGAGTTGGCTGGTCGTGCTTGGACTGGCTACGGTGTCGGGCGGGCTGGCGCTGCTTTAAAGCGCGAGAATGCGTTTGGCGGCGCGGGTGGAAATTGCGGCAAGGGCAGAAAAATCTTGCCATTGGGCCGCATGAACTTCGTCCAGCTGGGCCGTCAGAGGCTGGTCAGCACTGGCGACAAACACATATTGCAAATCATGGTGGACGTGGGGCGGTTCATTGCGCGCGGGCTTTCCGGGCACATCGTGACTGTCGATAACGAGCGGGAGATCGCCTTTGTGCCATGGGTGACGCACTGCGCCGATAACGCCGGTCTCTTCAACAGCCTCACGCAGAGCCGAAGCCCAGAAACTGTCGCTGGGTTCATAATGCCCGCCGGGCTGCAGCCAACGGCCGATGGTGACGTGATCTATGAGTAAGATCTTGTCCTTGGCCGGCGAGATCACCAGCGCGCTGGTGGTGATATGGCCGGGGAAAGTATCACGCAGATCAAGGCGGTGGTTATTGTCCATCTGCCAGCGGAGCAGGGCGAGATGTTCACCGGGCTCGGCAACATCGGCACGATACCGCGTAACTACGGCCGACAAGTGTGCGTGGAAAGTCTCTGAGCTCATCATGGGCGAGGGCCACAGCTGACGGCGGCGAGGGCAGCCTCAAAGCGGGGGCGCATAACGTCATGCGGCGGCGCGGCGCGGACGACGACAACCGCTTCGTTATGCGCCATCTCTACAACCAAGAGATTGGGTGACACTTCAATCTGCTGCTGGGCGAGGAGTTGGGTTTGGGCTGAGTTGAACATTCCGAGCTCAATGGTCTGCCCGATGCCGTCGCGATTGGTCGTCGAATAGGTGATGATGCCATCCGAATTATAGACGGCGACCGACCAGAATGCGTCGGGCAGCGTGCCTTGCACGAAGGCGGGCGCCTCATTGATGTCGATTTTGCAAATGCCGTAGACGAGCTCGGGATCGAGCTGCAATGGGTTGTCACCACCAGCCGTAATGGCAGGTAGGACGAGCATTGTGTGATCGGCATCGAGGGCTGAAATACGGGTCCAAGAGGTGTTTTCGGCCAGGCTTGGCAAGGACAGGATCACCACAATATGGATGATGCCGCCCAGAATTGCGCCGCCTAAGAGCCAGAGAAAACTGCGGATCACGGGCAATGCTCCTCGGTGATGGAGGGCATGACCGTGTCATTGGTGAAGCCGGAAAAGGCCGTGGTGTCATAGAGCGTGAGCACCAGCTCGTATTGGCCGCTGCCGGCGAGTTCAAGCCAGTTCATCGGCATGACATGTGGGCCGACATAAATCCGGAAGCTGCGATCGTTGTCGCGGACGAGCTCGCTGGAGCGCAAGGCAAGGTCTTCGCCTGGTGCGGCCAGATTGCGCCAGTCGCTGTCGACGGCAGACAAAGTCCAAAAGCTCGAAATCGGAACGCGGCCAGAGATGCGGTAGGTGCAGCTGAGATCAAGAGCCTTGCCAGCGCTGTCCGTTGCGGCGGTGAAACGCAGGCCCTCGCTGCGGCCGAGTTGCAACGCGCCTTCGCGCGCAATCTGGCTGCGCGTATAGGGATTGGGGTTCGGCACGCCGACATCTTGCCAGGTGATCCAAGGGCCGAGCATGTTTGCAGCGATGAACCGGCCATCGGTGAGGGCGTAGTAGCTCAGGCCAAAGCCAATGCTCAGCGCGACGGCGATAGCAACGAGGAGGCGGAGGACAAAGGCCACGGCGCTCAGCTCATTCGCAAATAGGGCATGGGCGACAGGAACCGAAGCTGTTGCAGACTAGGAAGTTGTAGCAACCGCGCGGCTGCTTCGGAAGGGGCGAGGGGATGGAACCGTTGAAAAGATTAGGGCAGCCGAAGCTGCCCTAATCACCCCATGCACGGGAGGAGGAACTCAGAAGTGGAAGTTCACACCAGCTTTGATCGCGTGGGTGTGGTGAGTGAACTCGACATTGCCGCCGTTGGAGTAGGTGCCGGCCCATTTGCCAAAGTCTGAATAAGCGTATTCTGCTTTCACAGTGACGTTGTCAGTGACAGCCATTTCGACGCCAGCGCCGACAGTCCAGCCCGTACGACTGGTACGATAGTCAACTTGCCAAACGCCACTTAAGTCGTGAATTGGGCTGTAGAAGTCCGTAAAGGCGAGGCCGCCGTGTGCATAGACAAGAACTTGGTTGAACGCCACACCAGCGCGGGCTTTTATGGCGCCCTGCCAATCAGATCTGATGGTGACGATGTCAGTGCCTAAAGGAACCGTTGCGGTCCCTGAGAGGCCAGGCCAGAGGATTTCTCCTTCCAGTCCCAATACAAACTGATCAAACTGGCCGTTCACGCCAGCGGTTATGCCGAGTAGGCCGCCCGATGGGTTAGTAGTTGTAGTGGTGACAAAGCCGGTCGGATCTATAATTTCACTACGCCCCCACACATAGCCTCCCACCGCGCCGGCATAGCTGCCGGTCCAGTCAAAGCCAGATGACGTGAAAGCTGGTGGGGTGGTGGCCGGGGTGTGTAAGTCTGAAGCAAAGGATGTGTGAGTCATTGCGGTAATAGCTATTGCTACAATAACAAGTCTATTTGACATTTTGGCCTCGCTTGTTTCTTGTAGTACTGAAGTAACCGGATTCTATATAGTTTTTCAATAGGTGTTATCTCTGATTACTTGGGTCTTGATGTTTGTGATTTATTGCGTCGATCTTGTTTTGAAATAAACCGCTCCTCTGTGAGGCGTGATGATTTGGGTTAGAGAAATGCTCTGCGCGACGGTGGGGCGGAAGGCTGTAGCGCTCAGGTCAGTGCAAATAGGGCTGGGTCACCGAAGCGCCGAAAAGGTTAGGGCAGCCGAAGCTGCCCCAACTACCCCATGCACGGGAGTGGAAACTCAGAAGTGGAAGTTCACACCTGCTTTGACTGCGTGGGTGTGATATTGGAAGTCGGTGCTACCGAGGCCGTTGGAGACCGTTCCGGTCCATTTTCCGAAGTCCGAATAAGCATATTCAGCTTTAACGCTGACGTTTTCATTGATCGCCATTTCGACACCCGCGCCGACTGTCCAGCCGGTGCGGCCTGTACGATTGTCTCCGCGGAAAACTCCCCCGCCAGTGCTCACAGAAGCGCTATAATCGGCGAAGGCAAAGCCGCCGTGCGCGTAGACGAGGACCTGATCGAATGTCACGCCGGCGCGGGCTTTGATAGCACCTTGCCACTCTGATTTGATGGTGGCGACGTCTGTGCGATTTGTAATTGTACCGGTGCCTTTTACGCCAGACCAAAGGACTTCGCCTTCGAGCCCGAGGACGAACTGGTCAAACTGAGCATTCACACCTGCGGTGACGCCGATCTGACTGCCAGACGGGTCAATAGTCGTGGTGACGGCGCTGCCGGTAGTGCCGGCGACGCTACGTCCCCACACATAGCCGCCGACGGCGCCGGCGTACATGCCGGTCCAGTCAAAGCCAGATGCGGTGTAAGCTGGTGGATTTGCAACTGGAGCATACAAATCTGCAGCAAACACTGCAGGAGGAAGTGCAGTAAGTACTGCTGTAACGATAACAAGTCTCTTGATCATTTGCTTCTCGCGCAGTTGTTTATCTGTGTATAATCGCAGTTTTATTTGGTTTATTCAATAACTTGCCGAAGCATCTAGATTTGGTTCATTTTGAAATTAGGCGGTGTTTACTTGCTGGTGGCAAATAAAAAACTGGAACTATGTGTTTGTATTGTTACTTTCCCGTAGTTGCTGGGCTGCAACATTCGTTTGGCGATTGGGTATGCTGCGAAGAGGGGGCCAGGCGTGACTTGCAATATTGAAATAAAAACTCCGCAGAATCCGAATTCTGCGGAGTTTCGTGAGAGTGACTTTTGAGGATTAGAAGTGGAAGTTCACGCCAGCTTTGATCGCGTGGGTGTGGTATGTGAAGTCTGTATCAAAAGGAGTGCCGGCTGGGGTTGTGTACACCCCTGTCCACTTGCCGAAGTCCGTGTAGGCATACTCAGCCTTGATAGTCACGTTGTCAGTGACTGCCATTTCAACGCCTGCGCCAACAGTCCACCCTGTACGGCTAGTGCGGTAGTCAACGAGCAATGCACCACCGGCAGTGTGTACTGAGCTGTAGTAATCCGCAAATGCTAAGCCGCCGTGCGCATATATAAGGACCTTGTCAAGGGCGACGCCTGCTCGGGCTTTGATTGCGCCCTGCCAATTTGATTTGACGGTCGTA
Source organism: Devosia sp. MC1541 (assembly GCF_012847305.1). Classification (NCBI taxonomy): domain Bacteria; kingdom Pseudomonadati; phylum Pseudomonadota; class Alphaproteobacteria; order Hyphomicrobiales; family Devosiaceae; genus Devosia; species Devosia sp. MC1541. Next base: position 155,960 of record NZ_JABBDZ010000003.1, read on the forward strand.
ATATCAGTGAATGTAGGTATTGGCGCTGTTCCGGTGACACCTGACCAGAGAATTTCGCCTTCCAGGCCCAAAACAAACTGATCGAACTGCCCATTCACGCCGGCAGTGATGCCGACTTGCCCACCTGACGGGTTAACGATTGTCGTGGGAAGACCCCCTGTTGGGTCTATCACTTCGCTACGCCCCCACACATAGCCGCCGACGGCGCCGGCGTAGATGCCGGTCCAGTCAAAGCCAGATGCGGTGTAAACTGGTGGGTCTGCAACTGGAGTATACAAGTCTGCAGCAAAGACTGCAGGAGTAACTGCTGTGCTAGCAGCGGCTACAATAACAAGTTTCTTGAACATTTAGCCCTCGCCCATTGGTTGAGGCCCATATGGTTCCATGATTGTTTTTAGACTTCAAGAATGTGAGGTGTATCTGGTATTCTGGTTTTGTGAATTTTTTTCCTGGTGCTTATCGTGATTTAGTTATTGTCAGTAAAGAATAAAACTAGACTCTGGGCCTTGTTCTGGTGATTTACCCGTAGTTGCGGTTATGCAACAAAGTCCGGTGTGATTTGTTTGTTTCTGGGGTGTTGATGAGTATGTGTTCGGCTGTCTGGAGATAGATTCGGCCAAATACTGAAGATATTGTTCGGTGTCTTCTGTATATTGAATGTTGCGAAAATTTAGCGCCGAAGGCCGGGAGGCGTGACCTGATTAGAGCGTCGGCTGGCTGTCGGCCGATGGCGCTGTAGCAAGCTGGTCCGATGACTGGCTGGACGAGAGGCGCGCGGCGAGGTCGAGGAGCTTGCTGGCGGCAGCGGGTTTGAGATTGGGCGGTCGTTGCGCGATCTCTTCTTCGGTTTCTTCCGGTGCGGCGGCGATCAGGGTTTCTGGCAGATCAAACTCAATGCCGAAGACAGGCTTTATCGCGATATTGGTATGGGCATAGGCCATGAACTTCTGCCAGGCGACTGTCGGCAGAAGGCCGCCGGTGAGATCATTGGTGGTGCGATAATCGTCGTTACCGAACCACACAGCAGCAACATAATTGCCGGTGAATCCTGCAAACCACGCGTCGCGATACGAAGTGGTGGTGCCGGTTTTGCCCAAGGTGGGCACGCCATCAATATGCGCGCGACGGCCCGTGCCGGAGGTGACAACGGCGCGCATCATTTCATTCATATAGGCAACCGTCTGCTCGGAGAGAACGCGCTCGCGCGGGACGGTTTCGTCATATTCCCAAACGGTTTCGCCACGGGAGTCGATAAGGCGCGTCAGGCCATATGCGGGCGTTTTGTAGCCATGATTGGCAAAGACCGCGTAGGAGCTGGTCATATCGAGCACGGATACCGACGCCACGCCGAGGGCGAGGGAGCGCGTGACTGGATATTCCTGCCTCAGGCCCATGCGATACGACAACTCGGCGATTTTATCGCGGCCGGTTTTGATCGAAAGCGTGACCGGGACGGTGTTGATCGACGAGGCAAAAGCCGAGATGAGCGTGGTTTGTCCGCGATAGCTACGGCCATAGTTCTGCGGACACCAATCGCCGATGCACACGGGCGCGTCTGAAATGCGATCGCTCGGCTTGAGACCAAGTTGCTCCATCGCTTCGGCATAGACGAAGGGCTTGTAGGCGGAGCCGGGTTGGCGATTAGAGACGATCGAGCGATTGAACTGGCTCTTGGCGTAATCGGTTCCGCCAACCATGGCGCGGATTGCGCCCTCAGTATCGGTGACCACCATCGCACCCTGCTCAACGCGATACTGTTCGCCAGAGTCGCGGATAACCGAGGTGATGGCTTCCTCGGCATAGGATTGCAGCGTTGTGTCGATTGTCGTGCGGACGACGAAATTATTGCCGTTGGCCGCGCGTTCTTCGATCTTCTTCTTTGTTTCCTCAAAAGCGTAGTCGAGGAAATAGTTCGGGGAGTCGATGTCTTTACGGCGATCTATGGCGGCTGCGGGATTGCGACGCGCGGCGGTCACCTGACCTTCAGTGAGGAAGCCGGCTGCCACCATATTGGTGAGCACCAGATTGGCGCGGCCACGCGCAGCGGCAAGGTCGATATGGGGCGCATAATTGCCCGGAGCCTTAAACATGCCCGCCAGCATGGCGGCTTCGGACAGGTTGATGTCCTGAACGCGCTTGCCAAAGTAAAACTCAGAGGCGGCGGTCACGCCATAATTGCCGCCGCCCATATAGGCGCGGTCGAAATAGAGTTTGAGAATCTGGTCTTTGGAGTAGTGCCACTCGAGCCAGACCGACAAAAACGCCTCAACAATCTTACGCTCGAGCGTGCGCTCTGAGGAGAGGAAAAGGTTTTTGGCCAGCTGTTGGGTGATGGATGAGCCGCCCTGCGTGCCACGATCACCTTGCGCATTGCTCATGAGGGCGCGCAGCGTGCCGACGACGTCAATGCCGAAGTGTTCGTAAAAGCGTCGGTCTTCGGTGGCCAGCGTTGCCTTGACCAGATAGTCGGGCATTTGGTCCAGCGCGACGCTATCGTCGGAGCGGATGCCGCGGCGGCCGATCTCGGCGCCATAACGATCCTGGAAGATCACCGAATAATCCTCGGCCTTATTGAAGGCTCCGCGATCGGTGATGTCGAAGGCGGGGAGGGCGAGGGCGGTCATGAGCACCGCGCCGATGGCCCCAAAAGAAAAGGCGTCGGACAGGATTTCGACGACGAAGCGCTTTACACCAGTGACATGAAAACGGGACATAAAGTCCTGAAATCGCGTATAGCCTCGACCAAGCGCGTTCCAAAACTCATAAAGGGAAGAATCGAGCCAAGCGTCGGCGGCCAGCATGCCGCTTTGGGGCTTTCGCTTCTTTTCCTTGATGTAGAATGGATCTTGCAAGATTTGGTCCCGCGCCGCGTCGTCCCAGTATTTGTCTGGGACACAGGCATTATGCAATGGTGTGACTGGAAAATGACCGTGGACGGTTTCGTCCCAAGTATTTCTCCCAGCCCCACGATAACACAGTTTGAGTAAACATGGCCTTTTGGGAAGAGAAGACACTCGAAGAAATGTCCACGGCCGAGTGGGAAGCGCTCTGCGATGGGTGTGGCCGGTGCTGTCTGATCAAGCTGGAAGACGAGGACACGGGAACCCTCATCACTTCCGACGTGCGTTGCCAATTGCTGGATGGGGACAGCTGCAAATGCACCGACTATCCGAACCGCAAAGCTATTGTTCCGGACTGCATTAAGCTCACTCCCGAAAACGTGAGGGAGATCGCGTGGATTCCCACGACCTGCGCTTATCGCCGTATTGCGGAAGGAAAAGGGCTGGCCTGGTGGCACCCACTTGTTTCGGGCGACCCGCAAACAGTTATTGATGTGGGAGTTTCGGTAACGGGGCGGACTTATCTCGAAAGTGAAGTCGACCCGGAAGAATGGGAAGAACATGCTGTGGATTGGCCAGAATGGGAGCCGCCTGAGCACATCTAACTAGGTATTGTTACCTTGTGTTAACTAAAACCTGTGTTGACTGTGGGCAACTGACTTCTGCCTAGGAACGGGCTATATGAATCGGGTGACATTGAGTGGTGATAACGGCTTTTGGGCGCGCGTTCGCGCAGCGCTGAGCCGTGCTCCTGGTGGTTCTGAACCTGCTTATGGCAAGGCCGAGATCGCCAAACGTCCCGGAAAGAAGCTTCGCCCAGCGCAACGGATCGACGCAAGCTTGCGTCGGGCCTGGGAAAGCGCAGCTGAGCGCAAGGTCTCGCTCTGCGTTCTCGCCCTCGAAATGGACGTCTACGCCAGTTATTTTTCGTCTTACGGACGCAACGGCGTGGAAGATTGCCTGGAGCAATTGGAGCATTTGATCCGCTCACACGTGCCCAATGAGCAGGCTTGCCTGCGCAATGGTCGCGCCGGTTTTGTCCTTGTCCTGCCAGACATGCCCAATTTGATGGCCCGCGATATCGCGGCAAAGATTGCAGCGGGCGTGCGCACACTGGCGATCGCCAACAAGGAAAGCCACGCCGGTCAGGTCACGCTGAGCATGGGTCTCGCCGTGGTCAATCCGCAAGGGGCGTTCGATCGGGAAGTGCTAGACGCAGCCAACATGGCCGTGCGCCGGGCGCAGCGCCGTGGCTTGGCGCGCCTTGAAGTGGTGGATTTCCGTCCATCGCAGGAGCGAAAAACCGCAGCGTGACAATTGGGCGATTGTCTGGCCTGCCATCCCTCGCTATGAGAGCCGTCCTCTAAACGCGCTGAAGCGCGCTTTCTCCGGACAGCTTGACTATGACACTTTCCTGCGGCCTCGACTTTGGCACGTCCAACTCTACGCTTGGACGGATTGGCGCTGACAACCAGCCCCATCTGGTGCCGCTGGAAAATGGAAGCGCGACCATTCCGAGCGTTCTGTTCTTTAGCTTTGAAGACAACCAAATCCACTTTGGCCGTGATGCCGTGGCGGAATATGTGACCGGCGCCGAAGGGCGTTTGATGCGCTCAATCAAGAGCGTTTTGGGCACGAGCCTTTTTAACGACACGACCCGCATTAAAGCCAAGCGCTATGGCTATGGCGATATCATCGGCACCTATGTCGCTGAGTTGAAAAAGCGCGCTGAGGCGCATCTGGGCGATGAGCTGACACAGGTTGTGCTCGGCCGTCCGGTGCAGTTTGTGGATGATGATCCGGCAGCGGATCGGCAGGCGCAAGACCAGTTGGAAGCCGCCGTACGCGCGCAGGGGTTTAAGGATATCGCTTTCCAGTTTGAGCCGATCGCGGCCGCTCTGGATTACGAGCGTCACGTCAATGGCGAGCGTCTGGCGCTGATCATCGACTTGGGTGGCGGTACCTCGGACTTTTCGCTGGTGAAGGTTGCGCCGGGCAATGCCGACAAGGCTGACCGTTCCGACGATATTCTGGGCACGGGCGGCGTTCATATCGGGGGGACGGATTTTGACCGCCTGTTGGCGATGAGCCGGGTAATGCCCGAGCTCGGCCTGGGGAGCATGACCAAGGACGGGAAGCGTCACCTTCCGGTTGCGCCCTATTATGACCTCTCGACCTGGCACCGCATCAACCGGCTCTATGATGCACAGGCTATTCGGGACCTGCGCTCGACTATGCGGGAAGCTGTGGAAGCGGAGCGGGTCGAGACGATGATAACGCTCGTTGAGGAGCGTCTCGGACATCGGCTGATTGGCGCGGTGGAAGGCTCCAAAATTGAGCTTTCGGATAAGCCCGTGTCGGCGTTCGACTTCGACGTAAACGGTAGCCGCATCCGCACCGATATTAGCGTCGAGCAGCTGGCCGAGGCGCTTGATGACTCGATTGGCAAGCTCGAAACCACCATTGGCGCAACACTGGCGCAGGCCGGGGTGAAGGCGTCTGACATTGACAGCTTGATCTTGACCGGCGGTTCGACGCTGGTTCCGGCGGTAGCGAACCGATTGCAGGCCCGTTTCCCCGAGGCTGAGGTGATCCGTACCGACGTGTTGGGGAGTGTTGGGCTTGGGCTGTCGCTGGAAGCCAAGCGCATATTTGGGGCCTGACATAAACGCGAGATCGCTTCGGCGGGACGAGTCGTCTACCAAGTCGGGCGAATAGAACTCGGGTCAGATAACCCGCACGGAATAATGGAGGCGGGAATGCTTGTGCTCAGGATCAGCAAGGTGATCACTGTTGCTGCGGTGGCGCTTTATGCGAGCCTCGTGGCCTTCGGCAATATCACCGACTATGGCTCAAACTTCGCGTTCGTGCAGCATGTGTTGGCGATGGATACGGTGTTTCCTGACGCAGGGACCACCTATCGCGCCATCGACAATGAGATTGCGCACCACATCGCATATATCCTTATTATTGCTGCTGAACTGGCGACTGCCGTCGCTTGTTGGGTCGGCGCAGCAAGGCTCTATAGGGCACGCAACGCAAGCGCAGGAAGTTTTAACCGCCAAAAATCCTGGGCCATCGCTGGGCTAACATTCGGATTTCTCGTCTGGCAGGTGGGCTTCATGTCCATTGGCGGCGAGTGGTTTGGCATGTGGATGTCCGAAACGTGGAACGGGCTGGAATCGGCCTTCCGCGTATTCATCCTCATCATGAGCGTGCTGATCTATGTGGCGCTGCCGGACGGCGAGATCGACTAAAACTTATCCCTCTTATCCTCGCGTCACGCAGAGATGGTAGCTTTCAGGCATGATCAAGAAAGTGGGTCTGGGGCGAGGGGATGTTTCGGAACGCAACGCCGAACTGGGACATCGTTCGCGCGGAATATGAGAGCCATTCGTTCTCACCGCGCGTGATCTGCCAGCGCCACGGAATTTCGCTCAAACAGCTGCGCTACAAACGCGAGAACCAACTCTGGACCACCTCGCGAAAAGACACGCCAACGGCAGCGCTCTTGATCGCTCGAATTATGCGCCTTTTGGGAAACCAGATCAGTGCATTGGAGAAAGCGACGGATATGCCAATCGACCAGAAATCCAAACTGCTCGCCGCTGAGGTGAAGACGCTCGATGCCGTGCTGAAGATGGGCGCGAGCGAGCGCAATGTGGAGCCGCCCAGTCGTCGCGATATGACGGATATTCGCAATAAACTGATCAAGCGTCTTGACCAGTCCGAGCGAAAATAACGCGCGACGGGTCGACGGCCTCACCGATGAGCAGGCCTATAAAATGTATTTCTGCTGGCCCAAATGGGCCAGACGCGCGCAAAAGCCGCCGCCGGGAGACTGGACGACGTGGTTGCTGCTCGGCGGTCGTGGTTCGGGCAAAACCAGAGCCGGGTCGGAATGGGTGCGGCGGCTGGCTCGACGCGGCATCGGGCCCATTGCGCTGGTCGGCGAAACCATGACCGAGGCGGTGGACATCATGGTGCGCGGCGAGAGCGGCTTGCTGGCGGTGCATCCGGATGAGGAACGTCCTGTTTTACGCGGAAAGTCGCGGCTGATCTGGCCCAATGGGGGGGAGGCCGCGATTATGACGGGTTCGGACCCGGAGCGGTTTCGCGGGCCGCAATTTGCAGCCGCATGGTGCGATGAGATTGGCAAATGGCCCAATGCCGAGGAGGCTTGGGACATGTTGCAGTTTGGCCTGCGATTGGGGGATCGTCCACGGCAGTTGGCGACAACAACGCCCCGACCGACGTGGCTGATTAAAAGACTTTTGGCGGACGAGCACACAAAGACTGTGAGAATGCGGACCTCGGACAATGCGCGAAATCTGGCGCCGAGTTTTCTCGATGCGGTGGTGGCGCGCTACGAGGGGAGCGTGCTGGGGCGGCAGGAACTCGACGGGGAAATGATCGAGGACTTGCCTAATGCGCTATGGCAGAGGGCAATGTTTAAGCGCGGTGTGGCCGAGAGTTTAGGCCGCGTGGTGGTGGCAGTGGATCCGCCGGTGACGGGGACGGCCAAGTCAGACGCTTGCGGGATTATCGTTGTTGGGCGCGTCGGCGAGCACGCTGTGGTGCTGGAAGACGCAACGCTCAAACCCTCGCCGCCTTTGGCTTGGGCGCGGCGGGCGGTGGCGGCCTATCACGCGCATCAGGCGGATTGTCTCGTGGTGGAGGTGAACCAGGGCGGCGATCTGGTGCGGACGATGATCGAGCAGGTTGATCCGTCAGTGCCGATGAAGGCTGTGCGGGCGAGCCGAGGCAAGTGGCTACGAGCGGAGCCGGTGGCGGCGCTTTATGGGCGTGGATTGGTGTTTCATGTTGAGGGGCTGGTGGCGCTTGAAGATGAGCTCTGCGCCTTTGGGCCGGATGGCAAGGCCGATGGGCATTCGCCGGATCGGGTGGATGCGCTCGTCTGGGGGATTACGGAGCTGCTTCTTAATGATGCGCGGCCGCGGTTGCGGGGACTTTGAGCCCCAACCCGACCTCCCCCGAAGTCGGGTGAGGGGCGATGAACTGTGGTGTCGGCGCCTCTGACCTCTGATGACAGAAGTCGCCTTGAGCATTGTGCCAGACCCTGCGCCGGTTTTGCCTTTGGCACCCGGACATCTCGTGGCAGAGCGAAAGCCCAATGACGACATCATCTTCACTTGGAAACGACGCAGTCGTGCGGTTGGGGATGGATGGAGCGGGGCGAACCCGCCGCTGGAATACATCCCGGAAGCCTATGAGCTGAGCGTGGTGTCGAGTGGCATTGAGGTGCGTCGCTTTGCGGTGAGCACAGCCTCAGCTGTCTATTCAGAGGCACAGCAGATCGCTGATTTTGGGGTCCTCGCCAGCAGTTTTACTTGGCGTGTCGAACCGGTGAGCCCGCTGCTTGGCGCCGGGCACAAGGCGGAGGCAGTGTTCGATGAGTGAAGGCTTTGAGCGCTGCCTGGCGCATGTTCTGGCCCACGAGGGAGGCTATGTTGATCATCCGCTCGATCGGGGCGGCGCGACCAACATGGGCATAACGCGAAAAGCGCTCGCGCATTGGCGGGGCGTGGTGCCGTTCACGCAACTGCCAAAAGCGGCGGTGCGGGCGCTGACACGCGCTGAGGCCGCGGCGATTTATGAGGCGAACTATTGGCGCGTCTGTCGTGCTGGCGAAATGCCCGCCGGTGTTGATCTGGCCGTGTTTGACTATGCGGTCGATTCCGGTCCGAGCCGCGCAATCAAGGCGCTGCAGGTCTGCCTCGCTGTTCCGGCTGACGGCATGATTGGCCCGGTGACGCTGGGCGCTTTGGCGCGTGCCCGGCCAAGGCTGCTCATCAATGCCTTGTGTGATCAGCGCATGGGCTTTCTCGGAAAACTCGGAACGTTTGTCACTTTCGGAAAAGGGTGGACGCGCCGGGTGAGTTTGGTCCGCACGGCCGCTCTTGGCATGGCGGGCGAAAATCAGACGTCAACGCAACTGGAGGGACTTCCAATGTTGGACGGCTACAAAACCTATATTGTGTCTACGATCATGTTGCTGGTGGGACTGGCGCAGCTTTTGGGCATTGATCTGCCCGCCTTTGACCAAGCGTCAGTGGGGAATTTGATCATCGAGGCTTTGGCCTTTGTGTTCCTACGCAAAAGCGTGAAGGGGGTGTTGGCACAGAGCTAGCGCCTTGTCATTGCATCCGCGCTGAATGATACTTGTCGCGTCGCCCGTGAAGGGTGGCGCGCTTTTTCCTTATGCCCATACAGTTTGTTTCGTTTGATTGCCTCATTCAGGTCCCATTCAGCAAACTGCTTGTATTGATGGTTTCATGAAACCGAACCTGAACATTTTCGCTGTCGCCGCGGCCCTCGTTATGGCTCTGTTCGTCACATTTGGGACGACAGAGGATGCTGTGGCCCAGAGCTGCCTCGATAAGCGCCAGATCCAAGAGGCGGTCTCCTCGGGGCAGATCAAGTCTCTCGATGCCGTCTTGGCTTCGGGTGGCGTCGACGCGAGCGCGGACATTTTGAATGTGCAGGTGTGTGATGAAGGTGGGCGCATGGTCTATGTGATCGCTGTTCTCACCTCAGACGGTCAGGCCAAAAATTTGGTATTGAGCGCGCAGTAAGTCATTTCTATCGGGGTCAATGGATGCGCATTCTGGTTGTCGAAGACGACGTCAATCTCAACCGCCAACTCAAAGAATCCTTGCTGGAAGCTGGCTACGCGGTGGATGTCGCGTTTGACGGCGAAGAGGGGCACTTTCTCGGTGACACCGAACCTTATGATGCTGTGATCCTCGACATTGGTCTGCCGCAAATGGACGGGCTTTCGGTGCTCGAAGCATGGCGTCGCGCCGGCAGGGTAATGCCGGTGTTGTTGCTCACGGCGCGGGACCGCTGGAGCGACAAGGTTCAAGGCATTGATGCGGGCGCTGACGACTACGTCGCCAAACCCTTCCACATGGAAGAAGTGCTGGCGCGCGTGCGCGCCCTCGTGCGGCGCGCGGCGGGTCACGCGAGCAATGAAATTTCCTGCGGTCCGGTACGCCTGGATGTGAAATCGGGCAAGGTTACAGTTGATGGTAGCGCCATCAAACTCACCAGCCATGAGCTGCGTGTTCTGAGCTATTTGATGCACCATAAGGACAAGGTCATCTCGCGCACTGAACTGACCGAACACCTTTATGATCAAGACTTTGATCGTGACAGCAACACTATCGAAGTGTTCGTTGGCCGGTTGCGCAAGAAGCTGCCGGAAGATTGCATTCAGACCGTGCGCGGGTTGGGTTATAAGATCGTCGGCGATGGCGCCGCGTGAGGTCGGCTCGTGCTGCGTAAAGGCTCCATAGCGGCCTCGCTGTTCATTTTCTCGGCTATCTGGCTCGTGGTGGCGCTCGTCGCCACAGGCTTTCTGCTGGGCGAACTCTATTCGCGCTCACAAGACCGTACACTTGCAGAGCAGGTCGACTTCAACGTCGAAGGTCTTACAGCAGCTCTCCTCGAAGCCGGTGATCCAAGTGACCTTGGCATTGCGCTCGCCGATCCGCGTTTCGGCCGACCACGGTCTGGCTGGTATTGGATTATCCGGAATGATCTGGGGGAACTGGTCAACCTCTCGGACTCCGTTGTCGGTATCGACTTGCCGGAACTTTCAAACCCGCTCGACATCATGGGACGCCGCAGCGCCGTGGTGGAAGATGCCTTTGGCACCAAGCTGAGGGTGATTGAGCGCGCCGTCTACCTCAATCAAGAGCGGTACTTTATTGCGGTCTCAGGCAATCTGACTCAGATTCTCGAACAGGTGGGAATCTTCCGCTACCAAGCGTTTATCGTGCTAGGGGCGGTCGGGGCCATGCTGGCGATTATGAGTGCGGTGATCGCGCGTTTTGCCCTGCGACCAATCTCTCGACTGAGCGATGCGGTGGAGGCTGTGCGCGAGGGGGATAGTCCAGAAATTTCAGGGACCTATCCGGTTGAGATTGCGCCTTTGGCAGAAGAGGTCAACGCGCTGCTCCGGTCGAATACGCAGATTATTGAGCGGGCGCGCAGCCAAGTGGGCAATCTTGCCCATGGACTAAAAACGCCCATTGCCGTGCTGCGCAATGAGGCCGGGAGCGACAAAAGTCCCCTGGCGCAAGTTGTGACCGCTGAACTCGAGAAGATGGGCACGATGGTCTCGACCTATCTCGATCGCGCACGCCTGGCCGCGCGCACCTCCGTCGTTGGCAAAAAGTCCGATGCGAAGTTGGCTTTGGAGCGGCTGTGTCGCGTGATGGATAAGATTCATCGTGACACGACGGTGACGCTCGATCCCATTGACCCCAAACTCCCCTGGTTCCGCGGCGACGAGCAGGACTTTGAGGAGATGGCGGGCAACCTCATCGACAACGCTTGCAAGTGGTCGAACGGCGAAGTGCAGGTGAAATTTCTCACCGAGCGAAAAGACCGGACAATTCAGTTGCTCCTGACCATTGATGACAACGGTCCAGGATTGTCTGCCGAGGAGGCAGAGAAAGTTTTGCGTCGTGGCGTGCGTTTAGACGAAAAGACTCCCGGGAGTGGTCTCGGGCTGGATATCGTCAAAGAGCTTGTCGACGTGTATGGTGGCAGCTTGGACTTGAAGCGATCAACATTAGGCGGGCTCTTGGTGGAACTCCGGCTGCCCTCCGCGCGTCTAGGAAGTGTGACACGGCAAAATGCCGGGTGACGCACTTTCGCCGCAATAGGCCAACAAGTACCGACAGATTGACCGTGAGGGCTAGTTTGAATATGAATCGCACCGCTTTAATTGCCGCTCCGCTGTTGGCCTTGGCCCTTGCGGGCTGTTCGAGCACTGGCAATGCGCCCCAGCAGATTTATCAAGCGCCGGTCGCACAGGCGCCGGTCGTGATGCAGCCGATGGTGCCTGCTGCCGCACAGGTCGTACAGACAGCACGCCTGACAACCTCCATCGCCAACGGCTTCGTTGACCCGGCAGCAGTCAGCCTGATGACCGCCAAGGATTCGAGTGAAGCCAATAGCGCACAATTCTATGCGCTGCAGTTTGGCCGTCCAGGCGCACCGCGTCAGTGGGCTGGTGATCGTGGCACAACTGGCTCGGTAGCCGTTGGCCCTTACGTACGTGTCAACAATCTCGATTGCCGCGATTTCACGCATACCGTGAAGATCAATGGCGCTGAATATGTGAAAAAAGGCACGGCCTGCCGCGAGGGTACTGGCAACTGGAACGTGGTCCAGAGCGCAGCTTGATCCATATTTGGGTCAAGAAAGAAAAAGTTTATTTACCATCGCCATTTAGGTTTGGGGTTAGGACTACCCCAAACCTGAAGTGTCAATGAGCCAGACCGCCCCAAAAACTGACGTACCAGCGTCTGTGCCGAGCCGTTCCTCTAGCCGCGCATCTGCCCGCTCGAAGCCTTTTTGCGGGCTTATTGATCCGATCCTTGTTGAAGAGCCGGTGCTCTACTCATTCTCAGGTTCGATTAGTCGCGATGCCGCCGACGCAGCTTGGACTTGGGTCCTGCGTGACCTGTCCAGTGACATTGTTTCAGCTGCCGCGGTCGAAAAGGGTACTTTACGGTCTGGTGACCTAGCCCCCGCAATTCCCGAAATTCTCCAACGTATGCGCGCAGCGCTTGACGAGGTTGATGGCGATATCGAGCGCCTCCATCGTTTCCGCGCGCAATACGGTCGCGACAAAGCACGCGAAGAAATCGAAGTCGTCATGTCGGCGCTGCGCGCGCGCTCGCTTTTGCCAAAGGCGCAGGCGTTCGGGAAGGCGATCAACGCGATCAACGACGACGCTGCAATGGCGACTGCCATTCAATCCATGCCTCTCAAGGATGCCCATCTGGCGGCCCTGATGTTCCAGGCAGCACTGGGACATGTGTCGAACCCCTCGCGCATGATTACGGCCATGCTCAAGATCTGTGGCAAGAACACGGATGACGCTGTAGCGCGCTATGGGTTTAATCCGGTTGTGGAAGCCTTCTTGGCGCATGCGCAGAACCAGCTTCAGTATCTGCGGATGAGCGGTCCCTTTGCGGACGTCGATATGGTTTGTCGTGGGCTGGATCGCTACCATCGCTTGGTACGTGCGCTGACCGGCAATATTGAGTTCACCCGCGGTAGCTCGGCCACGAAGGTTCTGGCGGCACTAACCAAATCTGTCTCTGATCGGGTTGAGCCTCGCCTCAAGGAAGTTGTGCCAGATCTCAATCAGGCGCTGCGCAAGCCCCGCGAGGGCGTTGACCGTTTGGACAACGACAAGATTTTGAGCGCAATTAGCGGCATGTATCTGCTGGCTGCCGTGCGCGATAGCCGCGAGTCACTGGCGCTCAATGCGGTCTATGACCAAGCGTGGACCCAATCTGCGCAGGCATTAGAAATTCACATTCAGCGTTGCCTCGACGCCGCTCGCCAGAATCCAAGTGATACTGTGAACGGCGCTCGACTGGATGCGGCAATCCAGATGGCGGAAATTCGTTTCAACGCTGAATATGCCGAAACCCTGCGCCGTGCTCGCGCTGCTGCCGAGCGTCGTGGCTAATCGGTAATGCTTTCGATCCGGGCAGCGATCGTGCTGCCCTGATCTCGAATAGAAACGGGGAGCGCCGCTTGGAACGCCTCCGCCGTTAAAAGCGCAATTGGTCCTTCAGGATTGTGCCGCAGCACCACGCCAATCGCTTTGTCCGCCTCCCGGCTGTCTGAGTTACGGAAGATCAACGATCCGCTCGAAACCATCCGCTGATCGGCGATGAAGAGTTTTACCACCTTCGTTTGCTCCCCGTAACGCCCCGACAGAAAGGTCGGTACATCCGTTTTTGGTGCCACGTGTACTGTCGGTTCGAGGTCCGTCTTCAGGCCTAAGGGCGGCGATGGAGTGCGTTCCGCCGCGACCGTGCTGGCCATGGTGACTGGTATCCAGCCAAGACAAGTCGCTGCCGTAATATCGTTGAGGGACAGCGCTACGGCCATTTCGGATATTGCGGGCAGCGGGTCGGCTGCATTCTGGACCGATTGTGGTCGAGCGAGATAGGACGTGCTGGCATCCAAATAGCTTGGCACGGACGCTTCCGTTCGTGCGATGGCCAGTGGCGCATCGGGTGTTTCATAGAGCGGGTCTATCAAGACCTCTTCAATTTGCTTTCTGGGGCTTCCGAAGAGAAGATCAATCGCATCAGCCCCGCTCTGGATACAGGCGGTCCGCGTTTGATATCCGGCGACGCTTCCGGCGAGGGCAATGCCCTCTAGCGCACCGATAACCTCAAGGCAGTGATTTTTGCTGTTCCAATGGCTCTTCCCTCCCGCCATATGCCAAAGGTCCAGATTGGCCTGCCACCCACCATTGACGATCAATCGTGACGTCGTGACGGGTTCTTGGTTCGCACTATCAAAGTGCACATGCAAAGTTGAGCCGGTGAAGCGCGCATGTTCGACGTAACTCGACGGCACCTGAACCAAGCCGTAAGCACGGCTGAACTCGATATAGCGTGAAGCCGGATTGGGGCGAGTATCTAAAACTCGATTGACGGCAATGCCCGCTTCTCTTGCCTTCACGGCAAGGCGGTAGGACGTGTTTGTGCTGGTCGCAAACAGCGCTGAGCGACCCGGCCATATGCCGAAGCGGGTCGCGAGCTCATAAGCTTCCAGTGAGCCAATGACGCCGGGTAAGCGGTTGCCTGAAAAGAGCGGGAGCCGCTCGACGGAGCCTGTGGCAATGACCAAGTGCGGGGCCGCGATGTCGAGTAGTGTGCTGGTGACACCATCCCCATGCGTCTCAATGCTATGCACCCGCACCATGCCTTGCCGGATAGCAATTGCCTGGCTGTTGAGCAGGACCCGAATATTGTGGTTGGTGGTGACAGTCTGGCTGAGACGCAGCATGGCGGCTTCAGCGCTGTCTTCGCCCTCTTGAGCGCCGAACAGCCCGGAATGTCCTCTTAGAGCTTGATCAGCCTCAATCAAAATAACGGACAAGTTCCGGCGCGACGCTGCTAGAGCTGCGGCCATCCCCGCAACACCGCCTCCGACAATCACCACATCAGCGCCTAGGTGCTCTGCCGCAGTCGCGTTGCGCCACGGCTGAATTTGGCGAACGCCATCGAGCGCGAGGCCGAGCGTATGTCCTCCTTGAAAAAGTTTCCTGAGGCCGCCAATAGGGGGCTTGGGAGCCGTGACATAATTGGCTCCAGGCGTGATCGGCGTGCGCGCCATGGGAAATGCTGCGGCCACATCGCTGAGCGCCTCGACAGGATAAATGTGAGGCAACGATCGCGCTGCAAGACCGATAGGAAAGCGAGAATGGAGACCCAAGCTGATAATGCCCGACGCGGCGAGCGCTGAGTAAACAGTGTCGCCAGCGTAGCCCGAGTACATGCGTCCGTTGAGCCGGAAACTTACGGGTCGTGACCGATCAATCCACTGACCTGAAAAGCCGCTTGCGCTGTCGGCGGGGAGCCGGGCGGGAGTTCGGTTCATGACGAGCTCGCTATGCGTGTCGGAACAGCTTCTGACAGCGATTTGTTTGAGCGTGTGACCAAGCGTTCCGCAAAATATGCAGCTTCAGTCTCCGTTGGGACGCCCCCGATCCAACGCGCCAGTGCGGGCACCAAAAAGCTCGCATATGGTTCCGCCGACAACACAACGTCTGCGCCCGAACCGATCCCCACGCGCCCAAATGCCGGCAGGCCGTCTGTCGTGAGGAGCCGCGTGAAGTGGCGTTGCCCGACGATTTCACCGCCGCCAATGGTCTCTAGCAGCCGCTCAGCATCAGCATAGGCGAGGGTAGTATCGCCGACAGCCATCAGGTTCACACCGCCCCCGGACAGGCTCACGAGGGACGACCCGCTGTCGATGTCAAAGACCATGGGCGCTACCAGTGGCCGATTGGGTGCAATGAGAAGGCTAGAATAGATTTGTCGACGGACAACGCGCGGCCACTGAGGCAGAGGTAGGTGATCGACTAACGCTTGGTCATCCAAGAAAATTGTCTGCCGAAACGCGAGTGTTTCGTCTCCGATGCTTAATGTCGAAGACCCGTCCTTGAGCAGTTTTAGGCCCTGGCTTGTCGCACGAAGAACGCCGAGGTCATCCAGCCAGCGGTTCAAATGAGGCTCAACCCCAATGAGATCGAGGTGGACTTGGTCAGCGAAAGAAAAACCGATGCTATCGCTCGGCAATAGGTGAGGGCCGGTCACCTGCGCTGTGTGGCCGTGTATGGCCACCATTGTGCGGATGTGAGAGAGGGTCTCTCGGGACAATTGGTTTTGAGCTAAACACAAGGCGTTGCCGCGTCGAATAGCGGCTTTTGCGCCTATTCGACCCAAGAGTTTGAGTGTTTCTAGAATGGTCTGTTCGAGCAGGCTCCAATGCTCGGGCCGCGTCAGTGGGGCAAACGAGCTGCAGCTGAACTGTGGCAGCCTGAAGCGCACCTGATTATCACCGAGTAAAACACAACGTCGTTTGTGATCACGGGTCAGGAGCGCCGCGAGGAGCTTAGTCGCTGGACTATTTCCAATGATGGCAAAGTCATAAAGCTTACTGGTCATTTTGGATTGCTGCCATGGCCTGACCATCCTGTGGCAAAGCGTCCCCATTTTTGAGCAGGCAACGGGTGGCATTTCGCCATATTCGGACTATACATGCAAACCCATTGCCGACCGTGGCAGACGAGCGTTTAGGCCCCATGATTTTCTGGTTTATTGCCATCGCCATTACAGCCGCAGCCTGCGTTGCTTTAGTCTATGCGGGCGCTGGGAGAATGGTCAATTCATCAACAGCGCAAATGCCAGAGCAGACGGATCAATTCCGCGCATTGCTAGAGGGCATTGATGCTGACCTCGCGAGCGGCAAGCTCGACGAAGAGCAGGCGCGCGCAGCGAAGGGCGAACTGGCTCGGGAAATGCTCAGGGCACGCAAAGATGCTCGCCCTAAGTCGAGTGTCGAACTGGGTCGTGCACCAGTTATCGCCGGCTCTGTTGCGGTTGCTGCGATCGCATTTGGTATCTATGGCTTCCTCGGTAGTCCCGACTTGCCAGCAAACCCACTTGCTGAGCGGCAGGACGTTGCTGCGCAGTCGATCGATCTCGATGCTGCAATCGCGAGCATCGAAGAACGCCTGAAGCAAACACCGGACGATGTGCGCGGTTGGGCCGTCATTGGCCCTGCGTATATGCAGTTGGGTCGGTTTGATGATGCCGCCAATGCTTTCCGTACGCTGATGGATCTGAGCGGCGAAACGCCTGAGCTCCTGACCGCCTTCGCCGAAGCGCGCTTGTCTGAACCGACGGGAGCAGGCGCGGAAGACGCAATTGCTGCTCTGCAAAAGGCCGCTGAAGATCCAACACATGCGCGCTCGCGTCTTTATCTGGCGGCTGAAGCGATGCGTGTTGAAGATTACCGCGAAGCTGAGCGCTTGTGGAGCGCCGCGATTGCTTTGGCTGAAGGCACGGAGCCGTGGCTCGCCGCCGCTCGTCAGGGCCTAGTCGTCGCGCAGAATGACGGCGTCGATAATACGCTCGAGCAGCAAAATGAAATGATCGCCGCAATGGTCGGTGGCCTGTCTGAACGCCTCTATGCGTCCGGCGGCACGATCGAAGAATGGCAACAACTGGTTCAGTCCTACATTGTGCTAGACGATTTGGATAATGCGCAGCGCGCTTTTGATGCTGCCGTTGTTGCCTATCCGCTGACCTTTGATCGCGGTGAACTTGACTCTCTGGCGCTCGGCGCCGGTCTTAAATTGAATGGAGGCACGCGATGACCATGCAGGCTCCCGCCCGTCGCAAGGGCATGACCCGTAAGCAGAAGCGTATTGCTGTTATTGCTGGCCTGGCTGTTGTCTTGGCTTTGGCGACCACTTTGGTTTTGACCGCGCTGCGCGACCAGATCGTGTTCTTCTATACGCCTGCTGACATCTCAACCAAGGAAGTGGCTGTTGGCCAGCCAATCCGCCTTGGCGGAATGGTGCAGGACAAGAGCTGGGTTCGCTCCGGTCAGGACAATATTTTTATTATCGAAGATGGTGCCGATCAGATCACGGCTAAGTTCGTTGGCATTCTGCCCGACCTCTTCCGCGATGGTCAGGGTGTTGTCGCAGAAGGCAGCATCCAGCCGGACGGCAGCTTCCTTGCGACCAACGTCCTCGCCAAGCATGATGAGAATTATGTTCCGCGTGAAGTCGTTGAAGCCCTCAAAGAAAAGGGCGAGTGGTACCCAGAGGCGGCCGAATGAACATCGAATTAGGTCACTTCGCGCTTATTCTTGCCTTTGCTCTGGCCTGCGTTAGTGCCGTTGGTGGCCTGACCCTGTGGCGACGCGGCGATCGCCTCGCCGCCGTTCTGAGCCAAGCGGCGATTTTCCAGCTGGTGCTGGTCGCTGTAGCATTTGCCACAATCGTTCAGGCGTTCATGGAGTCGGACTTTAGTCTGGCGCTCGCGGCGAACAACTCGCATTCCCTCAAACCGCTGATTTACAAAATCTCTGGCGTTTGGGGCAATCACGAAGGCTCCATGGTTCTCTGGGTCCTGATCCTTGTGCTCTTTGGTGCGATGATCGCCGCGTTTGGCCGCAATTTACCGAGCGATTTGAAGAACTTGGTGCTCGGCTCCCAGAGCCTGATGACCGCTGCCTTCGCCGGTTTTACGATTTTCACCTCAAACCCATTTGAGCGCCTGAACCCGGCTCCTCTCGAAGGGGCAGGGCTCAACCCTGTGCTGCAAGACATCGGTTTGGCTATTCACCCGCCGCTGCTGTATCTGGGCTATGTGGGCTTTTCGATCTGCTTCAGCTTCGCCATCGCGGCCCTGATTTCGGGTCGTATTGACCAGGCTTGGGCGCGCTGGGTGCGTCCGTGGACCATGCTGAGCTGGACCTTCCTGACCCTCGGCATCGCCATGGGCTCATACTGGGCCTATTACGAGTTGGGTTGGGGTGGCTGGTGGTTCTGGGACCCGGTTGAAAACACAAGCTTTATGCCATGGCTCTCGGGTACAGCATTGCTGCACTCGGCGCTGGTTATGGAGAAGCGTAACGCGCTCAAGATATGGACAATTCTTCTGTCCATCATCACCTTCTCGCTGTCGCTCCTCGGTACATTCCTCGTCCGCTCCGGTATTCTAACCTCGGTTCATACCTTCGCGTCCGACCCGACCCGCGGCATGGTCATCCTTGCCATTCTGGCGGTGCTTATTGGCGCGGCATTTGTCTTGTTCGCAGTGCGCGCGCCAGCGTTGCGTCAGGGTGGCCTGTTCCACCCCATCAGCCGCGAAGGAGCGTTGATCCTCAACAATCTCTTCCTCGCGACCGCGACCGGCGCAATCCTGGTCGGTACACTCTACCCAATGCTGCTCGACGCTTTGGTCGGCACGACGATCTCCGTTGGTGCGCCGTTCTTTAACGTCAGCTTCGGCGCTCTGATGGTTCCGCTGCTTATCCTGCTGCCTTTCGGTCCTTTGTTGGCGTGGAAGCGTGCGGATATCGTGGCCGTGGCGCAGCGTTTGGCCGCTCTCGGTGGCTTGGCCCTATTCCTGACCATTCTCCTCTCAGCGCTGGGTGGTGTTTCGATTTCGCTGGTGCCGATTGGCTTGCTCTTGGGCTTCTGGGTCGTTTTCGGGTCCGTTGCTGAACTCATCGAGCGCAGCAAACTTGGCCGCATCCGTTTCTCGGATAGCCTACGCCGTCTGGCTGGGCTGCCGCGCAGCATTTGGTCGACCGCCATTGGCCACTTGGGCTTGGGCATCACCGTTCTCGGGATTGTCAGTGTTACCGCTTGGGAAAGCGAGTTGGTGACGACGCTTAATCCGGGCGAGCAGGCTCAGCTTGCTGGCTACACGATTACCTTCGATCAATTTGCCGAAGTGCCGGGGCCAAACTACATGGCCGATACTGGCTTCTTCACGGTGACCTCCACAAGCGGTGACGTTTCAAAGCTTGCTGCTGAGCGCCGGTATTACGTCGGTCAGGGCTCGCCAACCACCGAGGCTGCGATCAACTCCTATGGTTTCTCCCAGCTCTATGTGCAGCTCGGCGAGCCGCTGGATGATACCCATGTCATTCGCGTTTGGCACAAGCCTTACATCCTTCTGATCTGGATCGGATGTTTGGTCATGTCCTTCGCTGGCTTCCTCTCGTTGACTGATCGTCGTTTGCGCGTTGGCGCGCCTCAGACAGCGAAGAAGCCTGTCGCGGAGGCCGCAGCATGAAGCGGTTCATCTTACTCGTCACTATTCTCCTGTCGCTGACCAACACGGCCTATGCCGTGCGTCCGGACGAGATTTTGCCTGATCCTGTTCTCGAACAAAGGGCCCGCGATATTTCCGCGGGTCTGCGTTGCATGGTCTGTCAGAACCAATCTATCGACGACAGTGACGCGGATCTGGCGCGATCCTTGCGGGTTTTGGTGCGCGAGCGCCTTGTCGCAGGCGATAGCAACGAACAGGTCGAGCAATTTTTGGTCGATCGCTACGGCGAATTTGTGCTGCTCAACCCGCGTTTGAACATCAATACGATCCTGTTGTGGATCGCTGCGCCAGCGCTCTTAATCGTCGGCTTGATCAGCTTAATGTTTGCCCGCCGTAAACATTCTGGCACCAGCATCACCGAGCTGACCGCAGAGGAGCAGGCTGCCCTCGACGAACTCCGTAACGGGAAGTAGGACGCTTCCCGCCACATTCGCGCCGCCAACATTGCTAAAGCTTAATGTGCACGCAACTTCAAAGAAAGGCGTGCCGTTCCATATGTATCCCCATAAGCGAGTTTGAGCTTAACCCTAGGAGATACATTCTCATGCGTTCGACTGTTCTTTCGCGCACCCGTCGCTGGCTCGGCGCATCCGCACTAGCGATCATTGCTGGTGTGAGTGGCGTTACTGGCGCTTACGTTTTGACTGGCTCTGCGGCTAACGCGCAGTATCAGAATGCCGCTCAGATCGTGGTCCCTCAGGCTAACGTTCAGCAAGGTTTTGCTGATCTGGTTGAAGCCGTCCAACCTGCGGTTGTTTCCATTCTCGTTGAAGCCGAAGCGCCTGGCCGCCAAGTTGAGCGCCGTGGCCGCGACTTCAACTTCGAGTTCAATTTCCCTGACTTGCCAGAAAATCACCCCTTCCGTGATTTCTTTGATCAATTCGGTGGCCCACGTGGCGGCCAAGCACCAGACCGGGCGCCGCGCCCACGCCAGTTCATGGCTGCCGGCTCTGGCTTCATCATCTCCGCTGACGGCTATGTCGTCACCAACAATCACGTTGTGAGCGACGCGACCAAGGTCACCGTTATCACCGAAGACGGCACCGAAAAGGTAGCAACCGTTGTCGGTACTGACGAACGCACTGACCTGGCTGTTCTCAAGATCGAAGGCGAAGACCTGCCGTTCGTGACCTTTGAAGACACGGCAAGCCGTGTTGGTGATTGGGTCGTTGCCGTCGGCAATCCTTTTGGCCTCGGTGGCACCGTGACTGTTGGTGTTATCTCGGGCAAGGGTCGTGACATCGGCGGTTCGAGCTATGGCGATTTCCTGCAGATTGACGCTGCCGTGAACACCGGTAACTCGGGTGGTCCTGCGTTCAACGTCAATGGTGAAGTGGTTGGCGTGAACACTGCCATCTATTCGCCAAACGGCGGCAACGTCGGTATCGCATTTGCCATCCCGGCAAGCACCGTTAAGCAGATCGTCAATCAGCTGATTGATACTGGCTCGGTCACGCGCGGCTATCTCGGCGTTGCGATCCAGGACGTCACCAAGGACATCGCTGAGGGCGTAGGTCTCTCGACCGCGACCGGTGCGATCATTTCCAACCCAAGCGCTGACGGTCCTGCTGCGGCAGCCGGTATCAAAGCTGGTGACATTGTCCTCATGGTCGATGACGAAAAGATCGATGATGCCCTCGATCTGAGCCGTACCATTGCCAGCCACGCTCCAGACTCTACCGTGGAGCTGACACTGTGGCGCGATGGCGCTGAGACCAAGCTTTCAGTTAAGCTGGGCACTTTGACTGAAGAAGTCGCGAATGCGACGACCGACGAAGAAGCGCCAGCGCCGGAAGTGATTGAGCCAGAAGTCACCAAGACCCTCGGCATGGCTCTGGTGCCAAACGGCGACGGTTCGGGCGGTATGCTGGTGCAGAGCGTTGAAGACGGCTCGCAAGCTGCCGAACGCGGTCTGGCAACAGGCGACATCATTCTCCAGGTAGACAACCAAAGCGTTGCCAGCGCTGCGGACTTCGACAAGGCCATTGAAGGTGTTAAAGGCAAGGGCTTGAATACGGCTCTGATCATGGTCGACCGTAATGGCGCGACCCGTTTCATCGGCCTGCCGCTCGCCGAATAATTGATCCTGAGCCCCGGAGTACGCTCCGGGGCTTCTTCTGTCCGATGGGGTACTGGGCATGAAAATCCTGCTGATCGAAGATGACCGCGAGGCGGCCAGCTATCTCATCCAAGGCTTGGATGAAGCAGGGCATGTCACCCACCATGCTGCCGATGGCGAAACCGGCTATGCGATGGCCTCGGGCATGGACTACGACGTCCTGATTGTTGATCGTATGCTGCCGCGCCGCGATGGTCTGTCCATCATTGAAAGCCTGCGTGCCGAAGGCGATCAGACCCCCGTTCTTATTCTTTCCGCCCTTGGCGAAGTCGACGACCGCGTCACCGGCCTGAGGGCAGGGGGCGACGATTACCTGACCAAGCCTTATGCCTTCACCGAGTTGCTTGCGCGTGTCGAAGTGCTGGCGCGCCGCTCCAGCCCCTCCGAAGCTGCCACCAGCTATTCTGTGGGTGGGTTGTCGCTTGATCGTCTATCGCGAAAAGTCGAGCGCGATGGCGAAACCATCCTTCTTCAGCCCCGTGAGTTCCGCCTCCTCGAATATCTCATGAAGCATGCGGGCAAGGTTGTGACCCGCACGATGTTGCTCGAGAACGTCTGGGACTATCACTTTGATCCCCAGACCAATGTCATCGACGTCCATATGTCCCGGCTGCGCTCAAAGATCGACAAGGGCCATGCGTCCCCGCTGCTACATACCGTGCGTGGTGCTGGCTATATGATCCGGGACTAGAGCATTGCTGCGCAATTTCGCTCAGGTTTGGCGCACATCCACAGTTCGTCTGACGGCAACTTTCATTGCCATCTTCGGCGTTTTCGCCATTCTGCTCATTGGCTTCATCTCGTGGCAGTCGGCGCTCCAAATCCAGCGCGAACAAGCCAAACAGATTGACAGTGAAATCCGGCAGTTGCTCCAGATTGAAGCGTCTGACGGGTTGCGGACCTTGGCGCTGGCCGTCAACCAAATCTCCGCTCGACCGGGACCGGGGCTCTATTTCCTTGGTGATGTGAATGGCCAGTACATGCTGGGCAATGTCACCGAAATGCCGCCTGAGGTTTTGCAGGAGCCCGGAGTCTATAATTTTGATTATGAACGTGAAAACCCGCTCGATGAGATGAATGGTTCGCCGCAACGGCCCAAGTTCACGGGCGTAGCGATTGCGCGTTCTATTACGCTGCAGAGTGGCCTGCGCCTTGTGGTGGGCCGAGATGTTGGGCAGCAGCGCGGCTTTTCCGCCATCATCCTGCAGAGCTTCTTTGTTGGCGTGGTCGGCATTATTTTGTTCTCGATCATCGCTGGCGGTCTGACCGCGCGGCGCGTGCTGCGACGCATCGATACGATCCGCGAAACCTCCACCAAAATCATGTCCGGCAATTTGTCGGAGCGCGTGCCGGTCACGAGCCGCAATGATGAGTTTGACGGTCTGGCGACAAACCTCAACGCCATGATGGATCGTATCGAGCAATTGCTGCAGGGCCTCAAAGAGGTCACAGACAATGTCGCCCATGATCTCAAAACGCCGCTGACCCGCCTTCGCAGTCAGGCCGAGGCGGCGCTGCGCGACAACGCCAGCGAAGAGACGCGCGAACAGGCACTGGAGACGGTCATCGCGGAAAGCGATCGCCTCATCCGCACCTTCAATGCGCTATTGATGATCGCCCGCGCCGAGGCCGGCGCGCCATCCGGCACTCTCGTCGAGACCGATATCTCTGCCATCGTCGAAGATATGACCGAACTTTATGCCCCCGTCGCCGAGGACAGCGGCATTGAGGTCGTGGCCAATATTGAGCCCGGCATTACCATCAATGCCAGCCGCGAATTGATCGGGCAGGTGATGGTCAATCTTCTCGAAAATGCCGTCAAATATGCCAAGCCGGAAGATGGCAGTAATGGGCGTATTGACGTGTCTCTGGCCCGCCAGAATGGTTTTGTCCGCATTGCCGTGGGCGACAATGGCTCTGGTATTCCCGAGCAGGACCGCGAGCGCGTTCTTGAGCGTTTCGTGCGGCTCGAAACTAGCCGGTCTGAACCCGGCTCTGGTCTTGGCCTTGCGCTCGTTAATGCGGTCGCCCGATTGCATAACGGCCGGTTTAGCATTGAAGACAATGTGCCCGGCGTAAGGGCCGTTCTGGAGCTGCCGACAAACAGCTAACCGTCTGCGGCAAAACAATTCGCCGCTTGGCGCTATCAGTGTGACTTGTCGGCCATTTTTCGGCGCGCTATGCCTTAAGCATGTCAAATATGCTCTCTCCTCTTCCTGCCGTCGCTCACCCACAGTTCGATGCATTTCTTGCGGAGCTGGAGCATGGTGACGCCTCTGTTTTTTCCGCCAATGCCGTGGCTATTGGCCCCTTGCTCGAGCAAGCGCCCTATCTTCTCGATCTAGCGCGGAAAAACGCGTCGTGGTTGGCGACCGCTTTGTCGGGAGACGCTGACGCCAGTTTCGCCGCCTTGCTGGCAGATGTGGCAACTGCCGGCCAAACCTCTGACGAGAACGAGCTGATGGTTTCGCTGCGGCGCGCCAAGGGGCAAACCGCTCTGCTCGCCGCTGTTGCCGAGGTGGGCAAACTCTGGACGACGGCACGCTCCACCGAGGCGCTGTCCGACCTTGCTGACGCGGCGCTTGAGGCCGGTCTCGATTTTCTCATGCGACAGGCAGCGGAAAAGGGGCGGCTGACCATCCCCCTCGACGAGGCCTGCGCCGCCAATTCCGGTCTCGCTCTCTTCGCTCTGGGCAAGCATGGCGGTCGCGAGCTCAATTACTCCTCTGACATTGATATCGTTGCGTTTTTTGATCCGCACAAAGCCGTTTTGGCCGATCCGAGCGAAGCGACGAAACTCTATTCCCGCATGGTCCAAAAACTGGTCAGCATCATGCAAGATCAGCAGTTGGGCGGCTATGTCTTCCGCACAGACCTGCGCCTACGACCCGACCCCGGCTCGACCCCGGTCGCGCTTTCGGTCGATTCCGCCATGGCCTATTACGAAGTGCGTGGTCAGAATTGGGAGCGCGCCGCGTGGATCAAAGCGCGGCCTTGCGCTGGCGACAAACAGGTCGGCGACGCCTTTATCAAAGACCTCGCACCCTATATTTGGCGCAAGCACCTCGACTTCGCCACCATTGCCGACATTCAGGCGATGAAGCGCCAGATCAACGTTTCCAAAAAGGTCGGCGACATTCGTGTCGAAGGCCATAACGTCAAGCTCGGCCGCGGCGGCATTCGCGAGATCGAGTTTTTCGCTCAAACTCAGCAGCTCATCGCTGGTGGTCGCGACAAGTCGCTACGCGTGCGTCCGACCTCCTATGCTCTGGCCGCTTTGGCTGAGGCGAACTGGATCAGTCCGCGCACCGCCAAAGAGCTGACCGACACCTATTGGTATCTCCGTGCGATCGAAAATCGTCTGCAAATGCTGCGCGACGAGCAGACCCATATTATGCCGGACACACCAGAGGACGTCGCTGTCATCGGCCGCTTGATGGGCGAGCCCGATCTCAAGACGTTTGAAGCCAGCTATCGCGCTGCCCTAGAGCGTGTTGCCCGGTATTATGCTGAGCTGTTCACCGAGGGTGAAACCTTGGGTTCGGGCGAGGGCAATCTCGTCTTCACCGGCTCTGACGATGATCCGGGCACCCTCGAAACGCTCACCAATATGGGCTTTGCTGACGCCCACAAGGCCATCGAGACCGTCCGGAAGTGGCATTACGGGTCCTACGCTGCAACGCGCTCCTCCGTCTCCCGCGCCCATCTCACAGAGCTCCTTCCTTCTCTCCTTGTCACGCTCGGGCGTGCGGGCAATGCCGACGAAGCGTTGGCGCGGATGGATAACTTCCTGTCGCGCCTACCCGGCGGTGTGCAGCTCTTCGCCCTGCTGCGTAACCACGAGCAATTGCGCACACTGCTGGTTCAGTTCATGGCCTCTGCGCCCCGCATGGCGGAAGCGGTTATCCATCGTGCCCATGTCGTGGACGGGTTAATCGATCCCGCTTTCGCCAATGACGTGACCCATCGCGACGTTTTGGTCGGCAAGGTTGACGCGTTTCTGGCTGACGCGCGTTCCTATGAGGAGCTCATCGACCGCGCCCGCATTATCGGTCAGGAGCAGAAATTCCTCATTGCCGCTGGGCTCCTGTCCGGCACGGTCAGCGCCGCAGGGGCAGGGGAGCAGTTCACGGCCCTTGCTGAAACGCTCCTCCATCGCCTGTTTGAAAAGGTGCAGGACGAGTTCGCCGTGCGCCATGGCCGCATTCCGGGGGCAGATGTCGCCATCCTGGCCTTTGGCAAAATGGCCAGCCGCGAAATGACCTACGCATCAGATCTCGATTTCTTCCTGCTCTATGACGCGCCAGAAATCGAGAGTGATGGCGAGCGCCCCCTGTCGGCATCCCATTACTTTGCTCGCCTCACCCAGCGCTTGGTTTCGGCTGTGTCCGCGCCCACAAGCGAAGGCGTGCTTTACGAAGCCGATATGCGCCTGCGTCCTTCCGGCAATGCCGGGCCGCTTGCCTCGTCGCTGGCGGGCTTTAAGGCTTATCACAAGGGCAATGCTTGGACTTGGGAACATCTGGCGCTAAGCCGGGCGCGCGTCGTTTCCGCGTCAGGCGAACTCAAGAAGCGTCTCCACGCTGAAATGGATGAGATCATGGCGCGGCCGCGCGATGTTCAAAAAACCATCGACGATGTGGTGACCATGCGCGAGCTGATGGCCCGCGAGCGCAAGCCGCGTCACGCCTTCGACCTGAAACTCGCCAATGGCGGCCTGGTGGACCTCGAATTCATCGCGCAGTCGGCCCAGCTTGTCGCGTTCAACCAGATCGCCTTGCCGGGCGCACAAACAGGTCGAGTTCTCGCTCGTCTCGGCGAGATTGGCCTTGTCCCGGAGGGGGCACGTCTGGCTGAAATTTTGTCGGTCTATGCAACGATCCTGCAGGTGATGAGCTCTGCGCTCATGTCGCCCTTTCAAGAGGAAGCGTGGTCGCCAGCGTTTAAAGACCTCTTGGCGCAGCTCGTGCATTACCCAAGCTTTGCCATGCTGGCGACAGATATTGCTGACATGCAAGGAGAAGTCGCTGCCGCTGCCGCCGCTTGGTACGAGCGCGCTAACGCGCTCTAGCTAAGCGGCGAGTTGTGCCGCTGCCGCGTCGAGCGGCAGCGAGATCGCGACGGTCGTACCCAGCGATGGGCTCGAGTCGATCGCGATATGGCCGCCAGAGAGTTCGGCAATGGCGCGGGCGATTGAAATGCCCAAGCCTGGCCCGCTGGTGCGGGTGAAGGTGGCGTCGCCCATTGCAAAAGGCTGGCTGAGCGTTGAAAGCCGCTCTTCGCTCATGCCAATGCCGGTGTCGCTGATCTCGATGACAACGCCATCGTCGGCAGCAAACGTCGCCAATGTGATCTGCCCACCGGTCTTGGTGAAGCGAACAGCATTGTCCATGATATTGCCGAGCATACGGGTAAGACCCAGACGGTCGCCGCGCAGAACAGCGCCCGTATGCGGGCCAACGATAAAATGGATGCCCGCGCGCTGCGTCTGCGGCTTGAACCGCGCCACAACGGACTGCACAACTTCGTCGAGCAGCACCGGATCATGTCGCAGCGCCTTTTGCCCGCCCTCAAGCTCGGCCAGATCAAGAATAGCGGCGAAGGAGTTCAGCAGGATCTCGCCGGAATTCTTGATGGTGCGGGAATATTCGACGTAACGCTCGTCCCCGAGCGGTCCGGAAATCTGCATCTGCATCAAATCGGCAAAACCGATGATGTGATTGAGCGGAGTGCGAATGTCGTGGCTAAGATGGGCGAGGAAATTGGTCTTCGCCCGGCTCGCCGCTTCCGCCTTGAGCTTTTCCTCGTGATACTTGCGCGCCAGCAGGCGTTGCTCATGCCGGATGGTTTCCAACATGGCTTCGGTGCGCTTGCGTTCGGTAATGTCGCTGACAAGCGTCATAAACCCACCATCGTCGAGCGGACGTTCGTCAATCAGCAAGCAGGTACCATCGCCTCGGTAGAGTTCCAGCAGGCGGCCGTTGTCATCGTCACTGACGGTGTTCATATGCCCGCCATCAATTAACGCGTTGACGGCCTCTTTGTAGCGCAGCTGGCCCGAAGTGTGGTCGAGGTGGGCGCGATATTCGGCGTTGCAAACGATCATCTCGCCAGTGCCAGTCCAGCAGGCAAGTCCCATTGGAATTGCCGAGCATAGGCTCTCGTAGCTGCCCACGGGCGCTTCGATCTCAGAAACATCTTCGTCGCGGCGTCGGCGCGTTGCGAAAAAGCTCGCAAGCCCGGCAAGGCCAAGCGCAATCGCGCCGTGTCCGACAATCTCGGTAAGCACCGCGGTGTCCGGAGTTGCGGTCAGCGCATCGGGCGGCGGCGATGCTGTCATCATGCTTGCATTGGCGACGCTGGCGATAACATCGGGCGCTGGAGCAGCAAGCTCAGCGGCAACCAATGCGCCGATGGCATCAATGCCGTCAGCACCGTTGGTGAGGAGCGTATTTGCGTCATAGACGATGAAAAGAGCTGCAGCAGCAAAAGCGGTCAATGCAACCGAGCGATTGCCAAAGCGGGCAGTACGCTTATCCTTCGCTTTGAGTTGGCCAGCGCGGAATCCAAGCGCGCCGGCGCCGGATACCTCCGACGACCGCATAAAATTCTCCATCTACTGAAACGGGTTAAGCCCCAACAAGGTCAGCCCTTAACAAGGTATGAATCATGTACCCTGTGATTGTCCAGCCTCGTTTGAATGCAATTTTTGCGGCAGCGGAAAAACGAGAGTCGATTGAATCACTTAGCGGTGAAGAAAAATTGTTCTCCACAGATCGCCCCGCGGAACGTCTCGCGAACGCACGCTGCCAGTGTTGTACTAATTCAGGAATAATGAAGCGGCGCACCCGTGGGTGCGCCGCCAAATTCGGTGTTTTGTAAATATATTAGCCTGCGAGAATACGGTCGAGGATCTCGCTAACGTTTCGGCTGAGGTTCGGCTGAGCGCGCAGGCTTTCCAACGCAGAACGACCAAGGGCCTGTCGGCGGGCTTCCAAGTTTGGCAAAATCCGGAACCCGGTGAGAATGCGGCTGGCCACCTGCGGGTTGATCTTGTCCATTTCCGCAACGGTGTCCGTCACAACGCGGAATCCGCTGCCGTCGAGGCGCGTAAACTGCACTAGATTGCTCATTGCAAAGCTGGCGACCAGAGACCGCACACGGTTCGGATTGGTTTTTGGGAACTCTGGATCGGTCATAATGGCCTTGATCCGTTCCACCACACCATCGTCGCTCGACATCGCCGTGGCCATCAACCACTTGTCGAGAACCAGCGGGTCTGCCGTAAAGCGGGTCCGGAAATCCCCAAGGATCGCCTGTGCATCGGCAGTGTTATAGGCCGAAGCATAGCTCAACGCCGCATAGCGATCGGTCATATTGGCGGCGCTATCATATTGCGCCTTGGCCAAAGCTGCGCCGCGATCCGAACCACCCACCAGCAACACCAGCAGCTGATTGCGCAGCGACCGTCGACCAGCAGGTTTTGCATCGGGCGAATAGGGGGCATCAGACGCCAGCGCGTGATAGTGCTTTTCGAGCGTATCAGCGATTGGCGCGATGAGTTCGCGGAGCAGCGAGTTGCGCACGTCACGGACAACTTCGGGGTTCACCCCCTTACCGATGGCGCGGAGAATGCCACCCGTGCCCGGAATTTCCAGCGCTTGCGCCTTAAACGCATCGTCAAGATTGCCGTTTTCCAGCGTATCAACCAGCGCTGCACCAAGCTTGCTGATGGCGCTTTCTGTCCAAGCCTTGCCCGCGACCGCGTCGACCATCAGTTTCGTGGTGGCCGTTTGCACCGCATCCCAGCGGTTAAATGGGTCACTGTCGTGCTGCGCCAAGAACAACAAATCGTTCTGGCTGAGATTGCTCTCAACCTTCACTGGCGCCGAGAAGCCACGGAACAGCGACGGCACTGGCTTATTGGCAACGCCCGTAAACGTCAGTGTCATCTCACCCTTGTCGAGAACGATGAGATCGTCCTCAACCACCCCGCCAGAAACCGCGGTCCAAGTCATCTCGCTGCCATTCGGACCCAAAAGCCCGAAACGCACCGGAATAACGCGGTCCTGTTTGGTCGGCTGACCGGGCGTTGGCTCGATAGTCTGGCTCAGCGTCAGCGTATAAGTCTGGCTCGCGGCATCATAGCTATCGGAGACAGAAACCTTCGGCGTCCCTGCTTCATGATACCAGATGGCAAATTGGCTAAGGTCGCGCCCCGAGGCATCCTCAAACACCTTGAGGAAAGCTTCGATGGTCGTGGCTTCCCCATCATGCCGGTCGAAGTAAAGGTCCGAGGCCTTGCGGAAACCCTCTTCACCGAGCAGCGTCGCTAGCATCCGCACCACTTCCGCGCCCTTTTCGTAGACGGTGGTGGTGTAGAAGTTGTTGATCTCGCGGAAGCTATCCGGAAGCGGCGGATGCGCCAAAGGACCAGCATCTTCCGGGAATTGCGAGGCGCGTAAATTCTGCACATCATGGATGCGCTGCACCGGTCGGCTCCGCTCGTCGCTGGTGAATTCCTGATCGCGATAGACGGTAAAACCTTCCTTCAGACACAGCTGGAACCAGTCGCGGCAGGTGATGCGATTGCCGGTCCAATTGTGGAAGTATTCATGCGCAATCACCCGTTCAATGCCGTGGTAATTGCCATCTGTCGCGGTTTCCGGCTTCGCGAAAACGAGGCGATCGTTGAAGATATTGAGACCCTTGTTCTCCATCGCGCCGAAGTTGAAATCGGAAACGGCAACGATATTGAAAATGTCGAGGTCATACTCGCGACCAAAGCGCTTCTCATCCCAAACCATGGAGCGCTTGAGGCTGTCCATCGCGTAGTCGCATTCGCTTTCCTTGCCGTGCGCGCAGTAAATGCCGAGCTCGACCTTGCGACCGCTCATGGTGGTAAAGCTGTCGTGGATCGAACCAAGATCACCCGCGACAAGCGCGAACAAATACGCCGGCTTCGGGAACGGGTCCTGCCAGACGGCAAAATGCATATTGTCGCCCGCAATCCCCTTATCGATGAGGTTGCCGTTCGACAGCAAGACCGGCGCGACCGAGAGCGGCGCCGTGATCCGTACCTTGAACGGCGCGAGAATATCGGGGCGGTCGTAGTAATAGGTGATGCGGCGGAAGCCTTCGGGCTCGCATTGGGTGCACCAAGTGCCGCTGGAGCGATACAGACCCATTAGCTTTGTGTTCTCAGCGGGCTTGAGGCTCGTCTCAACTTCCAGCACGAAGCGGCGGTTTGGCGGCTCGACGACCGTCAGCTTATTCGGTTCCGCCAGATAGGCTGAAAGCGCCAAAGGCGCGCCATCGATAGCGATGGATTTCAGCACCAGCTCGTCGCCATCCAACACCAGCGAAGTGCCCGGTTCGGTGCCGTCGCGCGGTTCAATGGTGAGCTGCGAGCGGACGCGCGTATTCTCCTCGGTGATATAGAAATCGAGGTCTACTGACACGATCCGGTACGGGGTCGCTGCATAGTCCTTGAGATAAATCGTGTGATCACTATCGGTGCGCATGCAATGTCCAAAGACTTGAAGTTTCGGGTGACGTAGGGCGCGCAATCTGCGCTGCCGACTCCGCCTTAGAGTGTATCTTAAGCGGCACTCTAGCGTGTCGCCCAGTCGTCGGCGTCAAATAAGTCGGGAATAGGGTAAAGCATCACATCTTATCCTGACGTGCTAATCTGGAAGACACACGTCTGTTCTTGCTGTAATCCGCAGCCAAGAATTCGGCTCCATGCGCTCCAGAAGTTTTGAAAACTCTACGGCGCGACATGCGCCAGCCATTATACGAGAGTGAAGATGTTCCGTTGGTTTGAAAGCCGCATCGACGCCTATCCGCACAACGATCCCGTCGAACCGCCAAAAACCCTGTTGGGCTTTTGCCTGCATTACAGTCACGGTGCCAAAAAGTGGCTTGCTGCCATGACAGTGATGGGAGCCGGGGTGGCGATCCTTGAGATTTCCCTCTTCGGCTTCATGGGCTCCATCGTTGATTGGCTCGGCACTGCCGACCGCGCAACCTTCCTTGCAAACGAGGGCTGGAAGCTGGCCGGCATGGCCGTGCTTCTGCTCATCGTCATTCCTGTTTTGCAGTTCGCCGATACGCTGGTGATCCACCAGACCCTGCTCGGCAACTTCCCTCAGCGTATCCGCTGGATGGCGCACCGCTATCTCATTCGCCAGTCGATGAGCTATTTCCAGGACGAGTTCGCGGGTCGCATCGGCGCAAAGCTGATGCAGACCTCGCTGGCCGTGCGCGAAGTGGTGATGAAGGTCCTCGACGTCACTGTTTATGTGGCCGTCTACTTCACCGGCGCAATCGTCTTGGCGTTTGTGAGCGACCCTTGGCTCGCGGTGCCCTTCATCGTTTGGCTGGTGCTCTACATTCTGCTGTTGCGCCACTTCATTCCGCGCCTCGGTAAGGTGTCCGAGCTACAGGCAGACGCGCGCTCGGTCATGACCGGTCGTATCGTCGATAGCTACACCAACATCGCTACCGTAAAACTCTTCTCGCACTCCAAGCGCGAAGAGAGCTATGCCCGCGAAAGCATGGATGGTTTTCTCGATACCGTCCATTCTCAGATGCGCCTCGTCACTCTGCTCACCACCACCATTACGGTGATGAACTGCGTGTTGTTGTTCTCGGTCTTTGCCGTCGGCATTGGCCAGTGGCTCAACGGCAATATGACCCCCGGTGCCATTGCCGTTGCCGCTGCGTTGGTTCTGCGTTTCCAGGGCATGAGCCAGTGGATCATGTGGGAAATGTCAGCACTGTTCGAAAACATCGGCGTGGTGCGCGATGGCATTTCCTCCATTTCGCTACCACGTGTGGTTGCTGACAAGCCGAGCGCAAAGCCTATTGGCCGCGTCACCGGCGACATCAAATTTGAAAACGTTTCCTTCCACTACGGCAAGGATAAGGGCGTTATCGAAGGTCTCGATCTGCATATTCAGCCGGGTGAAAAAATCGGCCTCGTCGGCCGCTCCGGCGCGGGCAAATCGACCATCGTCAACCTGCTCTTGCGCTTCTATGACCGTCAATCGGGCCGCATCCTTATCGACGGGCAGGATATTGCTGAAATCACGCAGGATAGCCTACGCGCCAATATCGGCGTTGTGACCCAAGACACTTCGCTGCTGCATCGCTCCGTACGCGATAACATTCTCTATGGTCGCCCCGATGCGTCCGAAGAGATGATGCGCGCCGCAGCCGAAAAGGCGGAGGCCATCGGCTTCATTCCCGGCCTGACCGACGCGAAGGGGCGCACGGGTTTTGACGCTCATGTGGGCGAGCGCGGGGTAAAGCTCTCTGGTGGGCAACGTCAGCGCATCGCCATAGCCCGCGTGCTCCTCAAGAATGCGCCGATCCTCGTTCTCGATGAAGCCACCTCCGCTCTCGACAGCGAAGTGGAAGCAGCAATTCAGGAACAGTTGGTCTCGCTGATGGACGGCAAAACCGTCATCGCCATCGCTCATCGTCTCTCGACCATCGCCATGATGGATCGGTTGATCGTGCTCGATAAAGGCCAGATCGTCGAGCAGGGCCCTCAC
Source organism: Devosia sp. MC1541 (assembly GCF_012847305.1). Taxonomy (NCBI): domain Bacteria; kingdom Pseudomonadati; phylum Pseudomonadota; class Alphaproteobacteria; order Hyphomicrobiales; family Devosiaceae; genus Devosia; species Devosia sp. MC1541. Next base: position 189,693 of record NZ_JABBDZ010000003.1, read on the forward strand.
AGCCAGCTCCTCTCCTCCGGCGGCATTTACTCCCAACTCTGGTCCCGCCAATCCGGCGGATTTTTGGACCCAGACGTCTAAATCTCTCTACACCTCTCCCCCACGGGGAGAGGTCGATCGCAGGTCGGGTGAGCGGGCCTTGCCAGCGCAAAGCCCACGCGCCTTTTTGCCCGGTGTCGTCACCGACCTTTCTTCTCCCTCCCCCTTGCGGGGAGGGCCGGGGTGGGGGAATTCTTGCCTCCCATTCTCCCTTGCGTTGGTTTCCCAACACCCACCAGCCGTCAACCTCGGGCTTGACCCGAGGAGGTTGCACTCACCGCCTACGCCAACTCTTGACTGTATCTCGTTTGAGATACACACTCTGTGAATGGCCGCAAAAACCAGCATGCTCCACGTTCGTATCGATGACGATCTCAAAGCTAAGGCATCTGAGGCTTTGGCCAATGTTGGTCTCACCGTATCCGATGCAGTTCGCATACTGCTCACCCGTGTTGCGCACGAAGGCACACTGCCACCGGGTTTGATTGCGGATCCCGTCGCTTACGATGAGTGGTTTCGGGCGAAAGTCCAACAAGCGCTTGAAAGCGACGCCCCAACGCAGTCGCATGAAAAGGCGATGTCTACGCTGCGCTCTCACCTCAAGTATTAGGCCATTGCTGCATTGCGTGGAGCACACGCAGCACCGTCACCCAATCACAGCGCCAACCATTCGGCATCTTCCATACAAATATTCCCCATCCCCCTAGACGCCACCATTCCCTCCGCTACAAATAAGGCGATCGAAATCGATTGCACTGGCCCTTTTGCCAGTTGAGGAGGACTTGTCATGGCCGTTCCGGCGTATAACGCCGCCCTGTCTTTGGGCGGTGACTTTTCGTTGCGCGCTATCTCGCGCGACATTGCGACCACCATCGCTCTGCCGGGCGACGTGCATACCGCGCTCTTGAATGCCGATTTGATCCCCGATCCCTATTGGGGCGAGAACGAAAAGCAGGTGCTTTGGGTCGGTGAAACCGCTTGGACCATGGATCGCGTCTTCTCCGCGAAAGAGGCCGATATTGATGGCTATCTGACCCTGACGCTTTCAGAGGTCGATTGTATCGCCACGATCTTCCTCAACGGCGAAGAGATTGCCCGCACGGACAACACCTTCATCCGCTACGACATCGACGTGACCGGCAAAGTACGCCTTGGCGACAACACTCTGCGCCTTGAGTTCGCCGTTGCCGAAGACATTGCCAACGCCCGCGCCGCAGCGCACCCATTCCCCATTCCCTTCACCAAAAACTACCAGACCAATGGGCTGAAGGGCATTCCGATGAACTTCATTCGCAAGCCCGCATGCCACGCGGGTTGGGATTGGGGCATCTGCACCATGCCCGTTGGCGTCTATGGCACCATGAGCCTGCGCAAATCGCGCCTCGCTCGTCAGGAAAGCGTGCAGGTCGATCAGGTGCACGGCAAAACCACCGTTGAGCTTTCGATCAAAACCATCGTTCACGCTTTCGCTCATGGCGAGGTTGAAGTCGCCCACACCATCGGTGGACATCAGATCCTTGATCGTGTTGCGGTCCAAAAGGGCGAGAACGTCCTCACCCACAATGTCACGATCCACGATCCAAAACTGTGGTGGCCAGCAGGGCAGGGCGAACAGCATCTTTATGACCTCGTCACCGACCTTGAAGGCGAAGTCACCACCCGCAAGATTGGCCTACGCGACCTCCAATGGGTGATCGAGAAGGACGAGATCGACCACACCTTCAAGTGCCGGATCAATGGTCGCGACATCACCATGATGGGCGCCAATTGGATCCCAGCTGATGCGATCCCTTCGCGCATCACGCCAGAAGTTGTTGGCGATCTCCTCGCCAGCGCCAAAGCGGCCAATATGAACATGCTGCGCATTTGGGGCGGTGGGCAGTTCGAGCCCGATTGGTTCTACGACAAATGCGATGAGCTCGGCATTCTCATCTGGCACGACTTCATGTTCGCCTGCATGAGCTATCCGTCCAACCGTGAGTTCCTGGCGTCCATCGAAACGGAAGTCACCCAGCAGGTCCGCCGTCTGTCGCACCACGCTTGCATCGCCCTCTGGTGCGGCGATAACGAGGTCATTGGCTCGCTCGATTGGTATCCCGAAACCAAGAAGGACAAAGAGCGCTACATAGCCAATTATGACCGCGTAAATTCGCTTCTCCATCGCATCGTCGAAGACGAAGACCCAATCCGTCGGTTCTGGCCGTCCTCGCCTTCGCTGGGCTATATGGACTTCTCCGATGGCTGGCATTCCGACACGCGCGGTGACCTCCACTATTGGGACGTCTGGCACTCCGCCAAAAGCTTTGAAGCCTACCGCACGGTCAATCCGCGCTTTGCCTCCGAATTCGGCTTCCAGAGCTTCACCTCAATGAATGTCATCGAGACCTTCTCTGAGGAAAAGGATCGCAATCCATCGTCGCCCGTCATGGAAAACCACCAGCGCAATGCGGGCGGCAATGCGCGCATTCTCGAAACCATGACGCGCTACTTCCGCTTCCCGCGCGATTTCACCCAGATGGTGTTCCTGTCGCAAATCCAGCAGGGTCTCGCGATCAAGACGGCCATTGAATATTGGCGTTCCACCAAGCCGCGCTGCATGGGCACACTCTATTGGCAGATCAACGATCTCTGGCCGGTCGCGTCTTGGTCTTCGCTCGATTACGGCGGTCAGTGGAAGCTGATGCACTATATGGCGCGCCGCTTCTTCTTGCCCATCAATGTTGTCGCCGTGCCTCAGCACACCGAATTGCGCACCAATACGCGTGGCATTCCCGTTGAAGGCCAGCTGCCGAGTGAAATCGTCCTCAAGGCAATCAATGACACAGGCCACGCCGCAACGATCGCGCTCGAAGTCCTCGCGGTTCGCGTTTCCGGCGGGCAACGGCAGCTGTGGTCGGGCAATGCCGCTGTCGGTCCCGATGCGGCCATTGCTGTAACCGAAATTGCCACGAGCACCCTTGCTGAGGACGAATTCCTCTACTTCATCTGGAAAGACGCCAACGGAACTATTCTGGGCGAGAACGACTTCTTCCTCAAACCCTACAAGGCTTTTGAACTGCCGCAAGCGAATGTCTCGTCCAAGTGGAGCGAGGCGAATGGTCAGCCGGTCCTTACCCTTGAGGCGGACGCCCCCGCATTCTTTGTCACGGCGACGACCAATGTTCCGGGCTATTTCTCCGACAATGCGGTCACACTTCTGCCGGGTCGTCCTGTGTCGCTCACCTTCACATCACGCCGCGGCGCGGAGGTTAGCGTTGCAACGCTGTCAGAGGGTTTGACGGTTCAGCACCTCGCTGAAACCTTCTAAACCGGGAAAGCTCCAAACTTCCATACAAGATTGTGAGCCGCACCTATTGACTTGGGTGCGGCTTTCTTCAACCCTACCGATGCGGCGCATAAGACTCCCGCCGCGGAGTACCACCCTTGTTCATAGAATTTTCGTCCACGCCCACACCGGGCGGGCCGTCGTTTGAGTTTCGCTAATGGCTTTTCCTGTTTTGCCGGTCGAGAACCGCGTCAACACCGCCATTGGCTTCCTGATGCTGTCCCAAGTCGTGCTGCTGGTGCTCGATATTTCGGCCAAATGGCTGGCGCTCTCGGGCATGCCGACCACCGAAATCGTCTTCGTGCGCTATGGCATGCACTTCATTTTGCTCATGCTGCTCTTCCTCCCGGTGCAGGGCAAAAACCTGTTCCGCTCGGGCAATATCAAGCTTGAGCTTGTGCGCGGCTTTTGCCTGTTTAGCACCACCTCGCTCAACTTCTGGGCGATGAGCTATCTGCCCCTCACCGTCACCAGCGCCATTGCCTTCACGGCGCCTCTCATGGTCTGCGCTCTGTCCGGTCCCATGCTGGGCGAAAAGGTGGGCTGGCGTCGCTGGATGGCCATCGGCATTGGCTTTATCGGCACGCTGATCATCGTCCGCCCCGGCTCTGAGGCCTTCCACCCCGCGGCATTCATCAGCCTTGGCTGCGCGGTCTTCCTCGCACTCTTCACCATTTTCACCCGCAAACTTGCGGGGGTAGATGCCGCGCTGACGCAACAATTTTACGCCAGCATTGTGCCGATCACGCTTTTGGCTCCCGTGGCCCTCACGGGCTGGGTCTGGCCACAAAGCTCGATCTCTTGGGCTGCGTTCCTTGTTATGGGTGCCGCCGGGCTCTTCGGGCACATCTTAAACTCCACAGCGCTCCGATACGCGGGCGCATCCATCCTTGCGCCCTTCACCTATGTCAGCCTCGTCTATCTCTCGATTGCCAGCTGGTTGATTTTCAACGAGCCGCCGGATGCTTGGTTTATCCTGGGCGCCTCGATCATCATCGGCTCGGGTATTTATATCTGGCTGCGCGAGCGCAAAGTGGCGCGACAAGCCGCTGCCGTTCCCCTCGTCGATTAAAACAAAAGGGCCAGCGAAAGCTGGCCCTAATTTTATTTCTCGGTGACTTCTTCGAGCGGCTTTTTGGTTTCTGCCGCGCCGTGAACAATAAGCCGGTTTGAGCGCTGCCCGGTGAAATGGGTCCACAGCCAGCTGATGGTCACGAAGATGCGCGTCTTGATTTCGACGAGGAAATAGACGTGCGCAATGCACCATAGCCACCACGCCACCCAGCCGGTGAAGACCACCTTGCCGAAGTCGGTCACTGCCGAGCGCTTGCCGATCGTCGCCAGATCGCCCGCGTGCTTATAATTGAACGGCACATGCCGCCTATCGCCCACGAGGCGACGGTTGATAACGCCTGCCACATAGGCGCCCATCTGCTTGGCAGCAGGGGCCACGCCCGGCACAGGCTTGCCGTTGAACGTCGTGCTCGCCACGTCGCCGATGACAAAAACATTGTCCATGCCCGGCACGCGCAGATCATCGCCAACCTGCACGCGGCCTGCGCGGTCGCCTTCAATGCCCAGCCACTTGGCAGCCGGCGACGCCGACACACCCGCGGCCCAGATAACAGTGCGTGTCGGCAGGTACTTTACGCCATAGCGCACGCCTTCATCGTCGATATGAACCACAGCAGAGCCAAGTTCCACTTCCACGCCCAGCTTATTGAGCGCGCTCAGCGTGTAATCCGACAATGCCGGACGGAAGTTGCCCAACACCTTGCCCGCGGCTTCGATCAACACCACGCGCAGCTCTTCGGGCTTGATGTGTGTGAACTGGTTCTTGAGCGAAATCCGGCCCAGCTCGATAATCGCGCCTGCCAGTTCCACACCCGTCGGACCCGCGCCGATCACGGCAAAGGTCAGCAGCGCCTTGCGCTTTTCCGGGTCGTTCTCGCGCTCTGCGGCTTCAAAAGCCAGCAGCAGCTTGCGGCGAATAGCGGTCGCGTCTTCGAGCGTCTTCAGGCCCGGCGCGTATTTTTCCCACTCGTCATGGCCGAAATAGGCGTGCTGCGCACCCGTCGCCAAAATCAGGCTGTCATAGGCTTCGCGCGTACCGTCCTCGAGCACAACTTCGCGCGCCCCGGTATCGACGCCGGTCACGGTTGCCATCAACACATGCGCATTCTCTTGGCTGCGCAAAATGTGGCGGATCGGCCAGGCGATTTCCGAAGGGCTCAGCGCGGCGGTCGCGACTTGATAGAGCAGGGGCTGAAACAAGTGGTGGTTGCGACGGTCGATCACCACCACTTCAGCGTCAGCGGACTTCAAGGCCTTCGCCGCAGCCATTCCGCCGAACCCGGCGCCCACAATTACGACGCGGTGTTTACGGCTCGTCATGGCTAGTCCTTGTATAGTGCGTCTTAGACGCTAGAGATTCTTGGTCTTTTTCTCCCAACCTTCGCTGTAATTTTTGAACCCTTGTACGACAAGCGGCGGAAATGCCGCAGGCAGGGGGGCTTGAGGGAGATCTTCACAACATAATACCGCGGCCCCGAAACTGGTTCCTGTACTGTCCTGCGAGGCGTGGACCGGCCTTTCGGTCAGCGCCGCCAAAGCCCGGCAATACAAGGCGTTCCGCGCCAGCGGCCCCTCCACAATAATCGCCTCGCCGACCCCGCAAAGTCCCAAGGCCGCGCGGGTCAAATGCGCGAGGTACAGTGTCGCAGCAGCCGTGCGCTGCCCCTCTGTCAGCACCGACTTGTCCACAGACCATTCGCCTCGCCTCTGCCCATAGGGGCCCACACCGGCGACAAAACTCGGATAGGCCTGCACCTGCTGCTCGATCACGAAAGCAATGTCCGCCGCGCTCGGCTCGGCATAGTTCGGCACCAAGAGATCGAACTCGCGCCCACCCATAAACCGCGCCGTCGGCACAGGACGCCCCAGCGCGTCGACATTGGCCAGACTGTCGCGTTCCTTGTCGAGCGCTGCAGTGCTGCCCCCAAGGGTCATGCAAATGGTCCAGGTGCCGCTGGATATGACAGTAACCGGATTCTGAAACCGGGTGAGATAGGGCACCAGCGACGCGTTTGAATCGTGAATGCCCGAGCAAACCGGCGTGTCTGCGGGCAGCCCGGTCTCAACCGCCACCCGCGCCGTAATATGCCCCAAGACCGCCGCAGCCGGTTTGACGGGCGGAAACAGCGCGCGCCACCCTTGCTGCGCCACCATCTGCGAAAAATCCCCCGTATTGGGGTTCCACAGATCGGTATGGCATCCCAATGAGGTCGCCTCGCTGGCGCGCTTTCCGGTCAGCCGCCACGCCCAATATTGCGGATAGGTCAGGATCGTCGTCACCCGCGCAAAATCGTCCGGGAAACTCTGCGCCTGCCAGAAAATCTGCGCGCCTAGATTGAGCCCATTGGGCAAGCGCGGCGACAGTGTTTCTTCAAACGTCCCCCGCGCCAGTCCATAGGCTTCGGCGCAAGTCTCGGGCAGGGGGCTTTCATAGTCGAGCACCGGCAGGGCCAATTCATCCCCCGCCACCAGCGCCGCCGTTGCGCCATGCGTGGTGATGGAAATCGCCCCCACCCCATACTCCGCCTCAAACGCCCGCAACCCGTCGAGAATAAACGCCCAGAGCCGCTCTGTGTCATGAGCCAGAATAGCGGTCCCGCCTACGTCCAATTCGATGGACCGATTGGGTGTTGAGCGCGTGTCGATATGGTGTCCATCGCCCCCCAGCAAAACCAGTTTCGCATTGGTTTTTCCAATATCGATGACAGCAATATTGCGATTAGACGAAGCGGTCATCGGCCCTCCCCAGCACAACGAACCACTCGAAACTAAATGATTTTTTGGGCGGGGGCTACGCTGGAATGGTAGGGGTTTTGGGCTGTTCTATTCGTGCCGAGGGATCGCCCCATGCGGCAACCACCACCAGTCCTCACCCTCGGGCCTGACCGGAGGGCTCTTCACTTTCCAATTCTCACACGGACGCAGGCCTGCGAAACCTACCCCGCCCCTGCAGAGGTATTTCTGAAACAGCCCATGCTCACGTGCAGTTTTGGTGCGACCAGCCTCAATACGGCCTAGTCCTCGTCATCGCCAGCTGGTGTTTTAACGTACCGAATAAACGCGAAGACAAATGTTGCAAGCAGGATCGACGCATCGCCGTGCGACGGGAAAATTATGATCCCTTTGAATTCCACAAAGCCGAACGCCACTCGAATGACTGCGGCGGTTAGTGCCCAAGTGATCATGAGATTTCTGAATCGCTTGGGTGGTGGGTCAAGCATATAAGACATGGAAAACTAAACTGGGCGATTCATTGCATTATTGGCAAGCTATGGAGTGGAAATCGTCTCGTCTATTGTGGTTCTGATTTCTGCTTAACGCAGTCAGTTTTAATAAAGTCTACAAAAGAGCCGTCATTAGTTTTAGGTTATAGTGTTTAGTATTGGTAATGAAATTTGCTATCGAGCTGTCGAGAAATCTTGGTTCCGATTTATTAGTGCAACTCTATTTCTATTGTGGAAGGTAGTGAATTGTCGCGACTTGGACATGGTCGATCATCGTACGGGCTTTATCAACTAATCGGCACTGTGTTCGTGTTAGCCGTCTTTTCCTTCGCTCGGCCGGGAACATATCCGAATAAAGGGCCGTCTCTTTACGAGCGGTTTCGGAGTGGTGCCGCCAACGATGTGGATATCCTCATCAGTCTTGGGATGATCATCGCCATCGCCTATTCAGTCGCCGTTCTGATTAGCGATGTCAGGAGCACTGGGCGCTGGTGGTAACCTGACCTCGCCTTCAAACCAGCCCTCGTCGTCCCCCTCGGGCCTGACCTGATGGCGCTACACTTCAATTCGGCACTCTCCACCCCGCCACCCCCGCGAACGCGGTGGCCTCCGTTACTGACGCTCCGAACTCTCCACCCCGTCATTGCCGGCCCTGTCCCGGCAATCCAGTCGGAACCACGATCGCACTGGATCCCCGGGACAAGCCCGAGGATGACGCCGAGTGGAGCCCACCACTCACCAAACTCTCGTATCAGCAAGCACAGCCCCCTCGGCTCAAGGCCGAGGGTGACGCAGAAAGTGTGTGGCCAATGTCGCGGTCAACAAAGGCGTCCGCAGCCCTTGCCCATCAAACTTCACCCTTCCGAGCGCTTGGCTCCAGCCACCAGCTGTCACCCTCGGGCCTGACCTGATGGCGCTACACTTCAAGCCAACACTATCCACCTCGTACCCCCGCGAAAGCGGGGGCTTCCGTTGATGACGCACCGCACCCTCAACCCCGTCATTGCCGGGCCCGTCCCGGCAATCCAGTCTGAACCACGATCGCACTGGATCCCCGGGACAAGCCCGAGGATGACGCCGAGAGTGTGTGGCCAATGTCGCGGTCAACAAAGGCGTCCGCAGCCCTTGCCCATCACAAGCGCTCCTTGCCGATCGACCAGCTTAAGGGTTCGGGAGCCTCCACTTCGACCAACCGTGACGGTCAATCCATCGGGCTCATATTCTGCGCTGCTTTCCCAATAACCAAAATCAAGCGTGCAGAAGGAGACGACGCCGAGCACAACTAGGGCAAGCAAGATTAACCGAACGACATTGTGCCAATTCAATCTACCGCCCTTATGCATGCGTCAACTTAGCCATCATTGTGCATATAAGCTGCCTGTCCGCAGCCCACACCCGTTTCCGTCGATCCCACACGGCGCATACGGCGGCGATCGTTTCCGAAGCTTTGGGGAGCGGATGAGGACATTACGACCGATACCGAGCCCACTGCTGACGTTCAAAAGGTTGATGTGACCGCTTCAAAGCGGACACAACAAGCACGTGCGCTATTTTAGTGTAATGCCATTTTTCGGCGGATGAAGATGTCGGCAACTGCCGCCAGCACTGAAATAACTGCCATAACTGCGAGCACTGACACATTGAAAATGCCCTCGCCCATGGCACTCATTCCTGCGGCAAACAGAAGTATAAAACACGCTGTAGCCGTGATCAAAGCATGCCGAAACCCTGCCATCACCCACCCCTTGCTACTCGCCACGCTAACAGGTCAGAACCAACGAGCAAGCACGACGGCCCCTGCTGGCTTACACTTCCGTAGCCGCTTCGCGCTTATCTGGTTCCAAAGCTGCCAGTCCCCTTCCCATCCCGTTTCCGTCGATCCCAAACGGCGCATTCGGGGGCGATACCCGTCCGCTGTGAAGTTGCGGACAGCCCTATCGCCCCCACATCCCTTTGAGTGGCCCTATCTCCCTCTCCATGGTACAGACGGCAAAAGTTTAGTGCCGGGCCACGATGCCTCGACGTGGTGCAGATAGAATACGCATGGACATTCAGACCCTAAAACGCTCCCGACGGTTCTCCGTCGCCCCTATGCTCGATTGGACCGACCGGCACTGCCGCGTGCTCCATCGGCTGCTGACGCACCATTCCCTGCTGTTCACCGAAATGGTGACAACAGGCGCGATTGTGCATGGCGATGCGGAGCGTCATCTGCGGTTTGATCCGGTCGAACAGCCCGTCGCCTTGCAATTGGGCGGGTCCGACCCCGTCGATCTCGCCACGGCGTGCAAAATCGCCGAAACTTTTGGCTATAACGAGATCAATCTCAACGTCGGCTGCCCATCAGATCGCGTTCAGTCCGGCCGCTTTGGCGCTTGCCTCATGGCCGAGCCCGATCTCGTGGCTGACTGTGTGAAGGCCATGCGCGACGCGACCTCGCTGCCCGTTACCGTCAAGTGTCGCATCGGCATTGATGATCAGGACATTGAAGAGAGCTTGGATCGCTTCGCCGACAAAATGGTCGAAGCCGAAGTGGACGCGCTTTACGTCCACGCCCGTAAAGCGTGGTTGAAGGGCCTGTCGCCCAAAGAAAACCGCACCATTCCGCCGCTCGAATATGCCCGCGTTTATCGCCTGAAGCAGCGCCTGCCGCATGTGCAGATGCTGATTAATGGCGGCATCGAAACGTTTGAGCAGATCGACGAGCATATGCAGCATATGGATGGGGTGATGGTGGGCCGCGCCGCTTATCACAATCCCATGCTGATGGCCGAGGTCGATGCGCGTCTCTTCGACGACACCCGCGCCGTGCCCGATTTCACGCAAATCATGGCTTCTATGGCCGATTATGCCGAAGGCGAATTGGCCAAGGGCACGCGGCTGAACAATATCGCTCGCCACATGCTGGGCCTCGCCAATGGCCGTCCGGGCGCGCGTCAGTTCCGGCAAATCATGAGTGTCGATGCCTGCAAGGCAGGCGCGGGGCCGGAAGTATTTGCGCGCGCAGTGGCCGTGGTCGAAGACCGCGCTGTTGAAGAAATCGCCTAATCGGCGATTTCGAGCGAATTCTGCGTCACCGAATAGCGGCTGAGCGTTTCAAGGAAGGTCATGCCCAAAAGGCTGGTTTCCAAAACGCCTTCGCGCGTCACCAGCGCCGTAATATTGCGCCGCTCAATGCCGCCAACGCTGATCGAGCTTAGCCGCACCCGTGCGGCGAGGCCTTGCCCATTGGCGGTGGAGACCGGCACGATATAGCGCAAATCCTCGGTTCTAATCCCCGCTGCTTCCGCATCCGGTACGGTCAGCACCACAGTCGATGCGCCCGTGTCGAACACCATTGGCGTTTCGTGGCCGTTCACGTTCGTGCGCACTTCAAAGTGCCCGTTCATGCCACGGCGGAACGTTGCCGTGCCGCCTTGCGCATCGACAAGCGCCACGCCGGGCTGGAGTTCGCCCGCGACTCGCTGGGCGACATTAAAAATCTCATCGCGATAGGTGTAGGTGATGATGACGATGGCGAAAATGCCGACCCACCCAATCACACCGCCGACCAGTTCAGCCGCACGGAACCGGCGGGCAGACATGCCACCCGCCACTATGATCAAAATAATCACCAGCGGCACCAGCTGGGCCGTCTGCATTTGGCTCAGGCCGATCAGCGTGCCCGCATCGGCGCTGATCAACAGCGCAATGCCAACCGCGATCACCAGGGCTAGGCCAATAAACAGCATTCTCGTTTCGCTCCGCACCGTCGCACGCAGTCCATTTAGGCGCGCACTGCCGACATTTTAAAGGCGTTAAATGAAGAGAAGTAAAAGAGTGATCCCGACGATCTCACCCAGCGCGCCAGCTGCGCCCAAAAGGTCGCCCGTTTGCCCCTTCACGAGCCGCATGCACCATTTGGTCCAGCCAAAGCTCAGGAGCCCGATGCCTGCCATTGCGACCAGAGTGCCAATCGGGCCCACGTAAAATCCGCAGCCGATGCAGAACAAAACTGTCGTCAGCGCGATGCCAATCCAGAAGTCGCGCGCCGAGAGAATACCGGCTGTGGCCGCGACGCCGTCAGAACGCGCTGGAGGCAGGGCATGTGCCATCCAAAGCCCCGCCACGCGCCCATAAGTGCTGGCACAAAGCCACAAAATGGCCCCCATAATCGCGCTCTGTTCAGCCATTGCGGTGAGGGCGGTGACACGCAAAACGAGAAACAGACACAGCGCCGCCACCCCATAAGTGCCGTGCCGACTGTCCTTGAAAATCTCCAAGCGCCGCTCGGGCGTATAGCCGCCAAACAGCCCATCAGCCGCATCGGCGATAGCGTCTTCCATCATCCCGCCGCCGACAATGATCATCGCCGCAACCGCCAATGTCGCCGCAAAAGCTGTCGGAAGACCCGCGCTAACTCCAAGCACTAAAACAGCAATTGGGAAAATGCCGATGATGATAGAGGCAAAGGGCAGGGCCCGTGCGATCCGCCCCAAGTCGGGAACTTCATGCGGCGAAGACCCGGTCGGTAGCCGCGAAAAGAATCGCAGCGTCATCACAATATCCGCCCAAAACCGGGTGAGGGCATTGCTCTTAGCGTGCGTTTCGCCCGGTTCTTTCGGCAAATCGGTCAATTGCATTCAGCTCCGATATGGGCAACAAGACCCGCGCTTCTCTAACATATTGCGCCGGACCTACCATGCCCGCTCTCAATCCCGCATTTGCCGACATCATTGAACTGTTGATTGCAGTACCCGATGGCGATGATGCCGCGGTCGCGGCAGTGCGCCAGCGCGACGCAGCGCTCACAAAGCCCGTCGGCTCGCTCGGGCGTCTGGAAGAATTGGTCGAGTTTCTCGCGCGTTGGCAGCACCGTTCCAAGCCGCGCCTCGACAACCCAATGGTCACGATCTTCGCGGGAAATCATGGGGTTACGGATCAGGGCGTGTCGCCTTATCCGCGTGAAGTGACCGCCCAAATGGTCCAGAATTTCACCAATGGTGGTGCTGCGATTTCGCAGATTTGCGGCCTGCACGAGATCAATCTGCGCGTCTTTGAACTCGCCCTTGAGCTGCCGACAGGCGATATCACCAAGGAGCCCGCCCTCGACGATCAGATGTGCGCCGCAACCATCGCCTATGGCATGGAAGCCGTCGCCGGTAAGCCGGATCTGATCTGCTTGGGTGAAATGGGCATCGGAAATACCACAATCGCCGCAGCCATTTACGCAGCGCTTTATGGTGGTAAAGGTGCAGACTGGGTTGGTCGGGGCACTGGCGTTGACGATGCGGGCCTCGCCCGCAAGGCCGATGCAGTCGATCGTGCTTTGGCCTTCCATGCCGGAAATCTGGAGCACCCGCTTGAGATTCTCGCACGCCTCGGGGGGCGTGAGATCGCAGCCATGCTCGGCGCCTTGCTCGCGGCCCGCCACCAGAAAGTTCCTGTTGTTATTGATGGGTATGTGGCCACGGCCGCCGCTGCTATCGCCCACGCGATCAACCCAGCCGCGATCAATCACTGCCTCTTTGCGCATGTTTCGGCCGAAACCGCCCACGCGCGCGTCTTGGAAAACCTGGGGCAGGTTGGCTTGCTCGATCTTGGTATGCGTCTTGGTGAAGGCACGGGTGCCGCACTCGCAGCCGTCATGGCCAAGACCGCGCTGCACCTTCACAACAATATGGCAACCTTTGAATCGGCTTCGGTCTCGAACAAGCAGGTCTAGTTCTCTGCCGAGGTTTCATCTGGCAGCGGCCTAAAATCAAAACCTTTTGGCCCCGGTTCAAGGGCCAAAAGGTCAACGCTCATATCATTGCGGAAGCGCATAACTGAAGCTGCAGCAAGCATTTCGAGCGCGGTGATGTCCTTTGCCTTCACGGCGGCATTGAGGGCCGCGTGTTCCACCAGAAAGTGCCGGATGTAAGTTTCGGCCATGATCTGCTTTTGCTGGTCGCTCAGCTGGGCGAAGGCAGGATCGATCGAAAACGCAGCGCGGAGCTGCGTCTGAACGGCGGAATTGTCGACCTTGGTCGAGTAAGCGCCGTTCGCCGTGATCCAGTTGAGAATCCAATACGACGTCAGCGCATCCGCGACATTTCCCAGCTCCAGCCCATCCTTGGCCACGAGCTCCTGCCAAGTGTCCAGAGCCGAGTTTTTCTCAAAAGCCTCTCGCAGATTGTCGCGCGCTTCCACGCCTGCCGACCAGCGGATTTCTTCAAGGAACTCGCGCTCAATGCGCGCCGAGGTTGTGGGAGAAAAATGGTATGAGGTGTCGAACGTCTCGTCTTCAACCTCTTCGGTTGGCGCCATCGGTGCAGTGGCAGGGGCTTCTTGCGCAATGCCAACAGTCAGGCTGAAACCGAAAAACAGTAGAGACGCTAAAATTCGCATAAAATCCTCCGACGCGGACATAGTCGCTATCCGCGTCGAAAATGTCGATCCTATGTCAGGCGATGTGAAAGCTTATCCCGCTGCGGAATAAATCTCGAGGCGGTCGTGGCGCTCAACAACTGGCGCAACGGCATCCATCACGCGCTGGCGCGGGAAAGTCGCAATGACTTCTGTGCCAAAGCGTAGCTTGGAGAAGAGATCAAAACGACCTTGGTGCAGGTCCATGATCTTCTGAACGATCGGCAGGCCCAGCCCAGCGCCTTGTTCGGCCGTCTTCTGTGCCAGAGAGCCCTGACCAAACGACGATAGTACGGTCTCGATTTCGTTTTCCGGGATGCCCGGGCCATTGTCCTTAACCGAGATCATTTGCCCGCCGTCAGCGCTGCGCTGCACGACCAAAACCACCTTGCCGTTTTGGGGGGTGAACTTGATGGCGTTGGACAGAAGGTTGAGCACAACTTGGCGGATGGCGCGTTCGTCACCCCAGAGTTTTGGCAGGTTGTCGCCAAAATTATAGGCCAACTCGATACCGCGTGAGCGCGCGCGCAGTTCCATCATGCGGCGGCAATCTTCCGAAATGTCGATTAGCGATACTGCTTCTTCGTTGAGCTCGTATTTGCCTGCCTCAATGCGGCTGAGGTCAAGCAGCTCATTGATAAGGTTCAGCAAATGCTGGCCACTGGCGTGAATATCGGTCGCATACTCGCGATACTGCGCAACTTGGTGCGCGCCCAATAGCTCGGATTTGAGCACTTCGGAGAAGCCGATGATCGCGTTCAGTGGCGTGCGCAATTCGTGGCTCATCGTTGCCAGAAACTGGCTCTTGGCAATGTTGGCCTGCTCAGCGTGGCGGCGCGCTTCGTCCGACATGTTGCGCGCTTCTTCCAACTCAGCGATCAGCGCATCCTTTTCGGCCTGGTGCGCGATCGTCTCAAGTTCGGAAGCGTGAAGCTGGCGAGCGAGGTAGAGGAAAAACACTTCGCCACAGATGGCCACGGCCGACAGGGTGAAGTTCAATGTGCCACCAGCCAGCATCATCACAGCTGATGCTGAGATTGTTACGGGCAGGGTGCTTGCGAGCGTTGCAATGGGCAGTGTGTGCGTGGCTATGGCATTGCTGGCGATGGTTACCAGCACCATGGCAAACAGAACCGGCGTCAGGCCTGCTTGTGCTTCCAGCATTGGGAAGACAGCAAGCAAGGCGAGGGCCATGCCGCCGATGGTTTCAGCGATAGCGAAGTTAGTGGTCCAGCGGGCAGCGTTGAAACGGTTTGGGGGCACCGACAAGAAGCGGCGCGCCATCAGCACGACCACGAGCAAGCTGGCAATAACGACCCCGGCCCATAGGCCCGTAATGGTCAACGGGACCCAGAAGCTGGCAACGACGGCGAGAATGATAATGATTGCTGCCATGGGCAGCGCTGCGCCGAGGCGGGCGTTGGCGTAGTCCCGCATCAATTCATAATCGAAATCAGCGCGCGTGCCAGAACTGGACGTCAATCGTTGACGTGCTTCCAACACCGTTTTTTGGGCGATGCGCTTGCCGTCGCGCGCCGAACGCAAACGGTCATCGGCAATATAAGCCGGCATGGACGCCATGGACTCTTACTCGTTACACAACAGCGAGCAATTACGCGCTCGCACCATCTTTGTGGGACATTAGGCGTCTCGTGGTTAACGAGGCGTGTATCTATCCCACCGCATTGGGCATATCCGACCGGCGGTGCGCGGCTAGAAACTGGTTAATATTCTCCTGAGACGTTCGAACACGTTGTCGTGCGCAATTTTATTGCGCAAAATCCGCCGATGTGGCACTCAGAAGGGCCAATTGGCCGGTTGGTTCGGCCTTGTAGTGGAATCTGATTTCTGGGGGAGCAGAATGGCGCTCGACAAAATTGACCGTAAAATACTCACCATTCTACAAAAAGACGCGACGATGCCGGTCGCCGAGATTGGGCGTAAAGTCGGGTTGTCGACCACTCCATGCTGGCGCCGCATTCAAAAAATGGAAGAAGACGGCGTTATTCAGCGTCGTGTTGCTGTCCTTGATCCGGGCAAGGTCAATGTTGGCGTTACCGTATTTGTCTCGGTCAAAACAAACGAGCACAACGATGCTTGGATGCGCAAATTCGCTGGTGTGATTGATGAATTTCCAGAAGTCGTGGAATTCTATCGCATGAGCGGTGAGGTCGATTATTTGATGCGCGTAGTGGTGCCGGACATTGGTGCCTATGACACATTCTATAAGCGCCTCATCAGCAAAATTAACCTGACCGACGTCAGCTCGGCTTTCGCGATGGGGCAGATCAAATACACGACGGCTCTGCCGCTCGATTTCGCCATCGTTGTCGACGACGACAAATAGGGCTTGCCGGTAGCGATTGGGGGCGACTAGCCCCCGGTCACGCTCATATGACGCCCCAGCGCTGGCTCTGGTCGCGCACGATCAATCACGAAATCATGGCCTTTGGGCTTGATGAGCATCGCGTGCTCCATGGCGGCTTCAAGCCCTTCGAGGCCGCCATCACGCAACGCATCACGTAAATTGACTTGGTCCTCTTGACCAAGGCACAAGAACAGCTGGCCTGTAGCCGTTAGACGGACCCGATTGCAGCTCTCGCAAAAATTATGGCTCATAGGCGTGATGAAACCCAGAATGCCGTCGGTCTCGGCCACATGCACATAACGGGCAGGGCCGCCTGTGCGCTTATCCAGACGCGTGAGCTTATACCGCTGCTTTAGCTGATCGTGGAGCTCGCGCAGGGGCAGGTAGCTATCGACGCGATCAAGCCCCACCTCGCCGAGCGGCATGCCTTCGATCAGTGTGAGGCCCATGCCCTTGCCGTGGGCCCAGGCCATCATTGTGTCAATCTCATCGTCATTGATGCCACGCATAGCGACCATATTGATTTTGAGCTTGAGGCCAGAACCTAATGCAGCATCAATGCCTTGGAAGACGTCACCGATCCGTCCGCGCCGAGTGATCTCCCGGAATCGCTGTTCGTCCAGCGTGTCGAGAGACACATTGATCCGCTCAACACCGGCGGCCTTCAGGTCTTCGGCATATTTCGCCAGCTGGCTACCATTCGTCGTCAGTGTGAGTTCTTCGAGCCCTTCGCCGATATGGCTTCCGAGGCTACGCACCAAATCCATGATATCACGCCGGACCAAAGGCTCCCCGCCGGTCAGGCGAATTTTGGTCGTACCGCGTGCGATAAACGCCCCAGCAATCGCTTCGATTTCTTCAAAGCTTAGCACTTCCTTTTTCGGCAGGAAGGTCATCTCTTCGGCCATGCAATAGACGCAGCGGAAATCACAGCGATCTGTCACCGAAATGCGCAGATAACTGATCTGTCGACCATAGCGGTCAATGAGCGGTCGTGATGGTGCGATAGATGCATTCATGTCGCCCAATCTAATGGCCGAATGATGCGACGGAAAGCGTAGAAAACAAAAAGGGCCGCCGAAGCGACCCTTCAAAATCTATTTGGCGTCGATCAGTGATTGACGACGATGCGTGCGCCAACCTGAACACGATCATAAAGGTCGATAACGTCGTCATTGGTCAGACGAATACAACCGGATGAAACGGCTTGTCCAATCGACCAAGGCTCAGACGTGCCGTGGACGCGGTAGAGCGTCGAGCCGATGTAGAGCGCGCGTGCGCCCATCGGGTTATCAGGGCCGCCTGGCATGAATGCTGGCAGGTCTGGGACGCGCTTGCGCATTGCTGGCGGCGGCGTCCAAGTGGGCCATTCTGCCTTGCGGGTTACTCGGTGCGCGCCACTCCAAGTGAAACCGTCGCGGCCAACGCCGATACCATACTTCATCGCCTTACCGTCTTCTAAGACGAGATACAGGCGGCGTTCACCGGTTTCGATCACGATCGTGCCGGGCTTCTGGTTGGTTTCGTAATCAACCACTTGCTTCTTAATTGGGCTGCCGCCGCGGCCACCCGGTGTCGCGACACGTTCTTCGAACTGATTTGTATCTGGGTTGTACCAGCGTGCGGCGGAGCTCGGTAGGACCGTGCTGATCGCCAGCAGGATCGACAGACCGAACGCCAGTGCTATTTTTGTAATGCTCATGCGTCCACTTGGCCTTATTGACTGTGCGACTCAGTACCTATGTCGCGACAACTTGTGTACTTACTGCGACCAAGGGCACTAGAAAAGATAATGCAGGCCATTGGCGGCTTTCCGCGACGCATCATACGGTTATTGTGTTGCTAGTCGGTTACAATTGCTCCTGGTCGGCGCGCATACGCGACGAAGGTTTGGTTGACGCGAACACTGGGTCCTGCCACATCGCGGGCCATCGGATAGAAGGATTTTGGCATGAGCGAAGACCTCAAGCGTAAAGCGGCGGAAATGGCTGTTGCGGACGTAAAGTCCGGCATGCAGCTGGGATTGGGCACCGGCTCGACCGCCAAGCACTTCGTTGATCTGTTGGGCCAGCGTGTTGCAGACGGTCTGGACGTGATCTGTGTGCCGACTTCTGAAGTCACTGCCGCACAAGCCAAAAGCCTGAATATCCCTTTGTCAGATCTCGATACTTTGGATCGCCTTGATCTGACTGTTGACGGTGCCGATGAACTCGATGAACACCTCAATCTCATCAAGGGTGGTGGCGGCGCGCTGCTGCGTGAAAAGATTGTGGCCGCTGCCTCAGACGCGATGATTGTTATCGCCGATGGCACCAAGCGCGTCGAAATGCTCGGCCGTTTTCCTTTGCCTATTGAGGTCAACCGCTTTGGCTTGGGCGCGACGCGCCACTCTGTCGAAGAGGTTCTTAAAGCTCACGGAGCGGAGGGCGGCCTCAAGTTGCGTGGCGAAGATAAAGGACAAGTCTTTGTCACTGACGGTGGACACTTGATCCTTGACGCTTTTTTTGGCCGTATTTCGCAGCCAGAAGTGCTTTCGAACGACCTGCTGAACATTCCGGGTGTTGTCCAACACGGACTTTTCCTGAATATGTGCCGCAAGGCTTATGTCGCGACGCCAGATGGCGTAGTGGTGATTGAAACAGGTAATTGATTGAGGGTGGACCGGGGCTGATGACCTTTGTGAACCGTAATTGGATGCGTGGCGCACGAGTCGCCGCATTTGCGGCAGTGGCAGCAGGCGCGCTTGCGTTTAGCGCCCCGACCTTTGCGCAGGAAGTTGCTCCAGAGCAGCTGGCGCTGGCTCGTAAGTATGTTGATCTGACGGACCGTGCTGCGGTTTTCGAAACCACCGTTGTTACGGTTGGTATCGACAGCATGGCTCAGCTGTTGACGCAGAACCCTGAAATTGAAGCGCAGCTCGATGAAGTCATCGGCGACGTTATCAAGGAATACAACGGCCGTAAGGGTGATCTGCTCGATCAGTTCGCACGTGTTTACGCTCTGCGTTTCACCACCGATGAGTTGCAGCAAATCGTGAACTTCTACGATTCCGCGGTTGGCCAGAAGCTGGCAGCGGCGAATTCGGAAGTGAACATGGACCTCCAGCGCATTCTTCAGGTTTACGAAAACAACCTGCGCGTCGAATTCTTTGCCAAGGTTCGCGCGGGTCTGCGTGACAAGGGCATCACGCTCTAAGGCGTGATCAAAAATAATCTGATTGACCCCGCCCAGTGCGGGGTCTTTTTTTGCCTAAGCTTTTGCCCCATATACAGCGCGTATTGGCGATGAAACTTAGGTGCCGCGATGAGCTTTGATTACGACCTGATTGTTATTGGTGCAGGTTCTGGCGGAGTTCGCGCGGCGCGTATGGCGGCGACCTACGGTGCCAAAGTCGCGGTCGTTGAGGAATTCCGGGTCGGCGGCACATGCGTGATCCGTGGCTGCGTTCCCAAAAAGCTCTATGTTTATGCCTCGCGCTTCCGCGACGAGTTTGAGCTCGCCGAGAGTTTTGGCTGGCAAGTGGATGCAAGCTTTGATTGGCCGACCCTTGTCGCTGCCAAGGAAAAAGAGATCACCCGTCTTGAAAACGCCTACGCAACCAATTTGGCCAAGCCGGGTGCCGAAATCATTCGCGACCGCGCCGTTGTTACCGGTCCAAACAGCGTAAAGCTGCTCAAGGGCGACCGCGAGCTGACGACTAAGTACATTCTCGTCGCTACAGGCGCGACCCCGTTCATTCCCGACGTTCCGGGCAGGGAACTGGGCATTTCTTCCAACGAAGCCTTTGATCTGCCTGAACTGCCTAAGTCGATCCTCATCGAGGGCGGCGGTTACATCGCCGTTGAGTTCGCCACCATATTCGCGGGCCTAGGTGTGGACACGACACTCGTCTATCGCCGCGATAGGCTGCTGCGCACTTTCGACAAGGACATGAGCGACGGGCTCGAGTTTGGCCTTAAGGCGCGTGGCATCGCGCTGCGCTATAATGACGGTGTTGCAGGTCTGGCCAAAAGTGCAGACGGCGTCACTGTCACCTTCAAGTCTGGCGACAGCGCCAGCTATAGCCAAGTTATGTTCGCCACAGGTCGAACACCCAATACTGATGGCCTTGGGCTTGAAACCGCAGGCGTCGTTCTTGACGGCCAGAAGAACATTGTCGTCGATGCGTTTTCGAAGACGAACGTCCCTTCCGTATATGCAGTTGGCGATGTCACCGGTCGCGCGCAATTGACCCCAGTGGCTATTCGCGAAGGGTGGTACTTCGCTGAAACACTGTTCAACAACAATCCGCTGACGGTCGATCATTCCCTGATCCCGACCGCTGTGTTCTCGGAGCCGGAGATCGGGACTGTTGGCCTGACTGAAGACGAAGCCGTCGCTCAATCAGGCGATGTCGACGTTTACCTCGCTCGCTTCCGCCCCATGGCGAATACGCTCTCTGATCGGCAGGAGCGCGTGGTGATCAAGCTGATCACCGAAAAAGACGAAGGCAAGGTCTTGGGTGTGCATCTGCTCGGCCCAAGTTCGGGCGAAATGATCCAGATGGTTGCCATTGCCGTTGGCATGGGCGCGACCAAAAAGGACCTAGATCGGACAATTGCTCTGCATCCAAGCGCAGCCGAAGAACTCGTGACGTTCAAGTCACCGAGCTATTCCTATCGAAATGGCACCAAGGTCTAACGCGTTTAAACTTGGCACCAGCCCTCGGTCTTGCTAGAGCCGAGCGCAACACTTCCGCCTGCCTGCCTCAAGCGAGACGAATAATGACCGACTGGACCCCGAGCTCTTGGCGCCAGAAGCCTGTTAAGCAGGTGCCTGCTTACCCTGATATGGCTGCCTTGGCAGATGCGGAGCGTCAGCTCGCCAGCTTCCCTCCATTAGTCTTTGCTGGTGAAGCCCGCGAGCTTAAGTCCCGTCTTGCGGCTGTTGCGCGCGGTGAGGCCTTCTTGCTTCAGGGCGGCGACTGCGCCGAAAGCTTTGCAGAACACGGTGCGGATCACATTCGTGACTTCTTCCGCGTCTTCCTGCAGATGGCGGTGGTGCTCACTCATGGTGGCTCTAAGCCGGTCGTCAAAATTGGCCGCGTGGCAGGGCAGTTTGCTAAGCCTCGTTCTGCCGATACCGAGGTGATCGACGGCGTCGAGCTGCCGAGCTATCGCGGCGACATCATCAATGACATCGCCTTCAACGAAGGCTCGCGCGTTCCAGATCCGGCTCGTATGCTGATGGCCTACCGCCAGTCTGCCGCAACGCTCAACCTGCTGCGCGCCTTCTCGAGCGGCGGTTATGCCGAACTGACCCGCATCCATGAGTGGACCATGGACTTCATGAAGGGCTCGAATTCGAACGCCCGCTTTGAAGAAGTTGCCAAGAAGATCGACGACGCGATCACTTTCATGGGTGCACTCGGGCTCAACCCAGAAAACACCCCTGCGCTGAAGCAGACGTCTTTCTACACCAGCCACGAAGCGCTGCTCTTGGGCTATGAAGAAGCGCTGACCCGTCGCGATAGTATCTCCAAAAACTTCTACGCCACTTCGGGCCATATGCTCTGGATCGGCGATCGCACGCGTAATCCAGACGATGCGCACGTTGAGTACTTTGCCGGTATTCACAACCCAATCGGCGTCAAGTGTGGCCCGAGCCTTTCGAACGACGATCTCCTGCGTCTTCTCGATCGTCTCAACCCAACTGACGAAGCGGGTCGTATCACCCTCATTTCGCGCTTCGGTGCAGACAAGGTTCGTGATCACCTGCCGCGCTTGATCGAGACCGTCCAGAAGGCCGGTCGCACCGTTGTCTGGTGCTGCGATCCGATGCATGGCAACACCATCAAGGCCTCCACTGGCTACAAGACCCGTCCATTCGATAGCGTCCTTACAGAAGTGAAGGAGTTCTTCTCCGTTCACCGCGAGATGGGCACTTACGCAGGCGGTGTGCACATCGAAATGACCGGCGACGATGTCACTGAATGCGTCGGCGGTATGTCGGCGGTCACTGAGCAGTCTCTGTCGGATCGTTATCACACCTATTGCGACCCACGCCTCAACGGTGCTCAGGCACTTGAGCTGGCATTCTTGGTGGCTGAAGAAATTCACGCTCAGAAGCCAGTGCGTGAAGTCGCTCCGGCGGCCGAATAAGGCCATACATTCGCAACCAGCGCGGAATGTTATCCGTTTCGCGCTGGCTTGCCCTTCAATCAGTGAGGGGCTAAGTCTCGCCACCTAGCCCGGCGGACTCCGGGTTTCTGCCCTTCGAACAGGCTCAACCACGTGACCGATCAGCTTCGCATCGCCCTCGCACAGCTCAATCCCAAGGTCGGTGACCTTGTTGGCAACCTCGCGCTCGGTCGTCAGGCTCTCGCCGATGCTGTCAGCGCTCAGGCGGACATTCTCATGTTCCCCGAGTTGTTCCTGACCGGCTATTTCCCCGACGACCTCCTGTTCAAACCCAAATTTATCGCTGACGCGGTAGCCACGGCAAAAGAGCTCGTCAAAGCGACGGATAGGACAGACGTAGTCATTATCTTGCCGACGATCTGGCAGGATAGCTTGGGTCTCCATAACGCTGTCATCGTTGCCGAGAATGGCGAGATCACCGCCATCCGCACCAAGCATGAACTGCCCAATTCAGATGTGTTCTTTGAGAAGCGCTACTTCACAGCGGGCGCTCTTCCAGAACCGGTGACGATCAAGGGTGTCACTGTTGGCATTCCGATCTGTGAGGACATCTGGCACGAAGCCGTCTGCGCGCAGCTCACTGAAATGGGCGCGGAAATCCTGCTCTGCCCGAATGGTTCGCCCTATTGGCGCAACAAGCAGCACGTGCGCAAAAACCTCGTTCGCGCCCGCACCGAGGAAGATCAAATCCCGTTGCTCTATCTCAATCAGATCGGCGGGCAGGATGAGCTGGTTTATGACGGTGCCTCCTTTGGCATGGAGCCGGGCAATAAGCTCGTCTTCCAGGGCAAGTCTTTTGAAACCGACTTTATCATTTCGGACTGGGCTCGTAGTGAGGCAGGTTGGACCTGCACCAATGGCAAGATTGAAGAGCTGACATCGACTGATGAAGCCCCTTGGCGCGCCTGCGTCCTGGGCTTGCGCGACTACGTCAAAAAGAACGGCTTTAAAAATGTCGTTCTCGGCCTTTCCGGCGGCATAGACAGTGCTGTTGTTGCGGCCATGGCGGTTGATGCTCTGGGCCCTGAGAACGTTCACTGCATCATGCTGCCATACCGATATACGTCCGAAGCCAGCATCCAAGACGCTCGCGAATGCGCGGAGCTTTTGGGCGTACGCTACGACGTTGTTTCCATCGGCAATCCCGTTGATCAGGCCCTGGTCGAACTCCAGCCCGTCTTCGGGACGCGTCCTGCAGACCTCACCGAAGAAAACATCCAGTCGCGTATGCGCGGCGTGGTGCTCATGGCGGTCAGCAATAAGCTGGGCAGCATGCTGCTCACCACAGGCAATAAAAGCGAAATGGCTGTTGGCTACGCCACCATCTATGGCGACATGAACGGCGGCTATAATCCGCTCAAGGACATGTTCAAGATGGAAGTTTATCGCCTCGCGGCATGGCGCAATGCCAATGTGCCGGGCGATTGCCTTGGACCATCCGGCATGGTCATTCCGCAGAACATCATCGACAAGGCCCCGAGCGCCGAGCTGCGCCCGGACCAGAAGGACCAAGACTCTCTCCCGCCTTACCCAGTTCTCGACGCCGTGCTCACTGCACTTGTGGAGGATGAGAAATCGGTTGCGGAGATCGTCTCTGACGGTTTCGATAGCGAAATGGTGCTGCGGATGCAGCGCCTGATAAATATTGCAGAATATAAGCGGCGACAGGCCCCTCCGGGCCCTAAGCTGAGCGCTAAGGCATTTGGCCTTGGCAGAAAGTACCCAATCACCAATGGCTATAAGGATTTGATCGTCGGATGAGCGTAACTGTTCGCTGGGCGCCGTCCCCCACAGGTCGTATCCACCTCGGCAATGCGCGTCCTGCGCTGCTGAACTGGTTCTTTGCACGTCGTCATGGTGGCAAATATGTGCTGCGCATGGACGACACAGATTTGGCGCGCTCGACGCGTGAATTCGCCGACGGCATCGAGGTTGACCTCGACTGGCTCGGCGTTAAGCCAGATTTGCTGGTCCGTCAGTCAGAGCGCACTGCGCTTTACGATGCAGCACGTGACAAGCTCATCGCTGCCGGGCGTCTTTACCCATGCTACGAAACGGAAGAAGAGCTCGATCGTAAGCGTGCGCGCGCTCGCCTTCTGGGCAAACCGCCGATCTATGATCGCGCTGCGCTCGACCTCTCGGACGAAGACAAGGCCCGTCTCGAAGCCGAAGGCCGTAAGCCGCATTGGCGCTTCAAACTCGATGGCAAGCCCGTCATTTTCGAAGACCTGATCAAGGGCAAGCAGACGGTCAATACCGCCTCTATGTCCGATCCCGTCCTCATCCGTGCTGATGGCAGCTATCTTTACACCTTGCCATCTGTTGTCGACGATATCGACCTCGCCATTACCCATGTGATCCGCGGCGAAGACCACGTATCCAACACCGGTACGCAGATCGAAATCTTTGAAGCTCTCGGTGGTCCGACGCCAATATTCGGTCACCACAATCTGCTCACCGATGCGCAAGGGCAGGGGTTCTCCAAGCGCCTTGGCTCGCAGTCGATTGCCGATTACCGCGAAGAAGGTTTTGAGCCTCTGGCTGTTGCGATCATGGCAACGCTCACCGGAACGAGCGTTTCGGTCGAAGCCTTCGATAGCCTCGACGCTATCGCCGAAAAGCTTGAACTCTCGATGATCTCACACGGTTCGGCTCGGTTTGATCCGGCGGAATTCGCCGCGGTCAACGCGCGCCTTTTGCACGCCATGCCCTACGAAAAGGCTGCTGATCGCTTGTCGGCGCTTGGTGTTGAGGGCGAGGCAGGGTGGAACCTGCTGCGTGAAAACCTCAACAAGTTCGGTGATATAGTCGAGTGGAATAAGCTCCTCACTGGTCCGATCACGCCCGTCGTTGCTGACGAAGACCGCGAATTCCTCGCGCTTGCCAAGGCGGCATTGCCACCAGAGCCTTGGGATCTGACCACTTGGGGGACTTGGACCGACGCGCTTAAAGCATCGACCGGTCGCAAGGGCAAAGCACTGTTCTTGCCCCTGCGCATGGCGCTAACTGGCCGTCACGACGGCCCAGAACTTAAGAGCCTGATCGTCCTGCTTGGGCGTACGGAGTGTCTGGCCCGACTACCCTAACGGCCTTCCCATCAAAATTGACGATCCGGAGTTCCTGCGGTGCAGGGGCTTCGGGTCGACGGGCAATCTCTCCCGGGCCAGATGGTCGTGGGCGGGGCAGGGGGACGTCGACCATAGCGACAGCCTGAACTGCAAGCATTTCGGGCTGAACTGCTGCCTGAACGGGCGCAACGCCACGCGGGTCCCGGCGTGGCATCGGGAAAGTCATCCCGTTGATTTCCATCATTTCAACCTGCTGACCAGCGTCTGTGCTGGCGACCTTAACCGCACCTGCAATGGACGGAGCGGCTTTGCAGCTCGAGGCATTATCGAACTTTTCGCGATAGGCGAAGGCATAGGGCATTGCGATGTATGCGACGCCGCCAGTGTTACGCATCTGCTCGGGTTCTTCGCCGGGGTTGTTGTAATAGAACAAATCAACCGGCGTATTGGGACACATCTGCTGACACGCCTGCGCGTCATTGGTCAGATAGTCCGGCAAGGTCGAATAGCTGATTGGCCAGAAGTAGCCATCCGTCAGACGCACGCAGAGCGTACGAACGGTGTTGTAGCCAGAATTGCCCCAGCCGCCTTCGACAAAATCGCCATTGGAAAAGTCCTGCTCTGAGGAGGACCCGAAAATACGATCAAAAATGCTTTGACGGTCGCCGGACATGCCGGTGTTCGCTGCACAGCCAAATCGGGCCATTTCCTGCAAAATCGCTTCGCGCTGTTGGGCAACTGCAGTGGCATTCTGCATGCCTTGGGAGGCATTGGCCAAGTCTTCGCGGGCCTTAAGCACATCGCGGGCGATGCCTTGGCATTCCTGGTTCAGCTGCCGACCCGCACGCGCGTCGTCATTGCAACCGCGACGGATATAGCGGCTTTCCGCATCCTGCACCTGACGCTGCAATTGGCGCAGAACATTGGGATTATTGCCAAATCTCTGGAAGT
Source organism: Devosia sp. MC1541 (assembly GCF_012847305.1). Taxonomy (NCBI): domain Bacteria; kingdom Pseudomonadati; phylum Pseudomonadota; class Alphaproteobacteria; order Hyphomicrobiales; family Devosiaceae; genus Devosia; species Devosia sp. MC1541. The sequence continues at coordinate 216,308 of NZ_JABBDZ010000003.1, forward strand.
CGCCATTGCTGTTGAACTGCGCCAGCGCGTTCTGCAGCTGCGCACATTGGGCGGCTTGCGCGTAGGCGGTATTCACGTCCAGCACGAGCATGATCGCGGCCAGAGCGAAAAGAAAGACGGAACGAAGACCGGTCGAGATTTTGGTCACGTAATATCCCTTGACGAGTCGCAACCTAAGCGACCTTGGAGTCCTTAAGACATCGCTAGGGCTCCTCGCAACATTATACGCCCGGCGCGAGGGATTGTTACCTCTATGCTGTGACGCAAAGCTTTGGAGTTATACCTAGGATGAAACTGGCAACGCTGCGCAACGGCCGCCCTGATGGACAATTGGTCGTCGTATCGAATGACCTGTCGCGATATGTTTCGGCGGGACGCATCGCAGCAACGCTGCAATCTGCGCTAGATGACTGGGACAGTGCCAAGCCTTCTCTTGCGGCCCTTTCGGCCCAGCTCGAAGCCAACCAGATCGCGGGCCAGCCCTTGGCCTCCGCACAGGTTTTAGCGCCCCTGCCGCGCGCCTATCAGTGGATTGATGGGTCAGGCTATATGAGCCATCTCGAACGCGTCCGGTCGCTGAAGGGAAGCAAGGACGAAGAGCTGCAGTCGGTCCGTCCGCTGCTCTATCAGGGCGGTTCTGATTCGCTTTCTGCCCCGACGGATCCGATTTTGGTCCCCTCTGATGACCTCGCGACCGATTTCGAAGCGGAAGTTGCGGTAATCATCGGCGCAGTGCCGATGGGCGCTGACAAAGAAACGGCCACTGCCGCCATTCGGCTCATCACCGTTTGCAACGACGTTTCACTGCGCAAACTGGTCGTTGATGACCTCCAAAATGGCTTCGGTTTCTTCCATGCCAAACCGTCCACGAGCTTTGCTCCAGTGGTGGCGACACCCGATGCATTAGGGGCTCTCTGGCGTGAAAACCGCCTGCACTTGCCGGTAAAAATCGAGGTCAACGACACGCTCTACGGGCAGCCCAATGCAGGGGTTGGCGTCCACTTTGATTTTGCCGATCTTATTGTCGAGGCTGCAAGAACGCGCTCTCTCGCTGCTGGCACAATCATCGGGAGTGGCACCGTTTCCAATGCCCATGACGAGACTTTGCCGATCAAGCAAAACGGCATTGGCTTTGCCTGCATCGCCGAAGCTCGGACCGCCGAAAAGGCCAAATTCGGAGGCGCGCGCACGCCCTTCCTGAAGAGCGGTGATAGGGTTCGCATCGCTGCCATCAACGAAGCGGGGCAGTCCGTTTTTGGTGATATCAATCAAACGGTTCGTGTCGCCGGGGCGTGATCACATTCCCGTGTACGCCTTGGTGCAATGTGGCGTCGGTGTAGAGTGTCTGTAAAGGCAGCGGCGCTGCCAGATTATTCGCCTCCAAAGCGATAGGGCGGCCCCGTGGGGTCGCCCATTTTTTGTTTTCACTTGCTTTTCTGCAAGGGCGCGGCCAATGTCCCGCCATGAAGACTCTGTGCACGACTATCACCTGCATTATTAGCTGCTAACCAAGCGTTGGCGGAGCAGTCTTCTTCATCCTGATAGTGCGCAATGGATAGAGGCTCCCGCCAGGGCATCAAAACGTCTGGCCTACAGGACCCATCCATGAGCACGGCAAAGCCGAAGTTGAATTTCTACAATACGCTCACGCGCTCGAAAGCGCCGTTTGAGCCTATGGATGCCAACAACGTCCGCATGTATGCGTGCGGGCCGACGGTTTATGACTTTGCCCATATCGGTAATGGTCGTGCGGCTATCGTCTTCGATCTGCTGTTCCGCGTGCTGCGCTATACCTATGGCGCTGAACACGTGACCTACGTTCGTAACCTCACCGACGTTGACGACAAGATCAACGCTCGCGCGCTGCGTGATCACCCCGATCTGCCGCTCAACGAGGCGATCCGAAAAGTCACCGAAACGACGGCTGCACAGTACCAGAAGGACGTCGCCGCTCTCGGCTGCATGGAGCCGACCGTTCAGCCGCGCGCCACCGATAATATTGAAGAAATGCAGCGCTTGATTGCGACGCTGATCGAACGCGACCATGCCTACGAAACCAATGGCGAAGTGCTTTTTGCTGTCGATAGCATGGACGATTATGGCCAGCTTTCGGGCCGCAGCCTTGAGGATAATCTCGCCGGCGCGCGCATTGCCGTCGAAAGCCACAAGCGCAATCCGGCTGACTTCGTGCTCTGGAAGCAATCGTCGGCTGAAGAACCGGGCTGGGATAGCCCATGGGGCCGTGGTCGTCCGGGTTGGCATATTGAGTGCTCGGCCATGTCCGAGCGGTATCTCGGCAAGACCTTTGACATTCACGGCGGTGGGCTCGACTTGATCTTCCCTCACCACGAAAACGAAATCGCTCAGTCCCGTTGCGCTCATGGTTCGCACGCCATGGCCAACGTCTGGATGCACAATGGCTTCCTTCAAGTGGAAGGCCAGAAGATGTCCAAATCCTTGGGCAACTTCTTCACCATCCAGCAGCTTCTCGAAACCACGGATTTCGGCGGCCGCACATGGCCGGGCGAAGTCCTGCGCCTCGCGATGCTTATGACCCATTATCGTGAGCCAATCGACTTTACGCTAAAGCGCCTTGAAGAAGCAGAGGGCCTGCTCGTCAAGTGGGCCATAGCCGCCGAACAGGGAACGGACCATTCGCACCCAGATGAACAGGTGATGGAAGCGTTGCGAGACGACCTGAACTTCTCTAAAGCGCGAGTTGCACTCGAAAGTTTGGCTGGTAAAGCCAAAAAAAATGAACCCGGCGCCGCAGGTAGCCTGATCTCCACACTGTCCTATCTTGGTTTTCATGACCTGCGCCAGTTTATCGATACTGGCGTAACAGAGGACGTTTACGAAGTTTATGTGAACTCGAAAGGGTACAGTGTTGATGAGAAGGTCGCCGCCCGTCTCGCTGCTCTCAACGTCAAAAACTTCGCTGAGGCCGATGCAATCCGCAATGAACTCGCGGCACAGGGGATCGCGCTTCTTGATGGTAAGGATGAAAATGGTCAGCGCACCACCAAGTGGGAGCTTAAACGCTAATCCATTGGAGCTACTGACATAACTTGTCACGGTAAACGCCTAAAGCCTTGGTACATCATTCTAGGAGAGAAAAATGATCGACCACATCGGCATACTCGTTTCGGATTGGGCCCGTTCAAAGGCCTTCTACGATGCTGCCTTTGCGCCTTTAGGCATCACCATGCTGGCTGAGGTGCCGCTGGAATACACCGGCGGCGTCAAGGTCGGTGGTTATGGCAAGACTAAGCCTGATTTTTGGCTGACCGAACACCCAAATCCCGGAACCGGTCGTCATTATGCGATCACGGCGGAAAATCGCGCCGCTGTGGACGCGTTTTACGCTGCGGCAATGGCGGTTGGTGCACAGGACAATGGTGCGCCCGGCCCACGCCCCCAGTACCACCAGCACTACTACGGCGCTTTCGTCATCGATCCGGATGGAAACAACATAGAGGCGGTCATTCATGCCCCAGAGTGAGACGTTCAGTGGCGGCTGCCAGTGCGGCGCTGTCCGGTATCGCTTCAATGTGCGCCCTCGTGGCGCACATATCTGCCATTGTCGAATGTGCCAGAAGGCGTTCGGCGGCTTCTATGCGCCGCTTGTTGGCGAACATGTTCGCAACTTCGAAGTCACGCGCGGAACGATTACCCTGTTCCGGTCGTCCGATCTGGTCGAGCGCGGCTTCTGCAATGCCTGCGGTACGCCGCTCAGCTTCAAATACAGTGACGGCGAATGGATGAGTGTTTCCATCGGCTCGCTCGATACGCCGGAAGCCTTTCCACCCAAAGATCAACACGGCACGGAATCCCGACTGTCCTGGGCCAATCAGCTCGGCCATTTGCCTGATATAGGGCCATACTCTGCCGAGGAGTTGGAGACCGTCGAAGAGATCCGGCTCAGCAACCACCAACACCCTGACCACGACACGGCCGTCTGGCCGCAAGAACAATAAAACTCAGTTAGGCTCAATCATGTCTCGCGAACGCCTCTATCTCTTTGACACCACGCTGCGCGACGGCGCGCAAACGGCTGGCATTGAATTCTCGCTGGAAGACAAGATTGCTATTACCAAGCTGCTCGAACAGCTTGGCGTCGACTACATCGAGGGCGGCTATCCCGGTGCCAACCCCATCGACACCGAGTTCTTTGAGAAACGTCGCACGAAGAGCGCCAAATTCACCGCCTTCGGTATGACCAAGCGGGCAGGGCGCTCTGCCTCCAACGATCCCGGCGTCACCGCGATTGTGCAGTCCGCTGCCGACGCAACGTGTTTTGTCGCCAAGGCATGGGACTACCAGGTCGAACTCGCCCTCAGCTCGACCACTGACGAGCATTTGGAAGGCATCACCGATACGGTCCGCACCGCTGCAGCAGCGGGCAAGGAAGTGCTCGTCGATCTCGAACACTTCTTCGACGGCTTTAAAGCCAATCCAACCTATGCCCTCGACTGCGTCAAGACTGCCCTAGCCGCTGGCGCGCGTTGGGTCGTGCTGTGCGACACCAATGGTGGCACCATGCCTTCCGAAATCCGCCAGATCATTGGCAAGGTGCTGGAAATCGCTCCCGGCGACCGTCTCGGCATTCACCCGCACGATGACACGGGCCAAGCGGTGGCGAACGCTCTTGCCGCGATTGAAACCGGCGTGCGTCAGGTTCAGGGCACACTCAACGGTCTTGGTGAGCGCTGTGGCAACACCAATCTCATCACGCTCATTCCGACGCTGGTTCTGAAGCCATTCTATGCTGAGCGTTTTGAAACCGGCGTCACGGCCGACCAGCTTGAGCGTCTCACCCATATTTCCCGCGCCTTTGATGATCGCCTCAATCGCGCCCCTGCGCCTCAAGCGCCTTATGTAGGCAAGGCTGCATTCGCCACGAAGGCCGGTATCCACGCCTCGGCACTGCTCAAAGATTTTTCGACCTATGAGCACGTGCCGCCCGAAAGCATTGGCAATGAGCGCGCCATCATGGTGTCGCAACAGGCCGGTAAATCGAACCTGCTCACCGCCCTCGCGCGCCATAACATCGTCCTCGAAAAGGACGATCCACGCCTCGAAAAGCTCCTGGCTGAAGTTAAAGAGCGAGAAGCGCGCGGTTATTCTTACGACGGGGCCGATGCGTCCTTTGCTATTCTTGCGCGCCGCATCCTCGGCACGCTGCCCGAATACTTCCAAGTTGAGCATTACCGCGCCATGGTCGAACGCCGTCCCAATGCTCAGGGGGATGAAGTGGTCACCGAGGCGGTGGTGAAGATTGTCGTTGGTGGCGAGCGCTTGATGTCCGTGGCCGAGGGCAACGGCCCTGTTAATGCGCTGGACGTGGCTCTGCGTAAGGACCTCGGCATTTATTCTTCGCGGATCGAAGACCTCGAACTCGCTGATTTTAAGGTGCGTATCCTCGACGGCGGCACGAGCGCGGTCACTCGTGTACTGGTCGAAAGCCGCGACGGCACTGGCGAGCGCTGGTCTACAATCGGTGTCTCCGCCAATATCATTGATGCAAGCTTTGAAGCTCTGTATGAATCGATCACATTCAAGCTGCTGAAAACTGAAGCGCATCAGTCGCAAACAGTCTAAAGCCTCATAATGACTATCGGGCTTAACTATTCTCCGGGAGGGCAAACTGGCCGACACTGCTCCGAAAAGACCACTTGCTCTGACGATCGGAGCGGCGGCGGTCACACTTCTTGTCATCCTCGGCGTGCTCGTTGGCCCGTCGTTTGTTAGCTGCTTCAATAGCCCTGCAGGCTTGGGCCAGTGCCTGCACGGCAAAATGGCCGATGCCGGGCTTGTGCCCGCTCAGCCTGCGCCTGTTGTCGCTGAAGTTCCTGCTGAAGCGCCTGCTGAGCAGGTTGCGCCAGTTGTGGCTGAAGCAACACCGGAAGCGGTTTCGAGCGAGCCAGTGCTCGACGTTACCCCGCCTGCCGAAGCCGCACCGGCAATCGACGTTGACGGCGTTGTAGCTGCCACCTTCTCCCTGCTGCGTGCAGAGCCCGATGGTTCTGTTGTTATCGCGGGTAGCGGTCAGCCGGGCGCTGACATTCAGCTCTTTGCTAATGGCGACCTTCTGGGTGAAACCGAAGTTGAGCCGAGCGGCGACTGGGTCTTCGTTCCTGAGCAGCCGCTCGCGACAGGCGGCCTTGAAATCACGCTGGGCCAGAACGGCGAGCCAAGCTCGACAGATCAGGCCTTCATCGTTGTCATCAACGAAGACAAGACCACGCAGCCACTCGTCGTTGCCAGCGCGCCTGGAAAAATCAGCGAAGTGTTGCAGGGCTTGGTCGCGTCCAACGCCGCTGCCGGCGCAGCCGACGCTGACGCAACCGATGATACAGCCGTCGAGGTGGCTATGGCCCCCACAGCGGCCGTTGCTGCACCCGAAGCGCCTGCTGCGCCAAGCGAAGCAGCACCTTCAGCCACCGAAACGGCAGAACCGTCTGTTGACGTTGCAGACGCACCGGTAGCCGTTTCTGATGCCGAACCTGCGCCAACTGAACCTTCTGCAACAACTTCAGAGCCTGTCGTTGCGCAAGAGCCAGTTGCAACGCCGGAACCGGCTGCTGTGCCCGTAGAGCCCGCAACGCCATCGACCGAGAATGTTGTTGCAGAACCTGCCGCACCGGTCGCGCCAGAAACTGTTGAGGCTCCCGCGCCAACGGAGGCCGTTCCTGCTCCTGCCGTCGTCGCTGCTGTCATTCCGCCAACAATTGACGCAATCGAACTCGAAGGCACGCGCAGCTTCTTTGCTGGTGCGGGCACCAACGATGCCACCATCCGCCTCTATGTCGACGATGGCTTCATCGCTGACACCACCATCGCAGATGGGCGCTGGCTGATTGAAGGCGAGTCGGTGCTAAAACCTGGCAACCAGCGCGTCCGCATTGATATGCTCAAGGCTGGAACCTCCGAGGTCATCAGCCGCGCTGAAGTGGACTTCGTCCTCGACGTGCCGGTCGAACCGGAAACCGTCGTGGCGGAAGCGCCTGCTGCCGCAACAGCTCCAGAGCCAACACCTGCGCCTGCTCAAGCACCTGCGGCCACGGCCGAACCAGCAACGCCAGCGACACCAGCACAGCCAGTTGAATCCTCAGCTGTTGAACAGCCAGTTGCGGTCGCTGAGGCGCCTGCAGCGGCTCCAGAAGCTGCAGTACCAACCATGGTCGCAGTTTCTCTGGGTGATCCGAACGCGCAGCGTTTTGCCTCGGGCAAGGCGATCATTCGCCGTGGTGATAATCTCTGGACCATCGCACGTCGCGTTTATGGTGAAGGCTTGAAGTACACCACGATCTACGAGGCTAATACTGGCCAGATCCGCGATCCGGACCGCATTTATCCCGGTCAGGTCTTCAGCCTGCCTGAAGCGGCCAACTAATCTTATAGGAAAACGAAACGGCGCCTGCGGGCGCCGTTTTTACGCCTATTGCAATTACGGACACAAAGGGCCATGTTCCATCGCAATTCACCGATCAAGCAAAGCCCCATGCGCGACGACGATATTGCCAACATGATGCGAGCCCTAGGCCACCCTGTGCGCCTAGAGATTTTGCGTATTATGGCCTCACAACAACAAGGCGAGTGTTGCTGCGGCGACGTAACCGACAGCCTCACTCTGGCCCAGTCCACGGTGTCCCAGCACATTAAAGTGCTGCTGGATGTTGGACTGATCGAGCGTCGACCACACGGCACGCGCAATCGCTATTGCATCCGCCATGACACTTTGGCTGAGCTAAACTCAGCTTTTGGCGGACTTCTGCAGGGGCTCTTGCCTCTAACCGCAACCAAGGAAGCGGAACCAGCCTAATGGTGCCTCCCACTGCCGAAAAGAAGCCGTCCGTTAACGCGGACGAAGGTTCCGTATTTTCTACGGTCAAGAACCTGTGGCCCTACATGTGGCCTGCAGATCGCCCTGATCTGAAAACACGGGTTATGCTCGCTATTGGCGCACTTTTGCTCAGCAAGGTCGCCACCACACTCATCCCATTCGCCTACAAGGGTGTCATCGACAGTCTCGATGGCGCGCAGCCCGACAAGCAGCTGATCTTGGGTCTGGCCGTGCCGATCGCCCTGGTGATCGCCTATGTGCTCGGCAACGTCATTGATGCTGGTTTCCAGCAGTTGCGTGACGTTCTGTTTGCCAGCGTCGGCCAGAATGCTGTGCGCAAGCTGGCGCTACAGACCTTCCACCACATGCACAAGCTGTCGCTGCGGTTCCATCTGCAGCGCCGTACCGGTGGTCTTTCCCGTGTTATCGAGCGTGGCACCAAGGGCATCGAAGCCGTTGTGCGTTTCGCCATGCTCAACATCGCCCCGACGATTGTGGAGTTCATCATTGTTGGCGTGATTTTCGTCTGGCTCTTCGGCATCAGCTACCTTGGCGTGCTGGTGGTGATGATCTGGGCCTATCTCTATTTCACCATCAAGGCGTCGAACTGGCGTATCGCGATCCGTCGCGACATGAACGACAGCGACACCGATGCCAATGGCAAGGCGATCGACAGCCTTCTCAATTTTGAAACGGTGAAGTACTTCGCCAATGAGAAGATGGAAGCGGCGCGCTTCGATAAAGCCATGGCGCGCTATGAGCGCTCTGCGGTTCGCATCTGGACCTCGCTGGGCTTCCTGAACTTCGGTCAGGCGCTGATCTTCTATAGCGGCTTCCTGATCATCTCGATCATGTCGATCCGTGGCGTCATGGACGGCACGCTCACCCTCGGCGATTTCGTTTTGCTCAACACCTTCCTGATGCAGATCTACCGTCCGTTGAACTTCATTGGCTTTGTTTATCGCGAGCTCCGTCAGGGCCTCACCGATATCGAAGAAATGTTCAAGCTCTTGGATCAGGACCCTGAAATTCAGGACAAGCCGACGGCCAAGCCGCTGACCGTCACAGGGCCGGTTATTCGCTTTGAAGACGTTACCTTCCACTACGATCCTGACCGCGCCATCCTAAAGGGCGTAAGCTTCGAAGTACCGGCAGGTAAAACGGTCGCTATCGTTGGGCCAACTGGCGCGGGCAAGTCGACCATCTCGCGTCTTCTGTTCCGCTTCTATGATGTCACCGGCGGCCGCATCACCATTGACGGTCAAGACCTCCGTGATGTCACGCAGGAGAGCCTGCGCTCGGCCATCGGCATGGTTCCGCAGGATACCGTGCTGTTCAACGACACCATCGGCTACAACATTCAATATGGTCGTCCGGGAGCCTCCACTGAGGAGGTCAAGGAAGCGGCGCGCATGGCGCAAGTCGGCGATTTCATCACCCGTCTTCCCAAGGGGTATGAAACCCCCGTTGGCGAGCGTGGCCTAAAGCTGTCGGGTGGTGAAAAGCAACGTGTTGCGATCGCGCGCACGATCCTCAAATCGCCCTCGATCCTGATCCTTGACGAGGCCACATCTGCCCTCGACACCAAAACCGAACGCGACATTCAGCAGGCGCTGGACGAAGTTTCGCGCAACCGGACCACTGTCGTCATCGCCCACCGCCTTTCGACGGTCGTCAACGCTGACGAGATTCTGGTGTTGCGTGATGGTCTCGTGGCTGAACGCGGCAACCACACGTCGCTTCTGGCTCAGGATGGCCTCTACGCACAGATGTGGAGCCGCCAGCGCGAAGCGACCGAAGCTGAAGAAAAGCTGGCGCAGACCAAGGACGATCCCGACGGTTTCGTCACCCGCGGTACACCTGCCGGGCAGTAGTCATCGTCTAACGCCAATGTACCCAACGGGGCCGTAAGCTTGCTTATGGCCCCGTTTCTTTTGTGCTGAGCCGACTAACTCGGCTCGTGCTCCTTCAACGTAGTGACCATTTTCAGTGCCGCGCGCTGTGCCAGCTCTTCGCTATTGGCCGCGACAAAGAACGGATTGAGGTAATTGCTCTCTGCCTTTTTATAGGCGAGGGGGAGTCCGTCGAGGGTCAGAACGACGCCGCCAGCGGCTTCCAGAACCGCTTGGCCTGCCGCTGTATCCCACTCATTGGTCGGCGTGAAACGCGGATAAAGTTGCGCATCGCCGCGAGCCAAAAGACAGAACTTGAGCGACGAGCCCACCGACACATCTTCTTCGATAGCGAAGTGTTCGCAAAGCTTTTCCAAGGCCACATGCCCATGCGAGCGACTGGCCACCACACGCATGATGTCGGAGGACTGCACTTGCAACGGCACGATATTGGTGACTTCGTCATCGACAACCACAGCGCTCCAAGCGCCATTTCTGTCGCCAACGAACAGCTCTCCGCTGACGGGCGCGAGGACGACGCCCATGACGGGTCTCACGCCCTCTACCAGCGCAATATTGACCGTGAACTCGCCATTGCGCTTGATGAATTCCTTCGTCCCGTCGAGCGGGTCCACGACGAAGAACTTCTCACCCAGCTCGGGAATGTAGCCTGCCGCTGCGCTTTCCTCAGCGAGAACGGGAATGCCCGTTGTGTTGAGGTGCTCCAAAATGACCGCTTCAGCTGCACCATCCGCCTCTGTCACGGGCGATCCATCGCTCTTGCTGACCACAGCGATAGGCCGATGGTAAACTTCGCAGATCACCTTAGCGGCGTCGATGGACGCGCGGATAGCAAGCGCGGTGATGGGATCAGTCGAGAGGGGAAGCATGGCAGACCAGCATATTGCGATCTGTCACGCTTACTCCGTGCCTTGCGCGCTGACAATTCGCGCCAAGGGTATGGTTTTGTTTCGTTCGCTGCTAACGCAGCAAACTCTGCCCCCCGTCGATCCAGATCGGCGACCCGGTAATGTGCTTTGACGCATCCGAGGCGAGGAAAACCACAAGCTCAGCGACCTCTCCAGCCTTGCCTGGCTTGCCGTCGGTCATAGGGATGTCTCCATCTGGAAACATGGCGCGCACGCCAGCGATATCGGCCTCGCGCTGATCGGTATTGTCGTCAATCTCGCTTTCAATTGCCCCCGGACATATCGCGTTGACGCGGATTTTGTCTTTGCCCAGTTCCAAAGCCAATTGCTGGGCAAGAGCAAGTTGCCCAGCCTTTGTCACCGAATAGGCAGACGCGCCTGCGGAGGTAAATGTCCGCGTGCCATTGATCGACGATATGATGACGATCGAGCCGCCCGTTTTGCGCATGTGAGGCACAGCGTAGTGGAGGGTGAGATAAGTGCCCTTGAGGTTCACCGAAATGGTCTCGTCCCACTCGTCAGGCTTGAGATCATCAATGGGTGCCCACACGCCATTGATCCCGGCATTGGCCACAACGATGTCGATCCCACCGAAGGCTTTCACGGTTTGTGCAACAGCAGCCTTCATAGCTCCATCATCAGTGGTATCGGCCGCGATGCTCAGCGCTTTGCCGCCCTGTGCTTCTATTTCGGCGGCCGTCGCGTCGATTTCCTTTGCAGTACGACTGAGCACCACAACGCGCGCGCCCGCTGCGGCAAGCGCCAACGCAGCGGCTTTCCCGATCCCCGAACCAGCGCCTGTCACAAGCGCTGTTTTCCCCGTTAGCTGACCCATAAAAAAATCTCCTGCATTAGTCGCCCAACGCAGGAGAAAGCTATTTGGTTGTCAGACTTAGCCCGTTTTGCCCTTAGTGGCCGTGATCGGCCTCGATAATGGCCTGGCTTAGGCTGCCAGTTGCCGGATAAAGCGGGATCAGGCAGGCTTGCAGCGCGTGATAAATATCGGGCTTGCCCACGAACAGGCGCGAGGTTGGCGTCAGGTCTTCCTTAAGCTCGCTCAACCAGCCGCCGCGCGCATGATCGATCAGATGGGCGTCGGCAAAGTCCCAGAGCTGGCGATACCAGTGCTGGAAATAGTCGTCGCTGTCATGAGCGCCAATGAACGCCGCTGCCCCAATGGCCTCCGCCACCGGCCACCACAGCTTTTCGCGCATGATGGGCTGGTTGTCCCAGTCCAGCGTATAGAAGAACCCGCCGTGGGCCTTGTCCCAGCCCAGTGTGACGGCCTGCTGGAACAGTCCGCGTGCCGCATCCGTCATCCACGCGTGTTTCTTCTCGCCGAGAGTGTAGAGCTGATAGAGCAAGCGCGACCACTCAAGCGCATGGCCCGGCGTCGTGCCCGAAGGGCGGAACATCTCCGAGCCTTTGAATTCCTTGTCGAGCGACCAATCGGCGTGGAAATGTTCGGCAACGCGATGATCAAGCGCGGTTGCGTTCTTGCGGATAATCAACTCGGCAATGCGCTGCGCCTTATTGAGATACTCCGCATCACCTGTCGCCTCAAACGCTGCCATGAGCGCTTCTGTCAGGTGCATGTTTGAGTTCTGCCCGCGATAGGCGGTGATTTCAGACCAATCATTGCCGAACTCTTCGCGCACGGCACCAATGCTCTCGTCCCAGAACTTGGTGTTGATCACCTCGGTGACATCCGCGATCACCTGATCGGCGAGTGGGTGTCCAACGAGCTTCGCGCTTGCCCCGGCCAACAGCACAAACGCATGGCCATAGGCCTGCTTGGTGTCGTCTTGATAGCCGTCGTCATTGAGCGACCAGACATAGCCCCCATTCTTGGTGTCGCGATGCTTGTTCCAGAGATAGTTCATGCCGTGGTCAACGATCGCGGCGGACCCAGGGCGGCCCAGCAGGCTTCCAATCACCGCGCAGTGGATCATGCGGCAGGTGACATGGATTTGACGGGTAGCATTGTCGGGCTGAACGGGCGTGCCGTCATCGTTGAGCTCAAAGAACCCACCCTTGGGATTGACCGATGTCGCCTCAAAGAAATCAAAAAGCTGATTGGCCTGAGCCGTCAGATACTGACGATGAAACGGGCGGTCCTGCCAAGCGCCAGCATTGGTTTTGGGCAGGTGAATAGGTGCGTCTGTCAATGCAATCTCCTCCGGGGCTTGCATGGTTCTACCCAAGCCCCAGAGTCGATGCAATTTGCTTGATGTATGGAAGCGCGATTAGCTTTTAGCGTACCAAGCCTCAACGCGGCGCACTTCCTCGGCGGAGCCCAGAATAACCGGAATACGCTGGTGAATGCTTGTCGGCTGGACGCTCAAAAGCGATTGGGTGCCGGTCGAGGCGCGTCCGCCAGCGCCTTCCGCCAGCCATGCCATGGGGTTTGCTTCATAGAGCAGCCGCAAACGGCCGCCCTTGCTCACTGTTTCACTGTCGAGTGGGTAAAGGAAAATGCCGCCACGCATGAGAATGCGATGCATGTCCGCCACCATCGAACCGACCCAACGCATATTGTAGCGCTTGCCGGCGGGGCCAGTTTCCCCAGCAATGCTCTCGCGCACATAGCCGGCGGTTGCCGCATCCCAAAAGCGCTCTCGCGCCGTATTGATGGCAAATTCACCTGTGGCGTCGGGGATCTTTGCCTCGGCAATAATCTCGATCCATTCGCCCGAAGTGTCGAGCGCAAAGCCAGAGGTTCTGCCCTTGATGCGCAATACCATCGTGGTAGCGTGGCCATAGGCAATATAGCCTGCAGCGACCTGCGCTGTGCCCTTCTGGAGTGGACCGCCGAGCGTCGGAAGGACGGAAAAGATCGTCCCAACGGTAACGTTCACGTCGAGGTTAGATGAACCATCAAGGGGGTCTGTCGCGACGATAAACGGTGCATCAACAGACAGCTCCACGGCATCATCCATTTCCTCAGAGACGAGCAGCGACACCTTGGGATTGTCCCGAAGATGCGCCAGCACGATGTCATTGGAGATAATGTCGAGCGCCTTCTGCGCTTCGCCCTGCACATTGGTCGCCCCTGCCAGTCCGGTATCTCCGGTAATCGGCGCCATCCGCAAAGTCGCGGCGATGTCCGCTCCGGCTGAAGCCATGGAGGCGATTACGCTCGCCAATGCTGTGTCAGGTGTTTCTAGGGCGAGCCATTGCGCGAGAGTCGTCATAGGGTGTCCTCGATTTGCTGAAACCGACATTGGGGAATGCGGCCTGGCATACAAGCGCGACTTTGGGATGAGGCCCTAGTCGACCCCATCCCGTTTGTCAGCTTGCCGTTACGCTTCTTGAGCGAGGTCAGCGAGTAGCCCCGCAGCGACGCTGAGCTTTGAAACACTCAGCGCGCTCTCGCGGAGGCGAGAAATTGCTTGGCTCGCCTTCGATATACTGTCACCGCGCAGCGCGAGCAGCGTTTCAAACGAACCAGCAGCGAGTGCATCTGTGGTCAGATCGCGCAGCGCCCGCATCAGATTTGCCTGCGCCCGATCCAGAGCCATGCGCTCAAACGGATCGCTCAACTCAATCGCCTTGCCCTCGGCCATAAGGCCAAAAAGCTCAAACTGCCCAGCGACACTGAAATAGGCCTTCGCCGCCTTCGTGATGCTTGTGTTTGAGCGGTTCGCCACCAGCGCAATATCGGTTGCGTGGGCCATAATCGGCAGCTCCGCTATCCGCTGGGCCAGCTCTGAGGGCACCCCATTCTGCGTCAATGCCGATACTCGCGCGTTGAGGTCGTCGCGCTGGCTGCTGGTCAAAAGGTGCCCCTCAGCAAGAAGCGTTTCGACGCCTTGGCGATAGGTTTCGACGATTGACGCAAAATCACCCGACAGCTCCGTGTTACGGATGAACCAGAGTGTTTCGCGCCGCAACAAATCGCGGATCTGATCATAAAGGGTGAGCTGCACCGCGCTCGACACACGACCATCAAGCCCGTCGATTGCCGCGATCAAAGCCTCCAAGCCAAAACTGTCGCGGACGGCAATATAGGCCAATGCGGCGTCAGCTGCAGTGGCACTGGTCGCAGCACTCAAGTCTGAAACAAAACTTGGGCCGCCGAAGTTGATCATCTCATTGGCGAGAACCGTCGCCACAACTTCACGCTTCAGCTGATGATTTTCCACCGCTTCGCCAAACCGCTCATTGAGCGCGGTCGGGAAATAACGGTTTAGTTCTTTGGCGAGGTAAGCATGGTCTGGGGCAGGGCCGTCAATCAAATGATCGAACAGCGACAGCTTGGCATAGGCCAAAAGCACCGCCAGTTCTGGCCGCGTCAGCCCTTTGCCGTCGCGCGCCCGCGCATCGAGCGCTTCGTCGCTGGGCAAGAACTCAACAGGGCGGTTGAGCCGCCCCTCCGCTTCAAGAAACGCAATGAGACCGCGGTGGGCCGCAAGTTCGCCAATCCCTGCTTGCTCCGATTGGGTCAGCGCCAGCGTCTGCCGATAATTATTGTCGAGACACAGCTGCGCGACCTCATCGGTCATGCTGGCGAGAAATTGCACCCGACTTTCCGCGTCCAACGCGCCTTGTGCAACAACGGGCGACAACGCGATCTTGATATTCACCTCAAGGTCAGACGAGTTCACGCCAGCGGAATTGTCGATAGCGTCGGTGTTGATCCGCCCGCCACCCATCGCAAAAGCAATGCGGCCCAATTGCGTCACGCCTAGGTTCGCCCCTTCGCCAACCACCTTGGCTCGGACCGTTTCGGCCGCAACGCGAATACCATCATTGGCGCGGTCCCCGACCTGCGCGTCATCTTCACTGGCCGCCTTGATGTAGGTGCCAATGCCGCCGAACCAAAGCAGGTCCACCGGCGCCCGCAGGATCGCGCGCATAACTTCGGCAGGCGTCGCTTCGGTCTTGAGCAGTCCAAGCCGCTCCTGCATCGCCGGGCTCAGAGGGATCGTTTTAGCCGCGCGTGAATAAACGCCACCGCCATCCGAAATGAGGCCCTTGTCGTAGTCCTGCCAACTGGAGCGGGGCAGGGCAAAGAGCCGCTTGCGCTCGGCAAAGCTCGTGACTTCGTCTGGGTTTGGGTCGAGGAAAATGTCATGGTGGTCAAAAGCGGCGACCAAGCGAATGTGCTCGCTCAGCAGCATGCCATTGCCAAAAACGTCCCCACTCATGTCGCCAACACCAGCCACGATGAAGGGCTCAGACTGCGTGTCATGCCCCATTTCGCGGAAGTGACGTTTCACCGCTTCCCAACCGCCGCGCGCTGTAATCGCCATCTTCTTGTGGTCGTAGCCGGCCGAGCCGCCAGAGGCGAAAGCATCGCCGAGCCAGAAGCCACGCGATATCGCGATAGAGTTGGCCAAGTCCGAAAAGCTGGCTGTCCCCTTATCCGCTGCAACCACGAGATAGGGATCATCACCATCGCGCCGCACTAGGCTTTGCGGTGGCACCACTTCGCCCTCGATTAGATTGTCGGTCACATCCAGCAGCGAGCCGATGAAGATCTTGTAGCTCTCGGTTCCCTCTTTCAGGAAATCTTCGCGCGCCATCCCCGCCGTCAGATGTTTAGGCACAAAGCCGCCCTTGGCCCCGACGGGTACAATCACCGCATTCTTGACCTGCTGGGCTTTGACTAGACCTAGCACTTCAGTCCGATAGTCCTCAGGACGATCCGACCAGCGGAGGCCGCCGCGCGCAATCGCGCCAAACCGCATGTGAATGCCCTCAACGCGCGGCGAATACACTGAGATTTCGCGATAGGGTTTCGGTTCAGCCAGTCCCTCAATCTTGGCGCTCTCAAACTTGATCGCCAGCGCCGGGCGGTCCACCTGATAGGCATTGGTGCGCAGCGACGCTTCCATAAGGTTTTGGAACCGCGCGAGGATCGTGTCTTCGTCGAGCGAACTTGTCTGGCCGCGCAGGATCGACAAACGGCTTCGTGCATCCTCAGCAGCGCGCGTCGGATCGTTCTGCGATGGATCGTGAAGCGCCGCAAACAGGTCGATCAAGGCACAGGCGGCTTCTTTCTGGGTCACCAGTACCTGCGCGATGTAGCGCTGTGAGAACGGCGTTCCGACTTGTCGCAAATAGCGCGAAAAGGCGCGCAGCAGCGCCACTTGCGACCAGGTGAGGGGAGTGGTGGTGATCAGCGTATTGAGTTGGTCGCTTTCAGCATCCTTGTGCCAGACAGCTAAAATCCCCGCTTCGATGTCCCGCGCCACCTGCGCAATGTCCGAGCGCGCATCGTCTCCCACTTCCAGCAGCATATCGTGCAAGTATCGCACTTCGCCGTCGCGGGGGGTGATGGTGTAGCTGCGCTCATCAATCACGCGGAAGCCAAAGTGCTCCAGCATCGGCACACGGTCGCTCAGCGGGATAGGCTGACCCTTTTTGTAGAACTTCAACCCCAGCGAACCATCGCTCTCGGCCCGTGTCCGCAGCCGGACCGCTATGTCCTCGCCAAGCTGGTTAAACACGCCGATATCCTCAAGCGCATCCTCCACGCTCGTGCGGCTCTGATAGGCGGTAGTGAACGCATTACGCCAATCGCTGATATGCGCCGGGTCACTCGCAGCGTCGGCCAGACGATCGCCGAAATTATGCGTCAGCGCCTCGATAGCGTGTTCCAAACGCTGTCTCTCGGGGCGCGGCGTCGGGCCACCATTGCGCCCGATAATCACATGCAGCCTGACGAGCTCGTTTTCGAGGAAATGCGGATAAAATGCAGAGACGCGTCCGTCGTATTCCTGCGCTAGGAATTGCGTGATCTGTGATCGCAAATCGCCGTCATAGAGATCGCGGGGCACATAGACCAAGATCGACACGAAATTATCAAACCGATCCACCCGTGGTAACACGCGCACCCTTGGCCGATCGTAGAGCGCGGCAATAGCTTCCGCGAACTCGGTGAGTTGCTCGGTTGAAACCTGAAACAATTCATCGCGTGGATAGCTATTGAGCGCGCTGAGCAGCATGCGCCCCGCGTGAGCCAGCGGATCAATCGCTGAGCGCTGCATAACCTCGGCGATTTTTTGCCGGATAATAGGGACGTCCGTATGCGCCGCCGATTGCGCTTGCGCAGTATAGAGCCCGACGACGCGCAGCTCCCCGATTGGCTCGCCGCTCGGCCCATAGCGCTTGATGCCGATGTAATCGAGATGCGCACGCCGATGGATGCGGCTGCGCAAATTGGCTTTCGTCACAAGGATAGGCTCGTCGCTTTTTGCAAAGCCAACCAGCTCCGGCGTCGAGTGGACATAGTCTGCCCCGCTGCGCACCACCTTAAAATTAGGCTCGTGGAAAAGGCCAAGACCAGGGCCATCGGCCTCGATCAACTCATCGCCCACAAGGCGGAAGTCCTTCACGCCCACAAAAATGAAATTGTAATGCGTCAGCCACTCGACAAACGCCTTTGCCTCAGCGGCCCCTGCCATTGTCTCAGGTATCGCCTGCGTTGCAGCACGCACCGCAGACAACATCGGCGATAGGTCGGTCACTGCGCTATGCACATCGCGCAGGGTTTGCGCGATCTCTTCGATCAATGCAGATTGATCGGCCACCGGATCAGTCTGGGTATGTAAAACGCTCACTTGCCGCTCGGCCGCGCTTTGCGGGCGGACAATAGGATGGGCAAACAGGCGGACATTCCCGCCGCCGCTGCGCACTGCCGCCAACACGCTGTCGACGATATAGGGCATGTCTGGGGAGATAATATCGAGCACCAGGGGCGCACCCGCGCCTGCTGGTGGGGTGACCCACAATTTCAGCTTGGTGGTGTCGATCTCTTGGAGACGCTGGTAAGTGTTCCGCAGGTCTGCCAGCAATACAGCGCTGTCGGCGCGCTCAAGATCGCTAGCGTCTATCGTCCTAAGTGCTGATTTGAGGAAGTCATTTTCACCGCTGTCGTCTGAATTAAACTGCTGAGATGTTTCTAAAATCCGTGAAATGACTTCGTCATTCATGCCGCTTGCTCCCTGACTCGCGTGCCAAGAGTAGGCCGGAAACGGGCGATATGTCTCTATCGTCTGTTTCAAACGCCCATTATGCTACGGCACTTGTTTCATCAGAATGTCACATTGGGGCAAACTGTTTCTCAATTCGGCCTGAGAACGAATTGTTAAACGCTTGTTAATGCCGACCAGAGTGGTAGTGTTAGGGGGTAAAGTGCGGAGGCCCTCATGCGCCAACTCCAACGCTATGTCTCTTACGCAGCCCTCGCGGGCGCGCTGATCCTAGGCATCGTCGTCACCACCCACGCTGGCCCATTCTTTTAGGCTAATGCAGGGTCTGCTGCGGTAGCGCCGCAAAATCTCGCGTATCGATTTCCGGCCCTTGCCAGAAGACGATGTAGAGCAGATCGCGCCCATCCTCGTCGGTGATTTCGATACAGCGCGGCACGCCGAGCTGTTCATGATCGCCTGCAATTCTCTCGATGATAGCTCGCCCCATCTCAGCAGCATTCTGCTCTGCGGCGTCGAGATTACTGTGTTCGCTGCCCACGTCATCGCGGAACAACTCGTCGTCTATGCGAAGGTTGAAATAAAAACGCGGCACGCTCGATCTCCAATCACCCAAAGATAACGCGACAGAGGGCAAAACCGTTGCCACTCCTGTGTTACCCGCTGTTTTTGGGCAGGGCATAGTTACGATTATGCCAAAGCAATGGTGTCGCTTTTGTGTTGGTTTCTGCCTCGATCAACGCTCCGGCAAACAGCACATGCGTTCCCGTTTCCATTGAACCGATCACTTCGCAGTCCACCGTCATAGCTGCGCCAAGTAGTTTGGGGTGGCCCGAGTGCCAGCGTGTCCAACGCCCCACATCGAAGCGCCGCTCTGGTGCAAGCTTGCCGGCGAAAGCGTCTGCAATATCCCTTTGATCATCTCTGAGCAGGGCCAGAGAAAAACCGCCTGTTTTGGCAATCACATCCGCCAACCGGCTGACAATATCTATGGAAATCAGGATGGCCGGGGGCTGCGCCGAAAGCGACATAACCGAGGTGACCGTACGCCCAACCATTTCATCGCCCCGTCTCGCCGTCACAACATGCACACTGGAGGCGAGAGTCGCCATAGCCTGCCGAAACTCTGCTTCGCCAACCGTAGAATTGCGTAACGGACGCATCCGCATGGTGTCGGGCAAATCAAATTCAGCAATCATCGGCAGGGTCGGTCGTTTCGTGGTCAAAATGTCTACGCGGCTCGCGTTCGGTAAAGCGTTTGGCAGGTGATGCTCTGGTGCCCATCGGAGTTCCGTTAGGCAGCAGATCAACGCTGCTCCGAGGTTTTCAGATGTTACTCGCTTGCATGCGAAGCTCAGAAACGGTATTTCCAAGTCATGCCTTTGAAAACCGTGCAGCAAGATAAGTCAAGCTCTGATCGTCAAGACGCTCAGTGGTCGCCCCGCAGCCCGTCGGAGCGTCTGTTGATGGTCCTGAAAATGCACGGCGAGCTGTCGTCTGCCGATGTTGGCGATAAGCTCGGAATCACCGGAGAGGCTGCTCGCCAGCAGCTTTTGCGCCTGGCGGCGGACGGTCTGGTTGAAGCCTGCCCGGTCCCCTCCAAAGCGGGCCGCCCGACCCAGATTTGGTCACTCACACCGGCGGCACAGTCCCATTTCCCGGATACGCACGCCGCACTGACCGTTCAAATCCTCGACATCGTGCGTTCCACTCTCGGTGAAGCCGCCTTGGACCAGATCGTCGCGCAACGCGAGGCCGATACGCTCAAGCTCTATTCTGCCGCCACCGCAGACCTCACAGCGCTCACCGATCGTGTCGACGCCTTGGCGCAGGCCCGCAGCACCGAAGGCTATATGAGTTCTTGGTCGCAGGCCGAAGACGGATCGATCCTGCTCATCGAAAACCATTGCCCAATTTGCGCCGCCGCGACGTCCTGCCAAGGCTTTTGCCGATCAGAACTTTCGGTGTTCCAATCTGTATTGGGCGACGATGTTGCCGTTGAGCGGCTCGAGCACGTCGTCTCGGGCGGGCGTCGTTGCTCTTACTCCATTAGGCCCATTTCATCATGACCCAATCAGACCGCCCCGTTGGCACGCGCCTGCACCGCATAGGCTGGGATACGCCCGAGGGCCTCAGCGAAGAACTGATCCGCGCTGTCGTGGATGAGTTCTATGCCCGGGCGCGCAGGGATGATGTCGTTGGCCCGGTGTTCAATTCCAAAATTGCCGCTGACGAATGGCCTCACCATCTCAGCAAGATCGCCGATTTCTGGAGCTCCATGCTGCTCGGATCCGGGCGCTACGATGGTCGCCCCATGCCCAAACATATGGGCATCCCCGAACTGTCAGACGCCCATTTCATGCGTTGGCTCCGTCTGTTCCGCGAAACCGTAACCGAGCTGTGTCCGCCCGATATTGCCGCCGTGTTCATTGAGCGCTCTGAGCGTATTGGCAATTCCTTCCGCATGAATATCTTCATGCGTCGCGGCGATGACATCACGCGTCTCGCCCCACTGCCACGAGAAGCCTCGCCTGTCTGGCGGCCAGAAGACTAAGGCACAAAACCCTCTTTCGGATCGCCCCCATATGCGCCACACATAGCTGGGTGGACGCAAGGGAGAGCGAGCATGAGTTTTCGAGCACTGCTGACGAGCAAGACTGAAGAGGCTGGCCTCGTCTCCCAACTTGTCACCCTCGACGACGCGCAACTGCCGCCCGGTGATGTCGTCGTTGACATTGATTTTGCCGGTTTCAATTACAAAGATGGCCTTTGCCTGCTCGGTAAAGGCGGTCTGGTTCGCAGCTTCCCGCACATCGCTGGCATAGATTTCTCAGGCATTGTTCGCGACAGCAAGGACGAGCGCTATGCTCCCGGAGACGCCGTTGTGCTCACCGGCTGGAGGGTGGGCGAGCTCCATTGGGGCGGCTTCTCCCAACGAGCGCGCGTCAACGCCGATTGGCT
This sequence comes from Devosia sp. MC1541, assembly GCF_012847305.1. Classification (NCBI taxonomy): domain Bacteria; kingdom Pseudomonadati; phylum Pseudomonadota; class Alphaproteobacteria; order Hyphomicrobiales; family Devosiaceae; genus Devosia; species Devosia sp. MC1541. The sequence goes on from NZ_JABBDZ010000003.1 coordinate 237,873, forward strand.
CGTGCCCCTTCATACCAAGCTCGATACCCGTGCCGCCATGGTGCTCGGTACTGCCGGGCTTACGGCCATGCTGGCCATCAATCGTCTTGAGGGACATGGCCTAACCCGAACTTCTGGCGATGTTTTGGTGACAGGCGCTGCCGGGGGCGTCGGCTCTATCGCGGTCGGCCTTCTGTCCAATTTGGGTTATGCCGTCACCGCACTCTCAGGTCGCGCTGAACATACGCCAATGCTGAAAGCGCTTGGCGCGAAGCACATCATCAGCCGAGACGATTTTCTGGCAGAGCCCGACAAACCACTCGAAACCGCCCGCTGGGCAGGCGTTGTCGACTGTGTGGGTGGCAATATCTTGGGCAAGGTTTTGCGTCAGCTTGCTTATGATGGCTCTGTCGCAAGCCTGGGCAATGCTGCGGGCCTTGAGCTGAACACCAATGTGCTGCCCTTCCTGCTGCGCGGCGCAAACATCCTCGGCATCGATAGTGTCATGCAGCCCCATGAGGCGCGGATGGGCGCTTGGGGGCGCTTGGGGGATATCTTTGATCAAGCCCAATACGCCAGCAATGTCGAAGAGATAGGCCTCGCGGTCTTGCCGGAAAAGGCGCGGCAAATCCTTGCCGGAAAAACGCACGGCAAGCTGGTCGTTAATCCAGCGCTCTAGGAGCCATTCTCGCGCGCAAAAGTGCCGGGTCTTGCAATTGCATCCGATTTGTCGCCACAACTATCTGGATCGAAGAGATCGCCCCGTTTGCGGATTACGGCCGGGGAGGGAGGATGACAGGACGCTGACAGACTCTGCGCCGTAAGCTGAGGGACGGACGAAAAACGTTCGCTATTGTTCTAGGGAGGAACCATGAACAAGCTATTTTTAGCAGCGCTGGTCACCAGCGCTATGGCCGTACCTGCATTCGCAGCTGACTATTCTATCATCGCTCCGGCCGCGCCGGGCGGTGGTTGGGACCAGACGGCCCGTACCATGCAAGAAGCACTCGTTGCTGATGGTATCTCGGCTAACGTGCAGGTTACCAACGTACCGGGCGCAGGCGGCACCATTGGTCTTGCCCAGTTCGCCACGCAGGAATCTGGCAATGCCAATGCCCTGATCGTCGGTGGCTATGTGATGGTTGGCGCCATCCTCACCAACGCATCGCCCGTTACGCTTGCTGATGTGACCCCAATTGCGCGCCTCACTGGTGAAGCCGTTGGTATCGTCGTTCCCGGCGCGTCCGACATTCAGGACATGGCTGGCCTCGTCGCTAAGCTCAAGGAAAACCCAGGCGGCGTGTCTTGGGCTGGTGGTTCTGCTGGTGGCGCTGACCACATCACAGCAGGTCTCATCGCCAAGGCCGTTGGCGTTGATCCGACCCAGGTAAACTACATTGCCTATTCCGGCGGTGGCGAAGCGCTCGCTGCTATCCTCGGCAATCAGGTGACTGTTGGCGTTTCCGGTATCAGCGAATTTGCGTCGCAAATCGCAACTGGCGATCTCCGCCTCCTGGCTGTTTCGACCGACACCCGCGTTCCAGGCTTTGATGCGCCAACCCTTCAGGAAGCTGGCGTTGATACCGCTGTTCAGAACTGGCGCATGGTTGCAGCTGCACCCGGCATCACCGATGAGCAGAAGGCTACTATCACTGCCGACATCAAGAAGATGGCCGAATCCGCAACATGGAAGGCCGCTCTTGAAAGCCGCGGTTGGGTCGACACCTATCTCGATGGCGATGCTTTCACCGCTCAGCTCGAAGCAGATATTTCTGCCACCGAAGCCATTCTGAAAGACATTGGCCTCGTCCAATGATCAACGGCTCACCACAGCCGACGCGTCGCCCCGATGGGGCGGCGCTTATTATCGGCGTCATCCTCGCCATCATTTCTGCTGTGATCTTCTGGCAAACCAGCCAGATGCGCATACCGCCCATTCAGCAAAAAATGGGTCCGCACGTCTTCCCCTATGTCATCGCGACCGGGTTGGCGCTGCTCTCCGTGGGGACATTTATCTCCGCTGCACGAAATGGTTTCCCAGAACGCAGTAAAGACGACATCGGTCCGATCCTTTGGGTGGTTGGCGGTCTCGTCGCACAGATACTCCTGCTCTCAACGGCTGGTTTCTCGATCGCTACAGGTCTTCTTTTTGCCTTTACGGCAAAAGCATTCGGCCGCGGTCCGCTTTGGCAAACCATCCCTATCGGCATCGTTTTTGCCTTTGTTGTCTGGTTCATCTTCGCCAAGGGGCTGCAACTCTCGCTCCCCATGGGCGTGCTTGAGCGGTTTCTAACCACGGGGAGTTTCGTCTGATGAATACATTCGAACTTCTCGCCCAAGGCCTTTTGGCCGCGATGCAGGTGCAAAACCTGATCTACGCGCTCATCGGCGTAACCCTCGGCACGGCCGTTGGTGTTCTGCCCGGCATCGGCCCTGCGCTCACCGTCGCGCTGCTTTTGCCCGTCACCTACAAGCTTGATCCGGCAGGTTCGCTGATCATGTTTGCGGGCATTTATTATGGCGGCATGTATGGCGGCTCCACCACCTCCATCCTGCTCAATACCCCCGGCGAGAGTGCGTCCATCGTCACCGCGCTTGAGGGGAATAAAATGGCCCGCAAGGGCAGGGGTGGTCCTGCTCTCGCCACGGCCGCGATTGGCTCGTTCGTCGCCGGTCTCTTGGCGACCCTTGGCCTAGCCTTCATCGCCCCATTCGTCGTAAAATTCGCGCTCGCCTTTGGCCCTGCCGACTATTTCGCACTGATGGTTCTGGCCTTCGTCACCGTCTCGGCCGCCTTTGGCGATAGTGCGCTGCGCGGGCTAACCGCGCTGTTCATTGGTCTCGGCTTGGGTCTGATCGGTATCGATCTCCAATCGGGTCAGACCCGTCTCGCCTTTGGCGTCATGGATTTGCTCGACGGCATCGAGGTCACCACCCTTGCAGTTGCGCTCTTTGCCATCGGGGAAACACTCAAAACCGCATCGGATCGCGATCAGGTCAACGCTCAGGTGATGGCCGTCAAAGGCTCTGTCTGGATGACGATTGAGGATTGGAAACGGTCTTGGGCGCCGTGGCTACGCGGCACGGCCATCGGTTTTCCAATCGGGGCCATGCCCGCAGGTGGCGCGGACGTCGCGAGCTTCCTCTCCTACAGCACCGAAAAGTCCTTTGCCAAAAAGCCGGAAGAGTTCGGCCATGGCGCAATTGAGGGTGTTGCCGGCCCGGAAGCTGCCAATAATGCGTCCGCCGCTGGCACGCTTGTACCGCTGCTGACGCTCGGCCTGCCGACAACAGCAACCGCTGCGATTATGTTGGCGGGCTTCCAGCAGTTCGGTTTGCAGCCGGGCCCGCTGCTATTCACCAACAACTCCAGCCTCGTCTGGGCGCTGATTGCTTCGCTTCTGGTCGCCAACTTCATGTTGCTGGTTCTCAACCTGCCGCTGATTGGTCTCTGGGTGAAACTCCTCACCGTGCCAAAGCCGTGGCTCTACGGCGGCATTCTGGTGTTCGCGACACTGGGCACACTCGGTGCCAATGGCGCTATGTCCATGGGTATTGGCCCAGTTCGCATCTCGTTCGAGCTGGTATTGCTGCTGGTCTTTGGCGTCTTGGGTTACATCCTGCGCCGCTTTGGCTATCCAATCGCGCCGGTGGTGGTCGGGCTTATTCTCGGCCCCATGGCCGAGCAGCAATTGCGCCGGGCGTTGGCGATCAGCCAGGGCGACATTGGCTATCTCTTCGCTTCGCCAATAGCCATCGTGCTCTATGTGGCGGCCTTTATCGCGGTGGCGGTGCCCATGTACTTCCGCCTCAAAGGCAAGGGACAAGTGCTCGGAAGCCTCGCCAGCGACGAAGACTAAAAACAAAAGCCCGGCTGAGTGATCAGCCGGGCCTAATTCTTATGCGAGGAAGGGCTCTTTAGCCTTAGCGGCGGATGCTCTCGAATTGCGCTGGGTCAATGCCCAATGCGTTGAGGTGCTTAGCCTTCGGTGCGCGTCCGCCTTCAACAGCTGCCGAAACTGCAGCAGCGCTGCCGAATACGGTCACAAAGGTGTCGAGGGTCGCAAAGAACTTGTTCTTGCGGGCGGTGCTCATCGGTCTATCCTTTCTGGGCCCGTGACAGTCACGGGACGTTGCATGCCCTTAAGATAGGTAGCTTTCCGCCCAAGAGTACCGGGCCTTTGCTCAAAACAGCTATGCACTGAGCGCTTGGCCATGCTTAGTTCTTTGGCGATACGATCTCCTGCCAGGTTTCCAAAAACCTTTGGCGCCGCAACGTATCGAGCGAAACGAGCAGCCCCGGTCCCAGCGGAATAGGCTGGATCACGCCGCGCCCCAGCGCGGCAATCGTCTCGCTCGACCATTCGCCGTCAGTATTGGGAATAACCGAGCCAAGTGCGGTCGGGCCCGCTGCCACAGCTTGCCCGTCGGGCGATAGCGCGAAGTCGACAAACGCCTTGGCGAGATCGGTGTGGTCCGCCGTCTGCGGGATGAACATCGAGCGTGTCAGGACCAATACATAGTCGTCCGGCACCACGATTTCGATATTGGCTCCCTCCGCTTTGCGAGCAAAGGCATAGGACCCGAGGACATTGAACCCCAGCGCCAGGCGTCCCTCAGCAACGCCGTTCAAGATGGCCGGGCTCGATCCCGAAAACTCCGCGCCAACCCGTCCAAAAGCGGTAGCTAATCGCCAGAAGGTCGATGATATCATCTGGTCCTGCGCAGCCAACAAATAACCCACACCTGATAGGGCGATGTCATAGGTCGAGATGCGCCCGGAAAATCTCTCGGCCTGCGCTTCGAGCAGTTCTGCCAGAGTGAGATGGGTGCGTGGCACTTCCTCTGCAGCGACCAAATCGGGATTATAGATCGTCACCGCGGGCTCAAACGTGAACCCGAAAACCTCATTGCGCCAATGCGCCCAATCCGGCAGCGCGCCGAGATAGGGGCTGTCATAGGCCAGCGCATATCCGTCATTGGCCAGCTTGACCTGCAAGTCCGAAGCCGAGCTGATGATGAGGTCGGTCCCTTCAATGATCGTACCATCGAGGAAGGCCTCATAAAGGGGCAGGGATGCCATTTCCTCATAGTGCACCTCGACCTGCGGATGCAGCTGCTGGAACCGTTGTATAAAATGCGCAAAGAGCGGGGTATCGGTTACCCCTACAATGGTCAGAACCGTAGGGCTGGTTTCATCGAGTGCAGGATACCGGGTCGACGCCGCCAATGGCGACACCATGGGGATGAGGCTGACTGCTAAAGCGACGCCGACAACCCAAGACCATTGCGTCAAATGGTTCTTTGGCATGGGAAACTTCATCTCGACGTTCAATCCACCTTCCGAGCGGTCTTTCAGTGTCAGCTGCCCCTTATGCGCTTCGACCACGCGCGCGACGATGGACAATCCGAGTCCCGATCCGACCTTGCCCGCACTGGCCTTACCCCGCTTAAAGCGGCCCATGACTTCGTTTTTCTCATGCGCTTCCAGCCCCGGTCCGCGATCAAGCACGCGCAGCACGACATCGCTCTCTGAGTTGGTTACGGCGATGTCGATGGGACCGTCGGAATAGGTCAGTGCATTGTCGACCACATTGCGCAGCATCTCGCGCAATGCCACGCGGTCGCCCGGTATCGTCGCCAGCGCAGCGGCAGGGGAAATGCTCACGCCCACACGCGCGCTCTGCTTTTCATCCAATCGGGTCACCACTTCGTCGACCAGAGCAGCAATCGACGTTGTGCTGCCCTCATGATTATCCAGCCGATGGGAAACGGTCGCTTCCATCAGCAGCTGATTGACCAATTGGCTGGCCTGCACCGCACTACCGTGAATACGTGCGACGCGCTGTCGAAGCTTTTTCGGGTCTTGTTCTTCCAGCGCCACCTCTGCTTGGGCGCGGATGGAGGCGAGAGGCGTGCGCACTTCATGTGCCGCTTCCGCAACAAGGCCCGACACACGTTCCATGGCATTGCGCAGACGGGCCATAAACCCGTTCAGCGCCACCACCAGATGATCGACTTCCACCGGCACAGGCACATCCACCGGATCCAAATCCTCCGGACGACGCGCGCGCAAATTGTGTTCCAGCTGGGTCAGTGGCGCAAACATGCGCGAAATGCCGAACCAAACGAGACCGATTGCGAGGAGCGTTAGCGCCACCACCGGCAGCACGGCATTGGAGAGAATTTCCGCCGCCAAGGCCTCTCGCTGTCGCTGGGTCTCTGCCACATGGATTGTCACCCAACCCGTGTCCGTTGGGGTGGAAATCAACCGCCCCACACTGGCGACACGCACCAACTCGCCGCGATAGGAAACGTCATGGAATAGCGGCACTGCCTCTGTCGTCTCGCGCATGGACTGGGCGAGATCGTCATAGCCCGTCACGGTGCGCCCATCGGGGTCCTCTACAGCGTAGAATACCCGGTCTTGACCGGAGAACATGGCAAAAGCCGCGAACGGCAGTTCGACGATAACATCGTCATTTTCCACCTGAACAGCGCCCGCGATTGTCAGGGCAGAGGCCGCCAGAAGCCGATCAAAGGCGCGGTCCGCTGCGCGTTCGGAATAGTCCCGAATGAAGACGATCAGGCTCAGCGACGAAACCAATAAGAGGCATATCGCCAGAATGAAGATGCGCTTGCGGATGGAAAACCGTCGTGCAGGCAAGTCTGTGCTCAAGATACAACTCGCGCGATATAGCCAACGCCGCGGACAGTGCCGATTTCGATACACGCTTCCGCCAGCTTCTTGCGCAGGCGCGAAATGTGCAATTCCAGCGCATTGATGGACACGCCCTCATCGAAGCTAAACAGCTGGTTCATCAGCCGTTCTTTCGCCACCACCTTACCGATGTTGATGATCAGAATTTCCAGCAAGCGAAATTCGCGGCGCCCGAGTTCAACTGGCGTGCCGCCGATCAGGGCATGCATGCCCGCGACATCTAGAGTGAGATTGCCCACTTCCACCAGGCTTGAGGTTTGCCCGCCGGAGCGACGCAGCAAGGCCCTCAGGCGCGCTTCCAGCTCTCGCAAATCGAAGGGTTTGACGATGTAATCATCCGCGCCAAGGTCAAGGATCGAGACCTTGTCGTCGATCTCAGACCGCGCGGTCATGACCAAAACTGGCGCGCTAAACCGCCGTTTCCGCAACTCAGCGATCACGGTAATGCCGTCCTTATTGGGCAGCATCAAATCGAGCGCGACCACATCAAAGGCATCGCTTTCGGCCGTGGCCACCACGTCCGCTCCGTCCTTGACCCATTCCACCGAATGGCCCGCATTGCGGAGGCGCTGTTCGATAGCTTCCCCAAGATCCTCATTATCTTCGACCAGCAGTATGCGCATTCGCCAGAGTCTCCCTGCATGTATACTAGCGCATTTCGTGTGATTTGGATCGGGTTAGCGGGTTGTTTTTGATAGCCATATGCCGTCCTTATGGCCTTGTGAGAACTTTGCCTGAACGGCGAAAAGAACGCCGATCCGTCTGGATGAAAATCGCTCGCAAAGCCTGATAGTGCCATCTTTGCCTCGTCATCTGCGGCTCCATTGGATAGTTGCGTAGCTGCAGGCGAGCGGTAACCCGGCGCGAATTCGACTGTATTTTTTCTCTCTGTGTTTGTTTCAACTATTTCTGCAAGTGGACTTTTCGTCGCTAGTAGGTATTCATGCTGATATACTCTGAGATATATTGAATAGGGTTCTGGTGTGGCGCGAAAAATAGATGTAAATCGTTAGTGTGACCACGCTTGTCGCAATGCGTCGCCACCGATGTCTAATCACCGAAGTGTCGAGATATTGCGGCCCGAATATAGTTTTAAGAGTTTTGAGGCGCATAGTCTGCGCCTCCTCAGTGGAGGACGAGTTGTCGATGAAAAACGGCAATGGAGCCGTTTCGGATTGTCATCACAACACAGTCATTCCGGCGACGGTCTCAGAGGCAGATGTAAGTGAATCGGTAGCGGCGGATCGCCTCTTGGCCGATTTGTCGGCTGGCCGTCTGACGCTTGTGCAACAGGGCATTCATTTGCGAGATGACCCGCAACACACGCTCTATCATGAATGTCTCTTGCGCCGTTGTGCTGGTGCATTGAACGGTCCATCGCTATTCATAGGGATTGCGGCCGCAGAGCGACTTGGTCGTATCCGCCCGATAGACCGTTTCGTGGCACTCACAGTGGCGCAGTGGCTGATTGACCAGCCGGAGGCGCGCCTTGGCGTCAATATCTCGGCAAACAGCGCTTTGCTCGACGATCAATGGGGCGAGTTTTTTACGCTCGTTGACGCGCATGCCGGAGTTGCCCCGCGCCATGTGGTCGAAGTTACAGAGACGGCGGCTCTACCGGTAGGCTATGGAAGTTTCATCGAAGCTTTGCGCTCGCGCGGCATCAAGATCGCGCTGGATGACTATGGCGTCGGCCACAGCACGCAAGAGCGCTTGACGCAAATCCGGCCTGACATTGTTAAGATCAACGGGCACTACACGCGGAATGCGCGACAGGGTGAACCTGCGGCCATTGAGTTGCGCGGCGTCGCGCAAGATCTGCGCGCCTTTGGCGGTGTTCTCGTCCTCGAGGGCATAGAAACCGAGTTCGATCGAAACACTGCTTTCATGGCAGGAATTTCGTGGATTCAAGGATTTGGCGTGAGCCAGTAGCCTGACTGAGCGCCTGTCCGCATCTCGCGTGAATTTCGGGCTGTCGTCGGTGTAACCAAAACGGGCCCTCGGTAAGATCACCGCGCCGCGCGGTATGGTGAGTGTGTGGGGCTCCAATGGGCCAAGCTCTGGCGACAACCGCGCCAAATTTGGCTAATCTGGCTGCTAATTCGACAAACACTTTCCTCTCTTTAAGGGGTGCAACATCCCCCGCTTGTCGCTACAATGCGCGCGCAAACGCGTTGCAAGTGGACGAGGCGGCGAATGACCGACTTGCACAGTGAAGCGGTTGAGATATTGCTCTCCTCGGAGCTTGGCCATATGGCCAGAGCAGTGAACGCAAAGAGTCCCGGAGTTGATGGTGACAAGTAAGCTTGAACAGTTGAAGTCAATGTCGGTGGTTGTCGCCGATACAGGCGATCTGGAAGCGGTGCGCAAATTTGTACCTCAGGATTGCACCACCAATCCCTCTATCGTGCTGAAGGCGCTGCAGAGCCCAGCTTTTGCCTCGCATTTCGACGAAGCTGTTGGCGCGCTCGCTGGCGAAGCCAATGCCGTCACCAAGATTGCTGACCGCCTGACCATCGACGTCGGCGCAGCTCTTGCCGAACTCGTTCCCGGTCGCGTTTCCACCGAAGTTGACGCTGACCTGTCCTTTGATGCTGTCGCATCGGAAGCCAAGGCCAAGGCGATCATCGACGCCTATGCTGCCCGTGGCATTTCCAAGGACCGCATCCTCATCAAACTCGCTGCGACCTGGGAAGGCATCACTGCCGCCCGCGCTCTGCAGAAGGCTGGCATTGATTGTAACCTGACCCTCGTCTTCTCGCAGGCTCAGGCTATTGCATGCGCGGACGCTGGCTCGTTCCTGATCTCGCCATTCGTTGGCCGTATCACCGACTGGTTCTCCAAGTCGACGGGCCAGACCTACACCCCAGATCAGGATCCGGGCGTCATTTCGGTTCGCGGCATCTATGAATATTTCAAGGCGCACAACATCCCGACCATCGTGATGGGTGCTTCCTTCCGCCATACCGGCCAGATCGAAGCCCTTGCCGGTTGCGATCGCCTCACCATCGCGCCAGCGCTGCTCGAACAGCTTGCTGCCGACACCGGTGAACTGCCACGTGCGCTCGACGGCGCAAAGGGCTCGCCTGCCAAGATCGACCTGACGGAAGCCAAGTTCCGCTGGGCGCTCAACGAAGATGCAATGGCCACCGAAAAGCTTTCGGAAGGCATCCGCAACTTCAACGCCGACACCAAGAAGCTCTACGCTCTGATCAACGAAAAGATCGCAGCGCGCTAAGTCGCTTCTGCTGTAAATGTAAAACGGCGGCTCGGGAAACCGGGCCGCCGTTTTGCTTTGTCTCGCTAAGCTTTAGCGCGTTGCAGCGTATAGACTGCCGGCACGGCCGCCAGAGCGGCAATAACCGAGCACTGGGCCATCAATGGCCTCAAGGGCCTGGGTGAACTTGATCAGCTGACCTTCGCCGAGTGGGCCCGACACCGGAACATGAAAGGCCTGCAGTCCGGCTGCGCTCGCTGCTGCGGCGATGTCGTCAAAGCTTGGCTGGTTTGGGTCTTCATCGTCCGGACGCGCGCACACGATACCCTTATAGCCTGCTGCGACGATTTCGGGGATGTCGGAAGTCTGGATCTGCCCGGTCTGGCCAAAGCGTTCGTCAACAATGTTGATGTTCATCAAACTTAATCCTTCTTCTTATTGAGCCCGTTGAGGGGCACTTTTAGATAGCTCGTGCCATTGTCTTCGGCTTTGGGCAGATGACCGGCGCGCATATTGATCTGTAGCGAAGGGATGATCAGGCGCGGCATCGAGAGTGTGGCGTCGCGCGCTTCACGCATCGCCACAAACTCATCTTCCGTCGTGCCCTTACTGACGTGAATGTTGAACTCCCGCTGTTCGCCAATAGTGGTTTCCCAACGGATGTCGCGCCCATTCGGTCCATAGTCGTGGCACATAAACAGGCGCAACTCGTCCGGAAGCTGCAACAGCCGCTGGATCGAGCGATAGAGAGTGCGCGCGTCTCCGCCCGGAAAATCCGCACGCGCCGAGCCTCCATCCGGCATAAACAGCGTGTCGCCGACAAAGGCAGAATTGCCAATCACATGCACCATATCCGCAGGCGTATGGCCGGGAGTGAACAGGGTGTAAGCCGTCAGAGTCCCGATCTGATAGCTGTCGCCATCCTTGAACAGACGGTCAAACTGCGAGCCATCACGTTGGAACTCCGTCCCTTCGTTGAAGATCTTCCCAAACGTGTCCTGCACCACCGAAATCTGGTCGCCAATACCAAGCTGGCCGCCGAGCTTGCCCTGAATATAGGGTGCGGCGGACAAATGGTCGGCGTGGACATGGGTTTCGATCAGCCACTCAACGGTCCAACCCTTTTCCGTGATGAACGCGATGATCTCATCTGCGCTTTCATAGGAAATGGCACCCGATGCGTAGTCAAAGTCCATCACACTGTCGATCACAGCGCAGGCGTTCGAATTTGGGTCTTTGACCACGTAACTGATGGTGTTGGAGTCATCATCGAAGAAGGCGACGACGTCTGGTTTCACCCTGAGGTCCGGCGTGAACGGGATCGGGGCAACAGTCATTTTAGTCTCTCAATCTAACTTTACGCTGCCTTGGGGGCGCGTGTGCGTAAGACGGTAGTCGCGACGATACCGGCGATCATGGCCATAACGAAGATAAACGGCTGGATGTTGCCTGAGCCGAGCGCCGGAATGGCTCCGCCCGGACAAAATCCCGCGATCCCCCAACCTATGCCGAACACCGCCGAGCCAATCACCAGCGGCTTATCGATGGTGGTTTTCGTCGGCAGGTGAAACACTTTGTCAAACACGGGCATCGGGCGCTTGAGCACAAAGCGATAGCCAATGAATGTGACGGCGAGGGCAGATCCCATCACCAGCATCAAACTCGGGTCCCACGTGCCGAATACGTCGAAGAAATTGAGCACTTTGGCTGGATTACCCATGCCCGAAATTACAATTCCAGCGCCGAAAACGAGGCCGATAAGACCAGCAGACAGAATGCGGATCATATTAGAAGCCTCCGAGCACGTGGCGAATAACAAAGACGGTGATCAGCGTTGTCGCCATGAATGTCACCGTTGCAACGATCGAACGGGTCGACAGCCGCGCTATGCCGCAAACGCCATGCCCCGAGGTGCAGCCGCCGCCAAAGGTCACGCCTACGCCAACGAGCAAACCGCTCAGAACTATCGCCCAGGCCGGGAACTCGGCCGCGAACGGTAAGGGGCTGCCTGTAACGAGCGTCAACAGCACAGGGGCAGCGATGGCGCCGAGCAGGAAGGCAACACGCCAGCCGGCGTCTCCTTTTGGCATGATCGCTCCTGCCAAAATGCCGGTCATGCCAGCGATACGGCCATGAAATGCCATGAGAAGCACAGCGCTAAGGCCAATCAGGCTGCCGCCCAATAGAGCCTCAATAGGGGTGAACTGGGTGATCATCGGCCATCCAAAGTTGCAAAAGCGCGGCGTCTATGCGAAACCGCTAATGTTCAGTGGATCAATATATTCGAATGTCCTAATATGTCAACTCAGGAAAGCGCTATCCCTAACGCATCCGAAAAGCCAATGGACATGGCGGCTCTTGAGCCACGCGCTGAAGAAGCCGCGCAACTGCTCACCGCCATGGCAAATCCAAAGCGCCTGCTGGTCCTGTGTAACCTCTTGCATCAAGAGCGCAGCGTCAGCGATCTGGCCAAGCTCGTGGGCCTGGAGCAGTCGCCGCTGTCCCAACATCTCTCAAAGCTGCGCGCCTCAGGCCTCGTGAAAACCCGGCGCGATGGCCAGACTATCTACTATCGGCTCTCTTCCGAGAACGTCACGCGTCTTCTCACCACGCTCTATGAGATTTACTGCGCTTAATTGGGTGTGGATCATCTGCGCAAATGCCTTCACGGACCCGAAAGCATTCTCAATTAAACTTTTGACGCTGCGCCAACTGTGCTAGCGGCTTGCGCATAGAGCAAGCGATTGGTCCGTTTGTGGTCTTTAGGGCATGGAGGTCGCATGTCGTCGCCTACACAGTGCTGGCAGGATGTCAGCGGTGACAATAGTCGCCTCGCGGCGCTTCATGCCTTGGATATCTTGGACAGTCCGCGCGAACCGGCTTTCGACCGAATTTCAGACCTGATCCGCTTGGTTTTCGACGTCGACATCGGGCTTGTAACCCTGATCGACTCGCATCGTCAGTGGTACAAAGCCTCGGTCGGCATGACCAATACCGAGCAGGACTTGGATAGCGCCTTTTGCCGGTTCACGCTCGAAGCGGGTGATACCGTCATCGTCAATGATGCGACCGAAGACGCTCGTTTTGCCGACCACGAAAAAGTCGTCGGCGCGCCCTATATCCGCTTTTACGCGGGCACTCCGATCGTCACATCGAAGGGGCTGATGGTCGGAACCATCTGCGCTGTCGACACGAAAAAACGTACCTTCGGCCCACGCGAGATGGAAATCCTCCGTCACCTCGCAGCCTTGGTCATGCAGGGCCTGGAACTGCGGCAGGAAGCGATCACCGACGTTCTGACTGGCGCCAGCAGCCGTCGTTCCTTCAAGGAAGAAGCGAAGAAGCATATTTCGCTGTCGAACCGTAACAACTCGCCGCTGAGCTGCATCTCGCTCGACATCGACCACTTTAAGCAGATCAACGACACCTACGGTCATGCCGCAGGCGATCAAGTCCTCGCTGGGGTCGTGAAGGCGTTAAAAGACACGCTGCGCCAGAGCGATATCGTCGGTCGCCTGGGCGGCGAAGAGTTTGCCGTGCTTCTGCCGCAGACTGAAGAAGCGACAGCTATGGATGTCGCGGAAAAGCTGCGCCAAGTTGTCAAACAGCTGCGGTTCCCTCACAGCCGTCCGCCCATCTCAGTAACCTCGTCTTTTGGTGTCGCATCGCTGGTTCCTGGCGACGACATTGAGGCGCTCATCGCGCGCAGCGATGCGGCGCTCTACAATGCCAAGCGCTCAGGACGAGATCGTGTCCACCTTGCGCCAAAGCCCGATGAAGAACCCAAGGTTAATCGGCGTCGCGTGCTCAAGGCCGGCCAGATCATCTTTAATGATGGTCGCTCAACCTATGATTGCACGATCCGCAGCCTATGGGATGACGGCGCTGAAGCGACACTGGCCCTGACCACAGTGCTGCCCGATCACTTTGATCTGCGCATTAAAGGCTCGACAGAGCAGTATCACTGCAAACTGCTCAAGCGCAGTGTCGGTGCCGTAGAAATGGTCTACCTGGACACGCCAGACAACTAAGCAATTGGCTTCCAGCGGTCCTCGCTGGTTTTCTCAAACAGAGGAGACTTGAGCGGGGCGACGATGCGGTCTTGATATCGCGCCAGCCCGTCTTTCCACCGGTTCGATTGCAGCATTGCCGCTGCAATCACCACGGGCTCAATACCCGCCTTTTCCAGCAGGCGCAGCACCGCCACCATCGAAGAGCCCGAGCTGATCACGTCGTCGATCAGACACACGCGCTTGCCCTCAACCAGTGGCACCATACGCGGATCGATAAAAATGGTCTTGGCATGGGTCGGGCTGGTAATCGAGCTCAGCGGCTCCGACAGCTCATCGACATACCAAAATTTTCGCGACGTCCCCAGTGGCACCATTCTGGCGTGCCCCAGCCGTCGCGCCACGTTATTGGCCAACGGCAAGCCCAGCGTCGGCACACCAATCACCGCATCGACATTATACGGCGCGATCAGGTCCGCCATGCCTTGTGCGAGCGCATCCTCCACCACAAAACTCGCCTGATTGACGATCAGCGACGACACCGCCCGCGTCCCGTCGCCGGGCAGCACGCGCAAGGGCAGGGCGAGCTGACGCCCATCCGCAAACTCCGCCGGATAAAAGCCGGTATAGCTGTCCCCCTTAGCGTGCGTGCCAGCTGGGAAAACCTCCTGCCAGAAGTGATGCGGTTCTAGGGGCAAAGCGCGTCTCTTTTCTTGTCGCTGCGTTCCGAATAACGCAATGTGCCAGCACCTTTACCCAGACTCTTGAGCCAATGGAACACCTCGATAACGCCCCGTTCGAACTTGATGACATGATCGCCCTGCGGCGCGATCTGCACACCCACCCCGAACTTGGCTTTGAGGAAGTGCGCACCAGCGGCATCGTCGCCGAAAAACTCGCGGACGTCGGCATAACCGTTCATCGCGGCTTGGGCAAAACCGGCGTCGTTGGCACGCTCAAAGTCGGCAACGGCGCCCGCTCCATCGGCCTCCGTGCCGATATGGATGCGCTCGCTATGCCCGAGCTTGCCGACCGCGAGTACAAATCCACCACACCCAACACCATGCACGCCTGCGGCCATGACGGGCATACCGTCATGCTGCTCGCTGCCGCGCGCTACCTCGCTCGCACCAAGAATTTCGACGGCACTGTCCACTTCATCTTCCAGCCCGCTGAAGAAGGTCGCGGTGGGGCGAAGGCGATGATCGAAGATGGGTTCTTCGACCTCTTCCCCTGCGACGCCGTCTATGGCCTCCACAACATGCCCGGTCTTGCCACCGATGAAATGGCTGTCGTGACCGGCCCGCAACTGGCCTCATCCGACAGCTGGGAAGTCGCCTTCACTGGTGTTGGTACCCACGGCGCCAAGCCGCATTTGGGCAAGGATGCCGTTACGGCTGCCGCCCATTTCCTCACCATGCTCCACACCATTGTGGCGCGCGTGGTCGATCCGCTTCAGCCCGCCGTGGTCAGCGCCTGCGCGCTATCGGCAGGTGATTTTAAGGCGCTCAACGTCATTCCAGATGTCGTTCGCATCGGCGGCACTGCGCGTGCTTACACCCCTGCGGTGCGCGATCAGCTGGAAGCAGAAATCGGCCGTCTCGCCCATGGCGTCGCCGCGAGCTTCGGCATTGAGGTGAGCTACACCTTCAATCGCCGCATTCCGCCTGTCGTCAACAATGCCGAGGTCACCGCCCGCGCACACAAGGCGGCAACAGCCGCGACAGGCCGCGCCGTGGTGACGGATTTCCCGCCGTCCACGGCTGGCGATGATTTTGCTGAATTCGGCAATCGCGTGCCTGGGTGCTATGTCTGGCTGGGCAATGGCCCTGCGCAAGACGGCGCGCTGCACCACAATTCCCGCTACGATTTTAACGACGACGCGATCCTGACCGGCGCGCGCTATTGGGCAACGCTCGTCGAGCAGGATCTGTCGGCTTAAGAAACGAAACCGGAGTGCAGGAGATCGAGCGTCTTCTGCACATCCACCGTCATGGCGACTTTTAACGGCACGCCTGCGTTCGAGACCACCAGCGCACCCGGATCGTCGGTCAGATCAAGAGCAATGGTCAGCTCTTCAATCCCGAAAATCTCCGGCTCAAGCGCGTAGAGCATGACGCAAGGGTCGTGCAGCGGGCGGCTCTGGCGGCCATCAAGGAAATAGGCTTCCAACAATTTCGCGGCGACGTCGCCATGCAGCGTGCCATTAAAGGATGCGACGTATCCCTCATCTGCCCGCACTTTTCGCGTCACATCGAGCGGGATCAGCGTCAGGTCAAACCCAAAGCCGAACACCATCTCCGCCGCTTCCGGATCAACGGCAAAGTTGAATTCCGAACGCGGGCCGACATTGCCCTTCTCAACGATAGCCCCGCCCATAGCGATCACACGGCCAATCCGACGCGCCGCTTCCGGATCGTGCTGAATGAGCAAAGCCAGATTGGTCAGGGGCCCAAGAGCCAGAGTATCGATGGAGCCAGCGGGTGCTGCCCGCAGCTGTTCAGCCATCCACAGATGCGCCGGGGCAGTAACCGGATTCTGACCGGGCGCTAAAGTGACCCCGCCGAGCCCGTCATTGCCGTGGATCGCCACTTCATCAATAGCGTTTCGCACCAGCGGCGCGTTTGCGCCCCGGGCAATCGCCACATCCCCGCGACCCATCAGGGTCGCAAGGCTTGCAGCATTCGCTGTGGTCCGCTCAATCCCAATATTCCCGGCCACAGTAGCGAGGCCGAGAACATTGAAACGCTCAATGCCAAAGGCAAAAAGCACAGCGATTGCGTCGTCGAGACCGGGATCGGTGTCGATAATAACCGAGCGATTAGTCATAGAGCGGCTGAATCACCATTTCAGGAACTTTTACCAGACCCTTGTCCGTGATGCGGATTTCCGGGATCACCGAGAGCGGGATGAGGTTGAAGCCCATATACGGAATGGCGCAGCCCATCTCGTCCCAGACCTTCTTGAGAACCTTGGTTTCTTCCGCCACCTCATGAACGCGCTTGTCGGAGATAAGACCCGCGACAGGCAGCGCTACAAAGGACAGCACCGCGCCGTCCTTGACCACAACGATACCGCCATTGGCGTCTTCAATGGTCTTGAGCGCCAGCTGCATGTCGGCCTCATTGGTGCCGGCGATGATGATGTTGTGGCTGTCGTGCCCAACCGAAGACGCAACCGCGCCGCCCTTGAGATTGAACTCATGCAAGAACCCATGCGCGATGCCGCCATTGGTCTTGCCGTGACGCTCAACCACGGTAACGAAGCAGAGGTCGTGGTTCTTGAGTGTTGTCGCCCAGTCGCCCGTTGGGGTGATTTCAACCTTGCGATGGGGCAAGGTGATGCCTGGCATTTCAATGCCAATAGCATTGGCCGTCACCGGACCTGCTGGCAGTTCTGGGGTGAGCTTTAGGCCCTTTGGCAAATGGACCGTATTATACGCCGCGCGTGGATAGACGTAGCGCTGCTCCAGCGTTTCATCGAGCAGCGATGTGATCTTGCCACCCTCGACCATCAGCTCGCCACCGTACCAGGTGTTGACTGGCTTAAGATCGTCATTGAGCAGCACGAGGTCAGCTCGACGACCGCCGCCCAGACCACCGATTTCATCGCCCATGCCAAAGCGTGTCGCGCCGTGTAGCGAGCCCATGGCCCAAGCCTGTTCAGGCTTCACGCCGCAACGGATGGCTTCACGCACCACCCAGTCGAGACCGAATGTAAGAAGGTCGTCCGCATCACGGTCGTCGGTGCACACCGCATAACGCTTGTGGCTCGCACCCATTTCCGTGATCGGCTTGATCGCTTCAACAATCGAGTTCCAAGGCGTCGCTGGGTTGCCGCCACGCAGGAACACCCAGATCCCAGCTTCAAGGAAATCTTCCGAAATGTCCTTGTCGACCGCTTCATGCGTGTCGGTCACGCCTGCTGCCGCATAGGGGGCAACAAACTCACGGCCATAGACGTGGCCCGAAACCGGACGGCCGCGCTTGAGGCTTTCCGCGATAATGGCGTGCGAGCGCGGGTCGCCCATAGCGACCGGCACAAAGTCCATCTTCTCGCCGAGCGCCACGGCTTCTGGCCATTTGTCAAAGATCGCGCCGATCTTTTCAGGCGTCAGATCGCCACCAGCGGTTTCGAGTTCTGGCGAGGTCGCCGGAACCGTGGACGGCACTGTGAGGAAGATCGAGAGCGGCGCCAAACGCGCGTCTTCGAGCATGGCCTCAACGCCTGCAACGTCCATGACGTTACCGATTTCGTGGCTGTCGCAGAAAATGGTGGTCGTGCCGTTGAGCAGCGCGCCTTCCGCATAAGCGCAGGCCGTCACCATCGAGCTTTCGATGTGAATATGCGGGTCCACCAGACCCGGCGCGATAATGCCGCCCTTAGCGTCATAAACCTGCTTGGGAGTAGGCGCCGACTTATAAGCGCCCGCTGGCTTGATCGCAGCGATACGACCGCCTGAGAGCCAGATTTCCTTATTGTCGAGAATGCGCTCGGAATAGGTCGAGAGCACGCGTGCACCCGTAATGACCACATCGGCTGCAGCACGGCCCCCGGCGACAGCCGCGAGCTGGGTAATTTGCGTATAGAGCGGGCTTACAGAAAAGCGCGTGATCATCGCCATAGGTTATTGCTCCGAGAAAGCGTGGAGGATGCGCACCCAAGAGCGGATGCCCTTGTGGAAGCTGGAGAGGTCGTATTTTTCGTTCGGGCTATGAATGCGGTTATCGAACCGCGCAAACCCGATGAGCAGGGATTCCATGCCGAGGCGGTTCTTGAATTCGCCCAGAATAGGGATGGAGCCGCCTGTACCCGCCAGCGCGGTCTCGCGGTTCCACTCCGTCGTCAGCGCTGCCTGCGCTTTGCGGAGCAGCGCGCCATCCAGCGACATGGATTGCGCTTCGGCCGCCGCATAGCTCTTGAACTTCACCGAGCAATCGGCTGGGATCATGCTGCGCACGAAGTCGCGGAACAGCTCACGAATGCGATGCGGGTCTTGCCCTGCAACAAGCCGGAACGAAATCTTTGCGCCAGCCTTTGCCGGAATAACGGTTTTAAAACCGTCGCCCGAATATCCGCCCCAGACGCCGTGGATTTCCGCCGTCGGACGCGCCCAGACTTGCTCCAACACCGAGCGGCCCTGTTCGCCAGCCGGGATGGAAAGACCGATATCGCCCAAGAACTTTTTTGGGTCGAACGGCAGCCGTTCCCATTCGCGTCTATTGGCCTCGGGAAGCTCTTTGACGCCATCGTAGAACCCGGGAATGCCAACCGCGCCATCATCCGTACGCAGCTTGCCAATAATCGTGCCCAATACTTGGGTCGCGTTCCGCGCCGCCGAGCCGAACATGCCAGAATGCAGATCGCGATCTGCCGTCGTAATCTCGAACTCTTCCGAAACAAAGCCTCGGAACATGGTGGTGATCGCCGGGGTTTCGTGATCCCACATATCGGTGTCACAGACGAGGATCGTATCCGCCTTAAGATCGTCCGCATTGGCTTCAAGGAATGGCCCAAGCGATGGCGAGCCTGCTTCTTCCTCGCCCTCAAACAGCATCGACACCTGAATGGGGAGGCTCCTTGTCACGGCCTTCCAGGCGCGGCAGGCTTCAACGAAGGTGAGCAGCTGCCCCTTATCGTCCGATGCGCCACGCCCCAGGATATGGGTTTCGCCATCTGGTTGGGGCGAGAGCGACGGCTCAAACGGATCGGTATTCCAAAGCTCAATCGGGTCGACCGGCTGCACGTCATAGTGCCCGTAGAACAGCACATGCGGGCCGGGCGTTTTCGGCCCATGCCCCACCACCATCGGGTGGCCCGTCGTGTCCCGCACGCTGGCGTCAAAATCGAGTTCTGCGAGTTGGTCCCGCAGCCACTCCGCCGCACGGCGCACGTCGTCCTTATATTCCGGCTCAGTCGAAACCGAAGGAATACGGATCAGCTCAAACAGCCGCTCGAGGCTGTTCTCAAGGTGTGCATCGGCATGGGCAAGAACAGCGTCGAGTTGGGTCATTGTGCGAGACTATCCAGCCGCGCCATTTCCGTTTTGAACTGGCGGGCGATTTGGTTGGCATCGGCCACGGTTTTCGCCGTGTCGAGGGTGAGAATTTTTCGATCCCTCATCAGCCAGCGGCCCGCGACCATGGTGTCGGTCACATCGGTCGGCATGGCGGCAAAGACCAGCGCGGAGTAGGGATCGTACATTGGGTGCATGCGCGGCGCGGCCAGCGAAATCCGAATAAGATCCGCCTGCTTGCCCACTTCAAGCGAGCCTGTCTTGAGGTTGAGGCTCAACGCCCGCGCCCCCTCAATCGTCGCCATTCTGATGATTTCGAGCGCGGGGAGCGGTTTTCGCGAGCCAGCGAGCAGCTTGGCGAACATGGAAACTGGGGCGAACTGGGAAAACAGATCGAGCGTATTCCCGCTCATCGCTCCATCCGAGCCGATGCCGACCGGAATGCCCGCATTGCGCATCTTTTCGACCGGCGCAATTCCGCGCCCCGCCTTGCCGTTCGAGCGCGGATTGGTCACCGCACAAACCTGATGCTCAGCCATCATCGCGATGTCCGCATCATCCAGCTGCAAGCAATGCGCGGCGATCAGGTTTGGCTTCAACAGCCCAGCGTCAGCGGTTACTGCAACGGTCGACTTGCCGTGGGTGTCGCGCGCCCAATTCACTTCCAAAGTGCTTTCCGCCAAATGCATCTGCACCGGCACATCGGGATGCGCTGCCGACCACTCCGCAATGCGCTCCATGGTCTTCAAACCCGTGGAATAGGGAGCGTGCGGCGCAATAGATGGGGTGACGAGCTTATGCCCCGCAAAGCGCTCGACCAGCTCTTCAACCCGCGCAAAACCTTCATCAAAGGTCTTGTGGTCCGGCGGATCAAAGTCCGCCAGTGTCTGCCCGACAATGGCGCGCAACCCAGCTTGGTCGCAAACATCGCCCACTTCGGTCTCAAAATAATACATGTCGGCGACGGTGGTAACGCCGCCCGCAATCATCTCCAGCGCCGACATGGCCGACCCAATGCGGACCATTTCGGGCGAAACGAATGTGCGCTCCAGCGGCAAAATATAGCGATAAAGCCGATCATCGACATCTTCGCCCAGCCCACGGAAAACACTCATGCCCATATGGCAGTGCGTATTGACCATGCCCGGCATGACGATATCGCCATTGCAATCGATCACCTCGGCGCCATCCACTTTTGGCGCTGGCCCCGAGCCAATCGCGGTAATGGTGTCGCCATCCACACGCACCCAGCCGCTCTCATGAACCGTAAGAGCATCGTCCATCGTGACGATCAAAGCATTGGTGAGCAGCGTGGTCATTCTTTTGGTCCTTTTTCACCGCCCCTCGTAAGGGGAAGGAGTACTTCGGTGCCTCTCTTCACCTCTCCCTTTGGGGAGAGGTCGATGCGCAGCATCGGGTGAGGGGGCCTATCCCAAGGTCGACGACAAAATCGGGTGCCCCTTCGTCCCTCCCTCGCTCGCGGGGGAGGTCAGGTGGGGGCCTTAACCGACTACTCGTGCGCCAAAATCGTGCACTGCTCTGGCACTGGAACCAGCTTAGCCTGCGAACCCGGCTCCAAGATATTGGTCAGCGAACCATTGGCCAGCAGCGAACCCGCAGTGGTTTCCGCCTGATACTGATACGCGCGACCAAGATAGGTGCGCAGGCCCAGATCAGCCGGGAAGCCCGTAGCCGCTGGGTCATTGGTCACATTCAACCCATCGGCGCGGCAAGCGAGAATGAACTCGTCTTGGATCGGGCCGAACAGGTTCTGGTTGAGATCAAGCCGCACGCCACCGAGCGCTTCTGCCGTCACCGTCTCGCCATTGCGCGCCACAACCTTCATCGAGATGAGGTTTTCAAAGCCCACAAAGCGCGCGACGAACGCATTGGCCGGACGCTGGTAGAGGTTTTCTGGCGTATCGAGCTGCATGATGCGACCGGCGTGCATAATCGCCACGCGGTCAGAGATCGAGAAGGCTTCTTCCTGATCGTGCGTCACGTAAACCGAAGTCGTGCCATTGGCGCGCTGCAGCTTGCGGATTTCGACACGCATGTCGATACGCAGCTTCGCATCAAGGTTGGAAAGCGGCTCATCGAACATCAGGAGCGGCGGCTCGATAACCAGCGCACGGGCCAGAGCCACACGCTGCTTCTGCCCGCCCGAAAGCGCTGCTGGCAAGCGTTCAGCAAGGTGCGCAAGGCCCACGCGCTCAAGCATATCCGCCACGCGCTTGTTCTTGGCCGCAGTGGCAACGCCACGCTGCTTCAGGCCAAAGCCTACGTTGTCGGCAACGCTCAAGTGCGGGAACAGCGCATAGTTCTGAAACACCAGACCAATGTCGCGCTCATGCGCTGGCAGGGTGGTCAGATCGCGACCGCCCAGAGAGATCGAACCCGATGTCGGCTGCAAGAAGCCAGCGACAAGGCGCAGCGTGGTGGTCTTGCCGCAGCCCGAAGCACCGAGGAGCGAAACGAGTTCACCTTCCCCGATCTCGAGATTGAGGTCTTCCAAAACCTTGGTCTTGCCGTAGTGGGCGGTGATGTTGCGAATAGAAAGAGGTTTGGTCACAGCTGATCTCTATTTGGCAAGGAAGGTGAGGCCCAAGGTCCGTTCCACCACGGCCATAACGCCGACGGTGAGCAGCATGAGCAGCACCGAGACCGAGGCCACGGTGGGGTCAAAGAACTGCTCCATGTGAGCGAGCAGCTGGATGGGGAGGGTCGAGAGACCAGGACCCGTCATGAAGATCGAAATCGATACGTCATTGATCGAGGTGATGAAGGCCAGAATGAAGGCCGCGATCACGCCCGACTGCACGTTCGGTAGCAGCACGGTGAAGAAGGTCTTCAGCGGTGGCGAGCCAAGGCTGACCGCTGCTTCTTCGATCGAGAAGTCAAACGAGGCCAGCGATGCCGAAATCACGCGGATCACATAGGGCAGGATCAGGATCGTGTGCCCGACGATCAGCGACACCATCAGCGGCGCGTTGAACGTATAGGCGACATTCTTGAGCAGCGAGAAACCGAGCACCAGTTCTGGCACCAGCACCGGCAGCACGAAGAAGCTCGATAGCCAACCGGGCAGGTGAATGCGATGGCGGTTGAGCGCATACGCCGCCGGAATGCCAATGAGCAGCGCCACAAAGGTTGAAATCACAGCCACCTGCAGCGAGGTCATCATCGTCCGACGGAAAGCTTCCATCGCAAAGATGTTTTCAAACCAGCGCAGCGACAGTCCCTGTGGCGGGAAGGTGAGATAGGTGGTGTCGGAAATCGACGACCCCAGAATGATCACCAGCGGACCGACAAGGAAGATAAAGACGAGAACGGTAAAGCCGATAAGGGCCGGATGGAGCTTGGTGGGCATCAGACGGCCATTGGGTTCAGTTTGCGAGCAATTTTGGTCATTGCCAGCACGATTGCGATAGTGATCACCACCATAATGGCAGCGATGGTGGAGGCGCTTACCCAGTCAAATGTGACCATGGCCTGCTGGTGCATCAGCGTGCCCATCACCATCACCTGCTCGCCACCCAAAAGCTGGGGAGTTGCATAGGAGGTGAACGAGCCGGTGAACACGAGCACCGCGCCAACGATCAGGCCGGGTACGGCCAGCGGGAAAATAACCTGCATGAAGGTCGCGAATGGCTTTGCGCCGAGCGAAGACGAGGCTTGGATCAGATCGTCCGGAATGCCTTCCAGCACGCCAACAAGCGTCAGGATCATCAGCGGCACAAACAGATAGACCATCGCCACGATCACAGAGCCCTGCGTGTAGAGCATCTGGAAGGGTTCAGAGATAATGCCAAGGTTCATCAGCGTCGAATTGACGATGCCATTCTTGCCCAGAATGATCAGCCAAGCGAACGAGCGGACCACCACACCGGTGAGCAGCGGGAACACAGCGGCGATAATCAGCACAGACTTCAACCAGCCCGGCGCGCGCGACACCACAAAGGCGGTGATGAAGCCTACCGCCAAAGCGATGACAGTCACAGCCAGCGAGATGGTGATGGTGCGCATCAGAACGGTGCGGCGGAAACCGCTGCTGAAAAAGGCCTGATAGGTGGCGAAGGGGCCACCGGGCGTTCCGAAGGTAGCGTAGATGGTCGCGGCCACAGGAGCGACGAGGCCGAGGAGGATCAGCAGTGTCGCAGGTGAGGCTAGGGTCCAGCCGGCAAAGCGTTTCATGAGCCTGGCATTTCGAGAGAGGAATAAAAGGGTGCTGCGCGGGTAAAGGGAACCCGCGCAGCGCTATGCATTACATGCCGAAGTTTTCGTTCCAACGGTCAACCCAGCCACCCTTGGCTGCGTTCATCTTGCCGTAGTGGATGCGTTCGAGCGAACCGATAACGTCCGCGCCATAGGTCCAGATCGAAGCCTGTTCCGGGGTCAGCTTGACGTTGGTGTTGACTGGAGCGTCGACGCCTTCTTCAGCCAGCTTCTGCTGGATTTCATCGGAGAGGATGAAGTTGATGAATTCGTATGCGAGTTCTGGTTCAGCAGCGCCAACTGGGATGTTGACGGTGTTGAGGGTCGCAATGGAGCCTTCTTCAAGATCAGCCCAGACGACCGATGGCTTAGCAGCCTGGATCTGTGCGAGGGTGAAGTCCTGTGCGATCGACGCGGTGATTTCGCCGGTCGAGAACAGGTTAATCATTTCCGAGCCAGTGTTGTAGTTCTTGACTACGTTTGGCTTGAGTTCTGCGAGAGCTTCGAAAGCTGCGGTATCGTCGTCAAACGCGTCGGTGCCCTTGTAGAGACCGGCCTTGAGAACAACCATTGGGCCTGCGGTGGTGGTGATGCCTGGCAGCGAGAGCGAGGACTTGAAGTCTTCGCGCCACAAATCGTTCCACGAAGTTACCGGGGTGGTCACAGCTTCGCTGTCATAAACGATGCCAACGCGACCGATGGTGTAAGCTGGGCCGAAGCCGTCCTGAGGGTCCTTAGCCATTTCATAGATATTGGCCAGGTTCGGGAGCTTGCTCTGGTCGATCTGCTGGAACAGGCCCAGCTCGATACCCTGCTGCGAGAAGCTATCCGAGAAATACGCAACGTCGACGCCGCCGCCGTTACGGATCTGGATCTTGTTCAGACGCTCACCGTTGTTGCCGGTTTCAAAAACGATTTCACAGCCGCACTGTTCGCGGAACGGCGCGAGCACGAGGCTTTCGAGCTTTTCACCGTTGAAGCCCCACCAGGAAATGGTGAGTGTCTTGGTCTGTGCCATAGCGGGCGCTGCGCTCGCGAGGGTGCCGACCGAAATTGCCAATGCCAGCGTACGCGCTAGGTTCTTGTGCATACCGAAAATCCTTGTTCCCTTTAGATACTTGTCTCGCAGACGTGGGTATCTTGGGAATAAGGCTATTTTTTCGGCTATGCCGGTGCAAGTTGCATATTTAGGCGTGTGGTACGGACCTCACAAGATTTACCTCTTGTTTACAATTTGCCGCACCACACAATCGGGTGAATCTGGCCGTTCTGCACGTTTACAAAGCCTTCCGGCGCCAAGGGAGAGGGGGCAACGAGCACCCAGCGCCATGGCGCGCAGGTCAGAGTCGCAAAAGCTAGACGCTCAGGGAAGCCAGCCCACCAACGCGGCGAATAGGTTGGCTCATACATCCATTCGATGGTTTCGCCCTGCGCGTAAAGCTCAAGCATTTCCTTGTCGAGCTCTGGGGCAGGGCGGCAGGTCATCAGCCCGCCGATTTCATAGTTTACCCGGGCCAGCACTTTACCGTCGCGCACCAGCGCCCACCCGCCTTGCTGCTCTTGCAGCGCATTGACCGCCAGCGCCATAGCCTCGTCCGACGAGCCGACCGCCCAGATATTGTGCTTGTCGTGGCCCATCGAACAGGCCAGCGCCGTGTTCGGCGTCTTGGGGCCTGTCCCCAGCCAGAACATTTTTGAAACGCTCGCCGTACCCCAGAACCGGTCGACAATAGCGAACTTCGTGATGTTGCGGCTGTCGTCGCGCTGCACCAAGCCGTCGACAATCGACAGATCGGTGGTGATGAACTCGTCATGCCAATGGAAGGGACGTAGCAGCGCCGCCTTGCAGCTGTCTGTCGCTCCCTCTGGCGCAGCGATGGCAAAATCGGCGGCAGTCAGGTCGCGGCCGATATTGACCGTTTGGCGCGCCCATTGCGGCCAGTCGATCGTTGGGACATCAGCGATATATTCACGGCCCTTCGAAACCTGCATCCCGTCGGCCCAAACTTCCGAAATCGACAGTGTCGCTTCGTCGTCAAGGAACACGAGATCGGCATACCGTCCCGGCGAGATCGAACCTATCCAAGGGGTGAGGCGCATATGGCGCGCGGGGTTGATCGTCACCATCTGCACGGCCACTTCCATCGGCAGCCCGGCTTGAATGGCGAGGCGCACATTATGGTCCGTTGCCCCAAGCTTCATCGTGTCCGAGCACGAACGGTCATCAGTGCAGAGCGCAAAATTCGACCAATCCTGCTGGCCGCGCTCGAGCAAGCCTTTGATCATGTCGGTCAGCGAATGTGGGCGCAGCTCCATAAAGAGCCCACGACGCAGCTTGTCTGCCACTTCCTCGGCGGTCCACGCTTCGTGATCCGAAGCCATGCCCGCACCGGCAAAGGCGTTGATATCGTCAATCGCCCGCATGCCCGCCGCATGGCCTTCGACCACACCGCGCGCTTCAAACGTCGCTTCGATCATGCCCCAAAGGCGCTCGTGCGACGGGTTCTCTGGGTTCCACACCGCTGGCCAATCCATCACCTCATCAAGGCCCGAAACAGCCAGATTGGTGGTCATGAACTTGAGCTGCTCGCCATAGCCGAAATGCCCGCCACCATGCTCATAGGCAGTCGGCGGCACAGCGGAGCCGGGCAGGGGGAAGATTTTTGCTGGCGAACCTGCGGCGCGCGCGGTCATCCAGAAATCGAGATTGTGCGGCCCATCAACATTGGAAAATTCGTGGCTGGCTTCGCACGTCCAGGTGCAGCCAAAGGGCAAAACGAGAGCGGCTTCCCATTCCGGGGTGAGGTGGCTTGATTCAATATGCTTATGCACTTCGCCAAAGCCCGGCACGACCGAGAGATGGCTGCGGTCGATCCGCTCGCCCACTTCGCCCGGATATGCGCCAGCTGGTCCAACCCAAGCGATGCGGCGCCCCGAGATGACGATCTCTTGGTCCTCATACCAATTGCGTCCATAGACGTCCAAAAGCCGACCAACGCGAATAGCTGTGTTGGCAGGCTTCTTGCCCAGCGCCACCAGTGCCAAATGCTTGCGGATCGCCACTTCGTCGCGCGCATTGATGAGGAGGTCATTTGGGAAATCGGTCATCGTAGAATCCATCTGCCGGGCTGCCAGCGTTCAATTTTGACCTAACACGATGATCGATCTACCGAAAGCGCGCAGCCCGAACCTTCCCCACACCCGGCCCCCAAAACTCCCCTACTTCAACCCAAACCCCAAGCCCTTCACCACACCACTCAGCGCCTCGCGGCCGCGCAAAGCCTTAACCGTGCCCACGCGTTTGGCGATCATTTTGGTCCAGTCGATCACAGTCATGCCCTGCTTCTCCTGAAAGCCGCGCATGGTTTGATCGTAACGCGCCAGCGTCTCAGCATCAGCGGCATCGCCATAAGTCTCCTCATGCAACACGAGGCTTTGCGGCAGGCGCGGCTTCACCTCCGAGGCGCGTTCCTCGTCCGGATAGCCCAGCGTCAGCCCAAAAACGGCCACGCATTCTTTTGGCAGCCCGAGTTCTGCGGCCACTTCTGCTGGCTTGTTGCGCATGCCCCCAATGTAGCAACTGCCGAGCCCCAGCGAGCTCGCCGCCACAACTGCATTCTGTGCCGCTAGAGTGGAGTCGATAACGCCAATGAGAAAGCTCTCCATATAGTCGAGACCGTCTCCGGGCAGCTCTTCGCGTTGCGCCAGTGTCCGCAACCGCGCCAGATCCGCGATCCAGACGAGAAACACGGGTGCGGTGACGATATGGGGATTGCCCCCGCTCAATTCCGCCAGCCGCCCTTTGCGCTCAGCGTCGCGCACCATCACCACGGTCCAGGCCTGCACATTGGATGACGTCGGTGCTGATTGCGCTGCCGCTACCAAAGCCTCAATGACACCAGGCTCAACGGGCTTCGGCAAATAGGCGCGCGCCGACTTATGGTCGAGCATCAGACCAATGGTGTCAGACCAAACCGCTCCGGTCTGTGGAGCGTCGACGCCATAGCGCAGCGCCAGACGGGTTGCGGCGGTGGTGTTTTGCGACTTGGCGTCCGTGTTCACTTGCGCAGGCGACATAGGAATATCGAAACTCTCTTACGTGTCCGTACCAGGATTTGAGCGTTATCCGCTTCCTTCGGTAAGGGCCATTGGCAAGTGTCAAAACGTCCATCATGCGTAATCTGTTCAGCGTGCTAAATGGCGAACCGCACACCGCGCCTTAATTACGCCAAACGGTCGATGGTATTGGCGGTGGAACGCGGGCACAATTTCCTGCGTTACCCACTGTAATCCGCTGGTGTTTGGGATTAATTTGGCTGCGGCGATTTGCCATCCCAGTCACAATGGTTTCATCCTCTGGCGGACTGGGGGCGATGCGACTACATACACCCGCAGGGTGAAACCAGCGCGGGGAATACTCCGCGTTCAACTGCGTACTGGCGCCCCCTGCCGGATTACGCGCTTTTTTGGTGAGACAAATGAACCTTCTCCGCACGATCGCTTTCGCTGGTTTGGCAACTGCTATGACCATCGCAGCAGCTTCTGCCGCTAACTACGAAGTTAAGATGCTCAACAAGGGCACTGACGGCACTCCAATGGTTTTCGAGCCTGCTTTCCTGCAGATCGAAGTTGGTGACTCGGTAACCTTCATCCCAACCGACAAGTCGCACAACGCTGAATCGATCAAGGATCTGATTCCTGAAGGCGCTACCCCATTCAAGGGCAAGCTGAACGAAGAAATCACCGTAACCTTCGACGTTGAAGGCGCATATGCTTACAAGTGCCTTCCGCACCTGGGCATGGGCATGGTTGGTCTGATCGTCGTTGGCGACGCACCAGCAAACCTTGCTGACATCACTGCTGCAAAGATGCCGAAGAAGTCGGCAGACGCCTTCGCAGCAATGGCAGCAATGGTTAAGTAAACTGTTGTTGGGTTCGGGCGGCGTTTCGTCGCCCGCGCCCTCTTCGCTTGCTCGCAAGCGTTTTGATCGTTGAGCATGGCTCCGATCCTCTAACTCCCCATAAATCGGCTATTTCACGCGCGCTTTGCTTGTCGCTCGGCACTGACTTATGCGAACACCTATGGGTGGATATGGGCAGCGCTGATCTTATGGTTCGGCGGTAACATGGGAGTGCGATCAATGGCCTTGTTACGCGAACTCAGTCTTGAAACTCTGCTCTCGCGCGTTGCGGGCGTGCTGATTTTCGTCGCCCTGCAGGGGTTCTTCCTCGCCCTCTTTGCGCGCCTTATGGGTGATCGTCGTCCGCAGAATGAAGGCCGCCTGACGCCCAATCCCTTTGCGCAGCTCTCTGTCTGGGGTGCCGTTATTGGCGCGCTCTTTGCGCTGACATGGCCGCGCTCTATGCGCATGCGCGCCTCCGCCAATCGCTTCGGCCTTGGTGGGGTAATCGCGGCGGTCGTGCTGAGCCTTGTGGCTGTTGCGCTCTTTATTCCGATTGCCGATTGGCTGCGCAGCGTGGCGCTGATGCTGCCGCGCACGGGTGGCTACGCTGTAATTCTCATCCTGCAGCAATTCCAGCTGCTTGCCGCCGGTTCAATTCTCTTGAACCTGCTGCCCATCCCGGGTCTCGCGATGGGCTCTATCTGGACGGCACTCTGGCCGGAGCGCGAAAAGCGCCTCCTGCGTCATGAGCCGCTGGGCGTGGGCTTGGTGATCATCGCCTTGGTGGTGGGGATTGTGCCCAATCTTGCCAGCTACACCTTGCCCTTCCTGTCGCGGCTCTAGGAACTATTCCCCGGCGTGGCCGGTATATCCGAACTCGTCCATAATCGCGGCGATCGTGCCATCGGCGACGAGAGCGTCAATTGCCTGATCGACCTGATCCCGTAGGAACGTATTGCGGCTGCTGACCAGCGCGCCAATATGCACCACGCTTTCTGGCAAAGGCGTTGAGCCGATAATCCGCAGGGCCTTGGTGTCTTCGCGCTCACGCTGCATTTTGGCCAAAACGGGTTGCCACAGGATCATGCCACCAATGGTGTCATCGAGAACGCGTGTGGCCATCAAATTCGGGTCGGCATAGGGCAGGCGGCGCCAACGCTGATCTTCTGCCTGCTGCAAGTTCCAGTTGATCAGATTGAGTTCACCAAGGCTGGCCATAGCTGTGCCAAGGCGCACGTCCTTGGGAATGTCCGCAAGGCTCTGATAGTCGGTGTCTTTGACGGCGAGTACGAAGGGTACTGAAGCGTAGGGACGGGTGATCGCAAAAGCTTCCGATATCGGCGAGTTCACCGAAACCGAAATGCCCATGAAAATATCGCAGTCATTGTTCATCGCCAGCGACAGCTCGTCGATAAAGCCTTCACCATTGAGGGGGAAGCCGCCAAAGCCTTCGAGAGTTTTGACCTCGAGGAACAGGGCGTCGCCAATGGCACGGGCGATGGCATCATCGAACTGACGGGCCTGGCTGGTCATGTCGAAACATGCGGTCAGGCTATCGCCTGCAACGCGGCGGGTATTGTCGTACAGCTCCTGCGGAATGCCTGTCTGAGCAAATGCTGTGCCTGCCAGCAAGGCGGTGGCGAGGGCTGCGGCGGTCATGCGGATCATTTGGCTCTCCTATAAACGAGAAAAGGGGCCGAAGCCCCTTTTCCAAATCGCACAGTCAGCAAATTACTTCTTTGCCAGCTTGTAAACGAAGATCGAGTTGCCGGTACCGGTTGGAAGCGAAACTTCCGGGTGAGCCGACGAGATCGACGAAGCCGAGTTCGAGTAACCGGTTGGGATAACGAGGTACTGTTCGCCGTCGATTTCATAGGTAGCTGGGTAGCCGCCGATCGGAGCGTTCAGACGCTGCGACCAAACTTCTTCACCGGTTTCCTGATCCCATGCCTTGAGGTAACGACCAGCGTCACCACCGAACACGAGGCCACCTGCGGTCGAGAGAACCGACGAGGTGATGGATGGACGCGAACGGACCTTCCACTTGTCTTCGCCAGCAGTTGGCGAAACGGTCAGAGCCTGAACCAGACCAGCTTCGGTGATGCCTTCTGGCAGAACGCGTGGGCCGAACTTAACTGCGCCAACAGCGTTACCCGCGGTGAATTCAGTCTGGGTCGGAGCAACGGTGTTGCAAGCTTCGTTCAGCGGAATGAAGAACGATGCGTTGTCTGGGTTGTACGAAGCAGCCTGCCACAGCTTACCACCGGAAACCGAGGTACAGATCATGTGGGTTTCGCCAACGGACGAGAACACGAGGTCTTCGTTGATGTTGACCTTGCCGTCTGCGTCGATCGAGGAAACAACGTTCTGAACAACGGTTTCCTTGGACCAGAGGTACTTACCGGTGTCGCGGTCGAGACCCCATGCGATACCGATCTTGCCTGGTACGGAGACAACCATCTTGTGCGTTACGCCGTCGACTTCCTGGTCAACCAGGATACGTTCGAACGGAGCGTCAAGGTCCCAGTTATCGCGTGGCAGGTGCGAGTAGTACCACTTCAGTTCGCCGGTCGAAGCATCGATAGCGAGGGTCGAGTTGGTGTAGAGCACGTCGCCATCGCCCGAACCACGGATGAGTTCTGCGTATGGGCCAGGCATACCGACACCCCAGTAGGTGGTGTTGGTTTCAGCGTCGTATGCGCCAGTTGCCCAAGGCGTACCGCCCCAACGGTTTTCTGGTGGAACGTCGCCCCAAGAAGCCTGCTGCTCTGGGTTGTTTGGATCGTTGATGGTGTTGAAGCGCCACAGCTCATCACCGGTCTCAACGTCGTGAGCCATGATGTAGCAGCCGCCAGCGGTGCCGGCGATCGAGCAACCCGAGATAGCCGAGATGATCTTGCCGTCAGCGATGACTGGACCGATGGTGTAGGAATAGCCGAGGTTGTAATCGAGAACCTGCTTTTCCCATGCGACCTTACCGTCTGCTGCGTTCAGCACAACGATCTTCGCGTCTGGAGTGGTCAGGATAACCTTGTCGCCGTAGAGGGCGATCGAGTTCTTCTGACGACGTGCTTGGTTGGCCTGGTACGACCAAGTTGCTGGGATTTCCGCAGCAGCGTGGGTGTACTTCCAGATCAGTTCGCCGGTCTTCGCGTCGAGCGCTTCAACGATAGCGTTGTTGGTCTGGAGGAACATGATGCCGTCGTGGATCAACGGTGCAGTTTCCTGGATGCCAGCAACAGCCATTGGCCATGCCCAAGCGAGTTCCAGATCACCAACGGTGTCCTTGTTGATCTTGTCGAGCTTGGAGTGACCGTGGTTTTCGTAGTTACCGCGCCACATCAGCCATTCTTCAGCTGGTGGGTTGAGCAGCATTTCAGCAGTGACCGGCTCGTAGCCTTCGATCACGTTCTGAGCAAAGCTCGGGCTAGCAACAGCAACGAAAGCCGTCGAGGCGATCAGCATGCTCTTGAGGACGTTCGATTTCATAAGATGCTCCTTCACGTGGCACATAGTCTGTGTGCCCGGAATTCTTAGATCAGTTAGCAACCGGCAGGGTTTTGCCGAAAGTGAATGCCTGCGGCACGGACGGCGCTGCTGGAGCGGCCGGTGCAGCTGGTTCAGCACCACCCGGGAGCTGCTTGCCCCAAGTGTAAGCCTGCGGAACGGCTGGACCCGTTGCCGGCGCGGCAACTTCGCTAGCTGCTGCTGCAGGGCGGTTAGCCAAGCCAGCTTCAACTTCTGCCTGAAGCGAGATCGCGTAGAGCAGATCTTCGTCGGCAACCATCGGTTCATCGCCCGGCTCTGCGCCGTTGAATTCCATGATGTATGCAACGATGTTCAGATAGGCTTCGTCGCCGAGGGTGCCAGCGCCAGATGGCGGCATAGCAACAGCGATGAAGTCATAAAGACCGCCTGCAGAATCCCAGTTCTGCATAACGTCCATGCCGAAAAGGCCTGGAGCGTCCGGGCCTTCAAGCTGACGGCCATGACATGCAGCGCACTGCTGGTCATAAACGATCTTACCAGCGGCTGCTTGTTCTGCGGTGAAGCCAGCAGCATTCGCTACGCCTGCAAAGGCGGTGAATGCCACCATAGCGGCAGTGAGCCGCTTAGAGGTTCGAGTCACGATTACCCTCCCAACAAGGTGAGGTGGAGCAACCAAAGTTGCTTTGGTTATTTGATACGGTCGTGCGGCAGAGCGTCGTACAGCCGTGGGAGCGTGAAGCCAGCAAACATCCGGTCGTTTGAACGTTTAAAGGCCTAAGGAGGTATAGGTTTCTCCTATCGGTAAGATCAATAGAAACTTATGATCCAAGTCGACCGATTTCCCCATCAATCTGATATCTTTCCCTTAGGAGTTCGTAGGCTTTTGAGGCCTTAACTTCCGATAATGAGTGAATAATTTCGGACTTTAGGGTTTGGTCGCCTTTCCACATGCCAATGGCTGTCACGGTGAGTTGAACGGACTGTTCGGGAAGCCAGAACAGTGAGAAGTCAGCATCTTCGAGGTTTGCGGATGCGGCTATAAACCGCTCCGTGACACCAAAACTGACAGCACCTGAAAGGAGTTCCGCCTTAAACTGTTCACTATTTCGCGCGGGTTTTGCCTTAAATCCACTCTCACGCAGCCAACCCGAGACGGCGAGGCGATTTAGCCCAGATGTGCCCGGCAAAACCGCAACCGAGTCGCCTGCGACAGGTGTGGTTCCATCGCGCGCGACCAGCACCCAGCCCGTCACAGCGTCGGTTGGAATCGTCTGCAAATAGCCGCGGGTGTGTTCGCTATCGGCAACGCCTCCTGCGATCACGTCGCATTGCGCGCGGGTCAGCAGCCAATTGCGTGGGTTAAAATCCGCGCCGATCGAGGCGAGCGTATTCACCACCAGCCGCAATCCCATGCGGTCGGCGATCATCTGCATCAGCTCGATGTCATAGCCCGGCGCTTCCGGATTGCCCGTCACCAGCGGCGGGAAGGCTGGTGGCACGCACAGCTTGATAAAGCCCGCGTCGCGCCGCTCCTTGAGCGAGGTGTCCGCTGGCAGAAAGCTCACCGCCGTCAGCCCGACAACGATAATGCCAATATTGATGGCCGTGCTCAGCCAGCGGTTTCGGCCCTTGCGCCTCATTTGCGGCCAAAGTCCCAAAGCGCGAGCAGGAAGAAGCCCACGGCCATACATGCCGTCATCGTCGGCCCGATATAGGCGGGGAACTGATTGAAGTTGATCAACACGCCGCGCAACATATCAACCGCATAGGTCACGGGGTTGATCTGCACCAGAAACACCAGCCATTCCGGATACATCACCGCCGTCTGCGTGCGCGTCAGCGCCGGATCAAGCGGGAACACCGAGGATGAGGTGAAGTAGAGCGGCAGGATGATGGTGTTGGAGAACACCCCAAAGCCTTCAAAGCTGCGCACCTTGCCCGCAAGCACCACGCCAAAGCACGTCAGCCCGAACGATAGCGAGAACATCAAAAACAGCGCCAGCAGCACCTGATCGACGCCCAGCGTCACATCGGCAAATCGCGCCAGAATAAGCACGATCGCGCCATGCAGGGTGGCAATCGTCGCCCCGCCCAAAACCTTGCCCAAGAGGATCAGCGGCCGGGGCAGGGGCGAGACCAGCACCTCGCGCAGAAACCCAAACTCTCGATCCCAGATCACCGACACCGCGAACTGGATCGAGGTGTACATGATGTTCAGCACGATCACGGCCGGGAACAGGAACTGCAGATAGGTATAGGGGATGACATAGCGCACCTCCCCATAGACCTCGCCGCGGAAATAGGGGTTCAGCCCCACGCCAAGAATAAGCAGCCAAATGAGGGGTCGGCTCACGCCCCCGATCATCTGCCCCCGGTCACGCGTTGCCCGCAAAATTTCGCGCAGCCACACGCCATGCACGCCGCGCAGCCAGATCATTGCCGTTGAACTCATCGTCTGCCCCCTCGGCGGCCAGCGGCCTTTTCTGCGTCACGCTTGCCCTCGGCTGTGTCGCGCAACGCGCGCCCGGTCAGCGACAGGAACACGCTTTCCAGCGATGGGTCCTGGAAGTGGATGCTGGCGAGATCGCCCTGATACTGCGCCAGGAACGCGTCAACCGCGCCCTTGTCGTCGGCCGGCAGCATTATCCGCCCATCGGCCATGGTCTGCCCACCGGCATAGCTGCCCAAAATCGCTTGCCCAACGGCCTCGCTCTTGGGCATCACCTGCAACCAGCGCCGGCCATATTGGGCCTTCAATTCGCCCGGTGTGCCCTTGGCGATAATCTCGCCATGGTCGATGACACACACGAGGTCAGCGCTTTCCACTTCCTCGATATAGTGGGTCGTGGTCAGCACGGTCAGCCCGCGCTCGGCGCGCAGCTTGTCCAAATAGAGCCAAATTCGATTGCGCGTCTGCGCGTCGAGCCCAACCGTCGGCTCATCCAAAAACAGAATTTCCGGATTGTGCATCAGCGCCCGCGCGATCTCGAGCCGCCGCCGCATCCCGCCCGAGAAATTGCGCACAATGTCGTCTTCCCATTCGGTCAGTTCGACCAGCGCCAGCACTTCAGCGCTGCGTTGCTTGCGCTCCTTGGGCGAGAGCCCATACACGCGTCCGTGGAAATCAAGGTTCTCCCAAGCGCTCAACCGGTCGTCGAGGCTCGAATCCTGAAACACCACGCCCAGCGAGCGTCTCGCCTTGGCCGATTGCTTGACCACGTCGAACCCGGCAATGCTCGCCGAGCCCGCCTCGGGGCGGCGCAGCGTGCACAAAATGCTCACCAGCGTGGTCTTGCCCGCGCCATTGGGCCCGAGCAACGCATAGCTGGCGCCGCGCGGAATGGTCAGGCTGACGTCTTTGAGCACTGTGTGGTCGCCATAGCGGGCAACGACATGGTCCACAGTCACAGCATTGGCCGTCATGGAAATGGGCCTTATCTCTTTGTTACTTGTCCGGGCGTTGCCACGTTTCCGCAGCGAGGTCAAAGCCAAGCTGTAACGCAGCTGCGCAGTTTTTGGTGACAACTGCTCCTGCAACACCCGGGTTCAATGCTAAATCTGAGCATTGTGAATGGCTTGCGCAATCCGGCTCAAACAAAAACGCCCCAAGCATAACTCGGGGCGTCCCAATTGCTTTTGCCGTTAAAACTCAGGCAGCAATCACATTGATTGTGAGCGCGTCGCCCGAAGAGACTACGTCGATCAGGCGGTCGATATTGGGGTGCGCGCCCGGATTGTTGCAGGCGTCTTCGGTGTGTTCACCAAAAACCAGCAAGCCATGCTCGGCGGCAGCCACGTTCAGCGCACCAAATTCCTGCTGCAGATACTGATAAACCTTGAGCGAGCCTTGCTTACCCGGCGCATTTTCAATGGTCGCCACAACTGCGCCCGCACCATCCACCAACTCAATCCGCGTCACCCCGTCGATAGCCGGGAGCAGGCCCAAATTCTCTTTAAAATCCGCGCCAGGTTCAATCATCAGTGCCTCGTAGAAGAAGAGAGTTTTGCTTCGAGGCCGTTTAGCAGGGAACGGCGGGAATGGGGAGAGGGGGCATTGCCCCCCCATCTCATCCCAGCGCCCGCGCCACCAGCCATTCCGGCGCGCCCACTGTCTCAGGTGCCTGATACCCCTTCGCCGTTGTTTCCAGCGCCCCAATTAGGCTCGCATAGGGTTCGGCGCGCATATATTGCGTCGGCACCAGCGCTACGATGCGGCGGATCTGGTTGGGGAACCGATAGAACGTCACCCCGCTTCGATCCAATCCATGCGCCACCATCAGCGGGGTCAGGCACACGCCATTGCCCGCGCTCACCAGCGCCATGGCTGTCTCAAAGCTCCGGCACCGAGCAGTGATGTGGTGGTCCGGCAAAACCCGATCATACCAATCAATGCTTTGGTTGGTGTGCTGCGTGCCAAAGGAAAATTGAATGGCCCGGTTGAGCTGTGCCTGCTGCTCAGCGCTGAGGTCATCGATGGACCGCGTTGCCTCCAGCTTGAGGCTGCTCGGCACCGCCAGCACATAGGGGTCTTCCAGAAGCGGCACCTGCACAAAGCCCACCCCGGCTTCCGCCACCGAGTTCGCCGCCAACAGCCCGATTTTCACCCGGCGCGCATAAAGATATTCGAGCACTTCATTGGGCGCGGCTTCCAAAATATCAAAATCCAGCGCATGGCCGCTGTCCTGCATGTCGGCTAAGGCCTGCGGCAGCAACACCCGCAACAGCGAGTTCACCCCGGCAATGCCGACGGTCATGCGCTTGCCGTCTTGAAACTGCTGCAGCCCGTCTTCGACCTCGCCTAGGGTGCGCAACAGATGCTCCACCTTAGGCAATAGATAGCCACCAGCCTCCGTCAGCGCCATTTCGCTAGCGCGCCGTTCAAACAGCAAAGTGCCTGTATTTGTTTCGAGCTTTGCCAGCTGCTGGGAGAGCGAGGGCTGGGTCAGGCCAAGCTGTTTTGCCGCCTTCGTCAGCGTCTTCGATTGCGCGACAGCCCAGAATATTTTTAGCTGGTGTAGCGTTAGATCGCGCGTGCTCAGGGTCACTCTCCTCGAATTGACTTCGGACAGCGCCGAAGCAGCGTGTAGCATCTTTGCTGGCTTTCCGTTAAAGCGCAAAGGGTCCCCGCGTCGATAGCTCTCATGCGACAGATGCGCAAACTTTCAGTCTGATCGGCACTAGTCGGATGAGCCTTAGGCCTACTACACCCTCCAAAACCACCCCGCGAAAGCCGGGCCAGCTCTCCGGTTCGGCCGTCTTCGGCCTCCAGATTCTGGTGGGTTTGGCGATTATTCTGGGCATGTTCGCCCTCAATGCTGTCGCTGGCAAACTGGTCATGCCCAAGCCCACCGATGTGCTCAATCAGAGCATTCGCCTGTGGTCCGATGGCACCATGCTCAAGGCTCTGGGCGAGTCGGTCACGGTGATTGGTTTGGGCTTTCTGCTCTCTGCGGTCAGCGGCATTCTGCTCGGCGTGCTGCTGGGTGGTAACCGGATTCTGGCCCGCGTTTTCGATCCTTTCGTCAACGCGCTGAACTCCACCCCCGGCGCAGCCTTCATCCCGCTGATCATCGTTTGGTTCGGCCTCTACACCGAAGCCAAGATTGTGGTGGTGTGGAACGCTGCGCTCTTCCCCATTCTCATCAACACCGCCGCTGGCATTTCCAATGCCAACAAGGATCTGGTGGAAATGGGCCGCGCCTTCGGTGCCAAAAAGGCGACCCTGTTCTGGCGCGTCATGGTCCCCGATGCGCTGCCCTCTATTCTCAGCGGCCTGCGCATTGGCGCGGCTATCTCCACGGTCGGCACGGTCATCGCCGAGCTGACCATGGCCCAGTCCGGCCTCGGCGGTCTCTTGGCGCAAGCCGGCAATCGCTTCCAGATGGATCGTTATTTTGC
Organism: Devosia sp. MC1541; assembly: GCF_012847305.1. Taxonomy (NCBI): domain Bacteria; kingdom Pseudomonadati; phylum Pseudomonadota; class Alphaproteobacteria; order Hyphomicrobiales; family Devosiaceae; genus Devosia; species Devosia sp. MC1541. Next base: position 276,322 of record NZ_JABBDZ010000003.1, read on the forward strand.
TGTTGTTCTGGTGCTCATGGCGCTGGGCACAGCGCTGACTGCGCTCTTGCGCTATATCGAGCGCCGCCTTGGCCGCTGGCGCGTTGCGCAGGGAGAAGCCTCATGAGCCGCGCCCCGATTATTTCCGTCAAAAAAATCACCAAGACATTCAAAAACGGCGAAGTGACCGCGCTGCAGGACGTCTCCTTCGACGTTGCTGAGGGCGAGTTTCTGTCCCTTGTCGGCCCCTCCGGTTGCGGCAAGACCACGCTTCTGCGCGTCATCAATGGCCTGATTGATGTTGACCATGGCGAGGTCATCTCGCTTGGCCAAGCGCCAGAGCCCGGTCCCGATCTGGCCATGGTGTTCCAATCCGCGCGCCTCCTGCCGTGGCTCACTGTCAGCGGCAATATCGAGTTCGTGCTCGAGCTGCGGGGCATGGGCAAAACCGAACGTCGCCAGCGCGCCGATGCCTTGCTCGGGGCCGTCGGCCTCCGCGATTTCGCTCAGGCCTTTGCTCACGAACTCTCCGGCGGCATGCAGCAGCGCGTTGGTCTCGCCCGCGCTTTGGCGGTTGAGCCAAAAGTTCTTCTTATGGACGAACCCTTCGCCGCGCTCGATGCCATCACCCGTGAAGTTCTCCGCCGCGAGCTTTACGAAATGTGGGCCCGTCGCAAGACGACCATCGTCTTTGTCACCCACGACATCGAAGAAGCCATTCTGCTCTCCCAGCGCATTGTGCTGCTGAAGCCGCGCCCCGGTCGCGTCGATAGCGTCATTAATGTCGATCTGCCCGAGCCGCGTTTCGCGCAAGACCCTCGCACTTATCCCCAGTTCGCCGCCTATCGCTCCAGCATTTGGCAGCGCATTCAGGACATGGCCAAAGAGGGCACAAAGCTTGAGGAATTGTCCGGCGCTTTTCCCAAGGAACTGCCATAGCTTAGCGGCATAAGCTTTTCCAATAGCACGCATAGAGTGAAGCGGGCGGCGATTGATGGTGAGTAATTTCCACGTCGGAGATTTCTTTGCGCGAAAGCGTGTTCCGGCGGCTTAGGAACTGCCATGACTACGCCTTGTACGGAACGCCTTGCCCCCATTAGTCCAGCGCATTGGACGCGGGAAACTGCAGCCCATCTGCTTGAACGCGCGGGTTTCGGTGGCACTCCGGCAGAAATCGATCGCCTCGCCGCCTTAGACCCTGTCTGTGCCGTCCGTAGTCTGGTGGGTTACCACTCCTATTCGGTGAATGTGGCTCTGCCCACTTTCGAAGCCTCCGACATCTGGGACGATAGTCTCGTCCAGTTCCCGGTCAGCCGTCCTGCCGCCACCGAAGGGGCTGAGCGCACCGGCGAGGCTATGGGCGTTAAGGTCAAGCCCGCAGGGTCCCGTCCGCTTCAACCCGTCACCAACCGGTTCTTCTATTGGCTCCGCGCCACGACGCTCGAAACGCGCCGTCTCTCCATGTGGTGGCTTGATCGCATGGTGCGCACTTCCGCGCCGCTCGAAGAAAAGCTCACCCTGTTCTGGCACGGCCATTTCGCCGTCTCCGAGGAAAAGCTCCGCGACGTCCGCAAAATCGCGCTCTATCTCGAAACCCTGCGCACCCATGCCGCTGGCAATTTCGGCGATCTGCTCAACGCCATCTCCAAAGATCCAGCCATGCTGGTGTTTCTCGATGCTGCGCAAAACGTCAAAGGCGCCCCCAATGAGAACTTTGGCCGTGAGGTCATGGAGCTCTTCACCATGGGCGTCGGCCATTACTCGGAAGACGATATCCGCGAAGCCGCCCGTGCCTTCACTGGCTGGGGCAATGACGATCTGAAATTCGTCTTCGATCGCGCCAAGCATGACGGTGGCGAAAAGAACTTCCTTGGCTACACCGGCGCTTTCAACGGCGACGATATCCTGCGCATCATTCTCACCCAGCGCCAAACCGGCATCTATATCGCCTCCAAGCTCTACCGCTTCTTCGTGCGCGAAGACCTCAGCCCCGCCTTTGCCGAAGAGCTTGGCGCACTGATGCAAGCGCTCAATTACGACATCTCGGCCTTCCTCGAAGAGCTGTTCCTCTCCGAAGATTTTTATAGCCAGCCTTCCGTTGGCACCCACATCAAATCGCCCGTCGAGCTTCTTGTCTCGACTTATCGCAAGCTCGGTCTGGCTGAACTGCCCACCATTCCCGATCCTGTGTCCGTCACCAAGTCCTTGGGCCAGGTGCCGCTCTATCCGCCCACCGTTGCGGGTTGGGGTTCCGGTCGCTCTTGGATGACCCCGGGCCTGCTCTTCGAGCGCGGTAATTTTGCCAAGGAAGTGATGTTCCCCAACATCATCGAATTCCGTGATCCGCTCTACAATCCCGGCGCTGAAGTGCGCCGCGTCAACGCCAATATCAATGCTGGCATGGAAATCACCAAAGCCACTTTGGAAGAGGGGGCATCCCCCAGCGCGACCGCTGGCATTCAGGAAGCCTTCAACACGCGTTACGCCAGCCTTCAGGGCTATAACGAAGCGCTCCGCCGCTTAAAACCAACGCCCCGCTTTGCCGCAAACTTCTCGCTGTCGCAGCTGGTTCTCGCAGCCGGCGCTGAAACCACCGAAGCGGCAGTCGATCATCTGCTTGTGCGCCTCCTGCGTGTGCCGATCGCCCCGCCGGCCCGCCAAGCCCTTATCGACACGCTCGACGCCGAGCTTGGCACCACCTCTCTTCTCGAAGCCCAGACCTATATGGAATACGGCCTCCGCCTTGTCGCGCACATGATTATGAGCGCGCCCCAATATCAGCTGGCGTGAGGAATTTTTGACCATGGCCAAAACTCCAAAACTCTCCAATACCGAAAAGCTCAACCTGATCGAGCAGGGCTATTCCTCTATGGTCATGAACGGGGCAGGGGGCATCACCACCTCGCCCGTGTTCTCCAAAGTCGCCGACGCTCAGGCCAATGATCGTATTCTGGTGATCGTCGAACTCTCCGGCGGAAATGACGGTCTCAACACCGTCGTGCCCTATGCCGACGACGCCTATTATCGCGCGCGCCCCAATCTCGGCATTCGCAAAGAAAAGTTGCTCAAGATCGACGATCACATCGGCTTCCAGCGCACCATGACCGGCTTTGAGCGTCTCTACAAAGACGGCAATATGAGCATTGTGAACGGCGTTGGTTATGACCAGCCCTCGTTCTCGCACTTCTCGTCCATGGCCTTCTGGCAGACCGGCGCACCGAACTCTGGCGAAGCTTATGGCTGGCTTGGCCGCATGGCAGATGCCATCGACCCGCAGGGTCACTCGACCAATTTCCTCGTCAACATCGACGACAGCCAGTCGCTCGCCGTGCGCTCCATGCATCACGTGCCGCTGGTCTTCAACAATCCGGACAATTTCACTCGTCGCCTGCTCGACGAAGAACACGCTGCCATTGCCGCGCTCGACCGCAACTATGGCAATGGCTCGACCAATGCCTCCGAGCAATTCCTGCTCGACATTGCTGCCAGCGCCAACTCATCCGAGCAATTGGTCCGCGACGCTTGCTCGTCTTATGAGACCCCGGTGGATTACGGCCTCATCCCCTTCGGCCTAGAGCGCGTTGCCGCTCTCATCGCTGCCGATTTCCCGACCAAGGTCTACTACGTTCCCTATCGGAACAACGCCTTTGATACCCACGTCTATCAGTCCGATCTGCATGCGCGTCTGTGGTCCTACACCTCAGATCACATTGCCGGTTTCGTTGAAGACATGGAGCGCATTGGCCGCGGCGACGATGTTGTCGTCATGGTCTTTTCTGAATTCGGCCGTCGCGTCGGTGAAAACACCAGCCTCGGCACCGATCATGGCACCGCCGGTCCTGCCTTCGTCATCGGCAAGGGTGTTAAGGGCGGTCAATACGGCGCCATGCCGAGCCTGACCGATCTCGACGACGGCAACCTCAAATACACCACCGACTTCCGGCGCATCTACTCGACCCTGATCAATGGGTGGATGGGCTACGAAAACACCTCAGAAATCCTGAAATCCGACTTCGCCCCAATCGACTTGTTTGCCCGAAATCATTGAACCAACGAGAAGCAGAGAAAATCCGATGTCTCTTACCCGCCGTTCTATTCTAGCCGCTGCTGCCTTCACCCTTGCCAGTGCCACTGCCATGACTGGTGCCTTCGCCCAGCCTGCCGACATGCTCGAGCTCAAGCTGGCGCTCGGCACTGCCGACGTCAACTTCAACCCCACCACGGCATCGGTCTATCGTCTTGCCGACACTCTGGGCTTTTACGAAAAGCACGGCGTAAAGGTTGAGATCGTCGCGCTTGATGGCACGCCACAGGCGGTTGCAGCACTGAACTCGGGCGCAGTCGACATCGCCGACATCTCCATCGACGCAGCGGTTCGCCTCCGCGCGGAAAATGATGTCGCCATCAAGGGCTTCACCTCCGTTGCCCTCGGCAACCCCTTCCTCATCGCCACCAAGACCGACATCACCTCCGTTGAACAGCTCGTTGGCCGTAGCTACGCCGTCGCCGATAACGGCAGCTTGGACTACAACCTCTCGCGTGCTGTGATCGACAGCTTCGGCGTCGACATTGACGGTCCAGATTTCGTCGCCATTGGCGCGCCAGACATTCGCGTTCAGGCCCTGGCCGTCGGCCGTGTCGATGCGACCACCGTCTCCTTCGGCACCTATCAGTCCATCGCTGGCACTGAAGGCGTCCACGTTCTGGTCGATGCCGACGAGTTCGCCAAGCGCTCGCCTGGCCAGTCCAAATTCGTCGCCGCTCTGGAGCCGACCCTTGAAGGCAAGCGTGAAGCCCTTCAGCGCTTCACCAATGCTCTCGCCGATGCATCGCGCACCATGCAGCAGGATCCGCAAATCTGGATCGATGCGATCTCCGCAGCCCGCGAAGACCTGACCCCAGAAGCGATCAAGTCGACTGCCGAGATCAACGTCCGCCGTTGGTGCGTCAATGGCTGTATGAACCCAGAGAGCCTCGACAAGACCGTCGCCTATGCCTACTCGACCGCTGATTTTGCCGAAGTGAAGGAAATCCCGGCCAGCGACGTTTACGACGCCAGCTTTGCCGAAAAGATGATGGAAACCCTCGGCAAAGCCGAAGGCAATATTCTCGACGCACGCTAAGAGGCACATTTCTGCCAAAAACCCCTCGGCGCGGTGACCATGCCGCGCCGGGAGCCCATAAAGGCTGGCCAAAAGCCAATAATTGGCCCATTGAGGCCACTCAAACGCCCCAGCAATTTCACGCCTGTAGTCTCCCGCATTTCCCCTCGAAATGCGCCAGCACAAACGCGCTAAGCCCTTACGTCACAGTCCCTTTTCCGTTGTTCATGCCCGCCCCAGGCGTCCATGGCAAAATCCCCATATCCATCACAGGCGACTAGCCGAACCAATTTCTTGGTCGCATAGTGCCCAAACCGTTGGAGGACGGTTTTGGAGGACTTATGAAGCTCGGCATTAACCTGCTCTGTCTAACCGATTTCGTGACAGAGGATCACCTGCCCATTCTGCGCCGCCTGAAGGCTCTGGGTTATGACGGCGTCGAAATCCCCATCCTCTCCGGCGAGCCCGACCATTACGCGTGGCTCGGTCGCCAGCTTGACGCCATTGGCTTAGAGCGTTGCGCCACAGCTATCGTGCCAACGCCCGATGTCAGCCCCATTGCGGCAGACCCAGAAACCCGCGCCAAAGGCCGCGCTCACCTCAATTGGGCGCTCGATTGCGCCATTGCTCTGGGCGCGCAAAGCCTAGGTGGGCCCATGCACGCGCCCATCGGTCACTTCACCGGCTCCGGTCCCACCGAAAGCGAACTCAACTACGGCGTTGAAGCGCATCGCGATCTCGCGCAACGCGCTGAAAATAATGGTCTTTTCATAAGTCTTGAGCCGCTTAATCGCTTCGAGACCTATTTCCTCAACACCACCACCCAGTGCCGCGATTACGCGCTTCGTGTGGACCATCCCGCCTTCAGGATCATGTACGACACCTTCCACGCCAATATCGAAGACGGCAACCAAGTTGCTGCCTTTCAAACCGTCGCGCCCCATGTCGGCATCGTCCATGTTTCAGAAAATGATCGTGGCATTCCCGGTCGCGGTCACATCGACTTTGCTCATATTTTCAACACGATACGCGCATCGGGCTATGACGGCTGGCTCACCCTTGAAGCCTTTGGTGCCGGTCTGCCTGGCATAGCCGCCGCCACCCGCGTCTGGCGCCCGCTCTTCCCTGATCACGAAACACTCTTTGCCGAAAGCGCCAGCTTCATTCGGCAGACTTGGGCTGACGCAAAATAGGGCAGGGGCGAGGACTTATCCCCGCCCCCAAAGAAGGTGCCACACTGACGACTTTGGCCAGAGAGAATTTTCCCTCAAGGCCCTGATATAGGATTAGTCCTAGCTCGCGCGCTCATCCAAAATGTCGAGGATGGCTGCTGTCGCCACGGCGTAGCCCCGTGCTCCAAGTCCGGCGATCACCGCGTCGGCCCGCATGGAAACATAGGAGCGGTGGTAGATCGGTTCGCGCTTGTGAATGTTGGAGATATGGAGTTCGATCACCGGGCCTTCAAACATCTTGAGCGCATCAAGCAGCGCCAGTGAGGTGAAGGTGAAGGCGGCGGGATTGATAAGAATCCCGGCCCCTTCGTCGATGGCCTCATGCACCCAGTTGATCAGCTGTTCTTCACTATTGGTCTGGTGAAAGACAACAGGGCGCTGACCTGCCGCCTGCCGACACATCTCCTCGACTTCGGCGAGCGTCGTCGTGCCATAAATATGCGGCTCGCGCTTCCCGAGGCGATTAAGGTTGGGACCGTTCAGAATATAGAGCGGCTTCATAGCGAGACCCCTTGGTATCCGAACATCTTCGGCAACCACAGCACCGTATCCGGCACGAATGTGAAGAGGATCAGCGCGCCAATCAAAACCCAAAGGAAGGGCATGACATCGCTGATCAAAGCCCGCATCGGGGTTTTGGCTATTCGCGTCATGATGAACAGTAAAAGGCCGTAGGGCGGGGTGATTAGTCCGAGCATGATATTGACCACGGCAACGACGCCAAAGTGGACCATGTCGATGCCCAGTGCCTGCGCTGCGGGGATCAGAACTGGAACGATCACCAGAAGAATGGTCGTGCCTTCAAGAACACAGCCCAACAGCAGCAGGAGGATGTTGACGACGATCAGGAAGGTGATCGGGTCCATATCCCAAGACAGCAAAATGGCGCTGATGGTGCGGGGGATATTCTCGATGGTAACAACATAATTGAACACCAGCGCCCCAGCGATCAGCATGCCTATGGAGGCTGTGGTTTTGGCGCTCGTCAGCAGCGATTGGTAAAGCTCCGGCATTTTGACGGCGCGATAAAAGACCACGGAGACAAGCAGCGCATAGGCCGCGGCCACTGCTGCAGCCTCGGTTGGCGTCGTTACGCCACCATAAATGCCGTACATCAGAACTACGGGCATCATCAGCACCGGCAGTGCTTCCCATGTCATCTTCGGCAGTTGGCGCAAGGGCACTGGCGGCTCAACAGGGAAGTTCTTCATCCGCGCGGTGATGGCGATAAGCACCATCATAAAGCCAGCCATGATCAGGCCCGGCACCACGCCGCCCAGGAACAGATAGCCAATGGAGGTATCTGCCACCAAGGCATAGAGAACCATAGGAATGGACGGGGGAATGATCGGTCCAATAACCGCAGTGACAGCGGTCAGCGCTGCAGCATAGGACGGGGTGTATTTATTGTCCTTGGTCATCATGTGCTGCATCATCTTGCCAGAGCCTGCAGCATCGGCCACGGCCGAGCCTGACATGCCCGCAAAGACAATCGATTGCAGCACGTTCACCTGCGCCAGACCGCCTCGGAAGCGACCGACGAGCGCGTCACACCACTTGAGCAAGCGGTCAGACAGCGTGCCTGAATTCATAATCTCGGCGGCAAGAATGAACAGCGGCACCGCCAACATGATGTAGTTGGAGTACATGCCGTTGAGGAATTGCTCAGCGACAATGCCGGGATCCTGGCCGCGCATGAAGAGATAGACCAGTGAGCCGCAGATCATCGACACACCCATCGGCAGGCCGAGAAAGGCGAGGAGCGTGATCAGGCCCAGCGCAATGCCAAAGGCCAGAGAAATCGTGGTCATATGCCCGAGCTCACCTTGGTTGGATCAGCGTCACCCGCGAGGCGCCCAAAGGCAGCCTGCCACGCTACATAGAGCTGGCGTACGATCATCGCGACGGCAAAAATCCCGTAGATGGAATAGAGATAGTCAAAGCGGATCTTGAGATAGGCGGTCTTTTCCACCTTCATAAACAAGATGTAGTCGATCACCGCTGGCAGCGAGAAGGTAAAGAGCACCACCAACGTGAGCGAGGTGATCAACACCATCACACGCTTCACCCCGGGCCTAGCCGCGCCATAAAACAGATCAAAACGAATTTCTTCGTTGTCGCGCACGACAAAGGCCGTGCCGAACAGCACCATCCAGAGCCACATGATGACGCTAATTTCATGTGTCCAGCCAATCGGCAGGTTCAGCACATAGCGGAACACGATCTGCAGGATGAAAACGATGAACATGATTGCCAGCATAGCGGCAAGCAGGTTCTCTGCCCGGGCATGCAGCCAGCGGCCAATTGCGGAAATCTTGGGAGACATCCGTCCACTCTCCTCGGGAGCTAGCACGAGGCCAGCGGCAAGACGGAAGAGGCGACGCGATTGCGCCGCCTCAAATTTGGAGCAAATTAGAGGGCGTTGATGCGCTCAACCACGCCTTCTGGCCAATCCTTGGCAAGATCAGACTCAAGGTACTTCTGCTGCGCAAAGCTGCGGAAGGCAGCAAGATCAGGCTCATAGACATCAAGACCTGCGCTGCGGAAGCGCTCGGCCAGTTCGGCCTCGCGGGCAACGTGCTCATTCTGGCTGAAGTCGATGGCTGCCTTGGCTGCTTGTTCAAACTTGGCCTGCTGCTCGGGGCTCATCGCATCCCAAGACGACTTGGAGATGACGAGAAGGTCAAAGCCGACCAGATGCGAAGTGAGGGCGATCTGCTTCATCACTTCGTAGAACTTCATGTTCTCGACGTTCGGAAGCGGGTTGTCCTGCCCGTCAATCGCGCCGGTCTGAAGTCCGGTGTACACCTCGGCATAAGCCATTGGCGTTGGATTGGCACCGATGGACGAACCGAGGAACTGCCAAGCGTCACCACCCGGCATGCGCAGCTTGACGCCAGCGAGGTCGGCAGGAGTGTTGATCTTCTTTTCGCTGATCAGACCCACGTGACGTGCGCCGAAATAGGTTGGGCCGATGATGTGAATGCCCAGCTGGTCTTCAGCCATCTTCTTGAACTCAGCGCCTACGTCGCTGTCAAAGAAGGTGCGCAGATGATCGGCATCGCGGAAGAGATAGGCCGAGGTCAGAACCGACCATGCCGGGATCTGATTGGAGATATCTTGCGGAGCGATATTGCCCATTTCGAGGTTGCCGCGCTGCAGCGCGACGAGCTCAGTGCCCTGCTTAAAGAGGTTGCCGCCGAGATAGGTTTCGATGGTGTAGTCGTCTGCCACTTGCGCAGACAGCATGCTCATCATCTCAGCGCGAATATCGGCTTCAGAAAATACAGCCGAGAAACGCAGGACAGGCTTGTCCTGAGCCATTGTGGGCAACAGTGAAGCGAGCATAAGCCCGCCAACCATCAGCGCGCGGCGCGATAGCGTTAGCATCATGATTTTCCTCCCTCAGAAAACATTTGTCGGTTGTTCCGACGTCGCCGAAGGCCCTCTCCACCGGCTTTTGTCACTTTGTACGAACTAGTACGTTCATGTCAACATTGTTTCCGCCGCATCAATATGCGATCTTTCATTTCATCGGATATTCTTATAATCATCGGTTGAATGCAAGCGGCGAGGCGATGCGGTGATCAATCCGGAAGAGACGATAGGCGAGGCAATCTATCGTCGTCTGCGCGCCGATATTATTTCGTGCGACCTTGCCCCCGGTCAGAAGTTGAAGCTTGAGCCGCTAAAAGCGCGCTATGACACGGGCTTAGGCACCCTCCGTGAAGTCCTGAACCGCTTGGCGAGTGAAGACTTGGTGGTCGCTGAAGGGCAAAAGGGGTTTGCTGTGGCACCAGCCACAGTGGCCGATTTGCGCGAAACCGCAGACCTGCGCCTCCTGCTTGAAAGCCACGCGTTAAAGCTCTCCATCGCGCGTGGTGACCTTGATTGGGAAGGCGAAATCGTCTCGGCCCATCACAAGCTTGCGGCCATCGAAAAGCAACTTTTGGGCGGGCAGAACAAGCAGACGGTGGAGTGGGTGCGCTATGACTTCGCCTTCCACAATGCGCTGATTTCCGCCTGCGGATCGCGGTCTTTGCTCACGATGCACGCCACCATATTCGACCGCTTTTTGCGCTATCACATGCTGGCAGCAAGCTTTCGCGGATCAGGCGTCGTTTCCGATCACAGGGCGCTGCTCGAGCTGGCCTTGGCGCGCGATACGCAAGGCGCACTCGCCATGCTCAGCACCCATATTGAGAGCGGCCTCAACCATGTGCTGCAGACCAAGCTCCTCGCGGCTTAAGCAAAGCGTGCGAAGGTTTTGGCCATTTCCTGCGGGTCCGCTGCTTGCCCGGCAAACAGCGTGAATGCTCCAACGGCCTGATAGATCGCCATGCCGCCGCCGGACAGTACCCGGCATCCCTTTGCCCGAGCCGCTTTGATCAGCTCTGTCTCGCGCGGAAAATAGATAATATCGACAATGAATTGCTCGGCGCAAAGCAGGTCTGGCGCCAGAGGCATGCCGGGCAGCTTTTCCATGCCCACTGGCGTTGTATTGACCGCGCCGCAGGCCCCAACAATCGCTGACTGCAGCTGATCTGGTGCGATAGCCCTAACCCGCGCGCCATTCGCCTTTGCCATTTGCTCCGCCAAGGCACGGGCTTTCTCAACATCGACATCGACAATATCGAGCGCGCTAACGCCGAGCCCAATCAGCGCCTGCGCCACGGCAGAGCCAGCACCACCTGCGCCCAGTTGGATCACCCGACCCAAGTCTTGGGTGCCAAATGCGGCCGTAAAACTTTGCGCGAAGCCAGAGCAATCAGTGTTGTAACCGTGGGACCCACCCGCCTGGAACACGACGGTATTTACAGCGCCAATAGCGCGGGCCTCTGGGGTTAAACCATCAAGCAGCGGAACAATCGCTTGCTTGAATGGGAAGGTCACATTGCATCCGCGATACCCCTTTGCCTTCATCTCGCTGAGCACTTCGGCAAGCGCGCTGTCGGGCAGGCCCAGCGCATCAAAGTCAATCAGATCATAGCGATAGGCGAGGCCTAAACGTTCGCCCTCTTTCTCGTGCATGATCGGGGTCAACGACGCACCAATACCGCGTCCCAGCAGTCCGATTCGAAGTGTTGGCCCAGATTGATTGAGGTCGGATCGCATGGCGTCGACACGCGAAAGTGCCGCTTTTGCACGCTCAAACTGCATAGACACGACCAATGCTCCCCGTCGCTGGGCGTTGGTTCACCCGCGCACTTGTTTTATGCGCTGCTGCCCCGTTACAACGATAGCAGACGATTTGCGTCACAATGTACGAACTGGTTAGTTTAGTCAATTCTGGCGCGCGCGAGAGAGGTGCCTATAATGAGTGATGTTCAGGCTCCCAAGCCGTCCGGTCGCCGTACGCCAACACGGCAGCAGGACCCGGAAGGGACCAAGCAGAATATCATCGAAATTGCCTCGCAAGAGTTCGCGCTCAATGGCCTATCGGGCGCCCGCATAGATGAAATTGCCGCCAAGACCCGTGCCTCCAAGCGCATGATCTACTATTACTTCGGCGACAAGGAAGGGCTCTATCGCAGCGCCCTTGAGCATGCCTATGCGCAGGTTCGACAGGGTGAAGCAAAGCTCGACATCGCAGGGCTTTCGCCGATCGACGGTCTCAAAAAACTGGTCGAGTTCACTTTCGAACACCACCATCAGCATGAAGATTTCATTCGCATGGTGATGATCGAAAACATCCATCACGGCCAGTATCTTGAAACCTCACCGGGCGTGCGCGAACTCAATGTGACGGCCATCACCAATATTCGCGATCTCTATGAGCGGGGCGTTGCCGAAGGCAATTTCCGCCCCGGCATTGATCCGCTGGACATCCATTGGCAGATCAGTGCGCTCTGCTTCTTCAACGTCTCCAATCGCGCGACTTTCTCCAAACTGTTCGACCGCGATTTTGGTGCGCCGGATAGCCAGATCCGCTTGAAAGAGCACGCCGTGAACGCTGTTCTGCGTTTTGTCGCAAAACCAGAGGCGCTAGTTTAGCTCAAAGCCACCCGTGCGGCGACCATGCCCGTGCGTGCTCAATGAGAGCGGACCCACAAAGCGTGGCTCGACGGCCTTAGGTCCACGTCCAGATGGCCAGCTTGCCCCGCGAACATCGGCTATCCAGTTCCAAGCATAGGGGGCAGTTTGTCGTTCCGCCCCCTACGGCGCTCTGCCCACTCTGCTCCCCAGATATGGGTCCTCGGGCCTGCTACCCCGCGATTGGCCCTGCGAGATCGTGCCCACGGCCCCCAAAATACTGCCCCCGTTGACCTCCCAAGTCCCTCATGTCACTTTGTACGAACTAGTTAGTTAGTGGAGGGGTTATGAAAACGTCGATCGCTACTGTCTCGATCAGCGGCAATCTGCGCGAGAAGCTGGAGGCCATTGCTGCTGCTGGCTTTGACGGGGTCGAAATCTTCGAGAACGATTTCCTCGCTTACGACCAATCCCCCGCTGAAGTGCGCAAGATGTGCGCCGATCTAGGGCTTGAGATTACTCTCTTCCAACCATTTCGCGACTTTGAAGGCCTCCCAGAACCGCATCGCAGTGCCGCCTTCGAACGAGCCGAACGCAAGTTCGATCTGATGGGGCAATTGGGTGCGCCCTTGGTTTTGGTCTGTTCAAGCGTTGCCCCGGCAGCACTGGGCGGAATTGATCGCGCTGCCGCTGATTTTCGGGAATTGGGCGAGCGCGCCGCGAAGCGCGGTCTGAAGGTGGGTTTTGAAGCCCTGGCCTGGGGTCGTCATGTGTTCGATCACCGTGACGCCTGGGAAATTGTGCGGCGCGCCGATCATCCAAATGTCGGGCTTATTCTCGATAGCTTTCACACGCTGTCGCGCGGCATCAACCCAGACACCATTCGCTCTATTCCGGGTGATAAGATCTTCTTTGTCCAACTCGCAGACGCCCCCGCGCTCTCGATGGACCTTCTCTATTGGAGCCGCCACTATCGCAATATGCCGGGCGAGGGCGATCTCCCCGTGGTGGATTTCACCCGCGCCGTTCTTGCCACGGGCTACTCCGGTCCTCTGTCATTGGAGATTTTTAACGATCAGTTCCGTGCCGGATCGCCACGCACTATCGCCGCAGATGGGAAACGCTCGTTGATCTTTCTTGCCGACCAAGCCCGATTGGCCGAACCGGACGCCCCCATCATTACACCTGCATTACCGGCCCGCGCTAAGGTTGAAGGCGTGTCTTTCGTCGAGTTCACGGCCAATGAAGCCGAAGCGGAACAACTGGCTGGCCTCTTGGGCAAACTCGGTTTCAGCCAAACCGGTCATCACCGTTCAAAAGCGGTCAATCGCTATTCGCAGGGCGATATCAATATCGTCATCAATACGGAGCGAGAGGGGCTCGCGCACGCGGCATACATCACACACGGCACCAGTGCTTATGCCATGGGCCTACTGGTGGAGGATGCGGGCAGGGCGCTGGACCGTGCTCGCGCCCTTGATGCTCAGGTCTTCAATCAGCACGTCGCGCCCAACGAACTCAAAATACCCGCCGTCCGTGGCATAGGAGGCGGCGTCATCTATTTCCTCGATCGGCAGTCGGAACTGGCCGATGTGTGGGACAAAGAGTTCGTGTCCTTTCCTGCACAGTCCGCAGGCGCCCGTCTCACTCGCGTCGATCACCTCGCTCAGACGATGAACTACGAGGAAATGCTCACCTGGATTCTCTTTTATCGCTCCATTTTCGAGCTGGATAAAAGCCCTTTGGTCGATGTGGTCGATCCTGCGGGCCTCATCCGCAGTCAGGTGATCGAAAGCCCCAAGGGTGAACTGCGGCTAACCCTCAACGGCGCAGAAAATCGCAAAACCCTAGCAGGGCGCTTTATCAGCGAAACCTTCGGCTCGAGCCTCCAACACATAGCGTTTGCATCAAGCGACATCTTCGAAACCGCCCGTATTCTGCGGGAGAACGGGTTGGCGGCTTTGCAGATTTCCCAGAACTATTACGACGATCTCGCCGCTCGGTTCATTTTGTCACCTGAGCTGCTGTCCAAGCTTCAGGCGGCCAATTTGCTGTATGACCGCGACGCGAATGGCGAGTATTTCCAGCTCTATACGCCGCGCTTCGGTGAAGGTTTTTTCTTTGAAGTCGTTCAGCGCACTGGAGGCTATTCTGGTTACGGCGCTTTCAATGCCCCGTTCCGCATCGCGGCCCAGAGGCGAGAAATCAACGTGTTGGACGGAATGTAGGTACTCTCTGCGCTACGAGGGGCTCAGAGGCTTCTCGTCGGCCAATTGGTCGCGTGCCAAATGTCCGGCAGGCCCTAAGCAGCTGTGAGTAGGCGCACGACCTGTTCGTTGTCGAGATTGATAATGACAGATGCTGCGTCCTGCGCGGCCTCTGGGTCGCTTTTCTCGACGGCAGCAATAAGCGCGTGATGAGATAACAGGCCATGGGTAAAATAGCCGTTCGTGTCTCCAGACGAGTTGGCCTTGATGGCGAGGGCAATTGTGAGTTCCACGACGCCGGTGACGGACCGTAACAAGCTGTTTCCGGATGCTTCGGCGATAGCGCGGTGAATTTCAAGGCAAGCCAGGCCGTGGCCCTCAGGATTGGTTTGATTGAGCTCGATTTGATGAAGCCAGTACTTCATCACACGAACGTTGTCGGCGGTGCGCCGTTGCGCTGCCAAGCTCGCGGAGCGCGTTCCAAGCGACCGCCGCACATCGAATAGGCTCTCATAAAACCGCGCATCCGGCTTTGCGTAATAGTGCCAACTCAACACTTGCGGGTCGAAGAAATTCCAGCGGCTTATCGGCGAGACACGAGTGCCCACTTTAGGCCGTGCTTCCACTAGGCCTTTGGCCTCCAGCGTCTTGAGCGCTTCGCGCAACACTGTGCGCGACACACCGTAAGTCTCCATCATCACCTGATCACTTGAGAGCGTCGATCCGACGGGAAACGCCCCAGTGACAATAGACAGGCCAATCTCATTGATAACGAAATTATGGAAATTCCGTGCAGCAGGTCGCCCCGAGAGAGAGCGAATAAGGCTGCCAGTTTCGATCATACTAAGCTTTCTCGAGCGAATCTTTTCCAGAGGCTGACGCCGCGAATATGATGCGCTGTAAAACGATGAATAAGAACAATAAAATGCCGATGACGATCTTGGTCCACCAGCTCGAAAGCGTCCCGTCGAAGATTATATAGGTTTGGACCAAACCGAGCAGCATTACGCCCACAAACGTGCCGAGCACGAAGCCGTACCCTCCGGTGAGAAGTGTACCGCCGATCACCACAGCGCTGATTGCATCCAACTCTACGCCGACCGCCGCCAGCGGATAACCCGCTGAGGTGTAGATGGAAAAGATGATGCCAGCCAAAGCCGCCAACATGCTGGAGAGCATGTAAATTTGCACTGTTGTTTGGGCAACCGGAACGCCCATCAGGGAGGCAGACACAGGGTTTCCGCCTAGCGCATATACATAGGAGCCAAACCTAGTCCTATGTGCTACGAGGGCGCCGATGAGAAATATCGCGACCATCAAAAGGCCGATAAAACTCAATCGCCCGCCACCGGGCAGCCTGATGATGAGGCTGGTAATCAGGGAATAGAATTCGTGGTTGATGGGAACGCTATCCTGCGTGATCACCGAAGCGCCGCCTCGTGCCAAGAACATCCCCGCCAATGTCACGATAAAACTTGGCACTTGGAGATAGTGGATCGTAGCGCCCATCGCCGCGCCAAACAGCCCCGCAATCCCGAGTGCAACGATGAACGCGACCAGCGGATGGAACCCCATCCAGCTGATCAGAACGGCAACCAAAACGCCGGTAAACCCAATCACCGCCCCAACCGACAGGTCGATGCCTCCGGAAATGATGACAAAGGTCATCCCCACCGCTGCGATGCCGAGGAAGGCATTGTCAGTGAGAAAATTGCCAAGGACGCGCGTTGAAAGCATGCTGGGAAACTGCATGACCGAAAGAGCATAGGCGATTATGAAAATTACGGCAGTGGCTGCCAGAGGTCGCAAGCTGCGCTTCATTTGAAAGTCACCCGATTGCGGTCACGCTTGAAAAGGCCCAATACCGAGCCGAGGAGGGGCGACTGCACCATCAAAATGAGAATGATCATCCCGGCTTTGACAATCAGGTTGAACTCGGGACGGAAGCCCGACACCAAAATCCCCGTATTCATCGCCTGAATAATGATTGCACCGACCACCGCGAGCGGGATGGAGAACCTACCGCCGAGCAGCGACGTGCCGCCGATCACCACAGCCAAGATGGCATCGAGCTCGAGCCACAGCCCTGAATTATTAGCATCCGCCCCGCGGATATCTGCCGCTACGATAACGCCCGCAATCGCCGCGCAAAAGCCGCTCAGGCTATAGACCAGCATCAGCAACACGCGCGAATGAATACCAGCCAGCGATGCTGCTGCGCGGTTAACGCCAATCGCTTGCACGAAAAGCCCGATCGCTGTCCGCCTTGCAATGAGCGTCACCACAACCATCAACACAACGGCGATTACGGCAGCCATCGGCAGCCCCAGGAATGAGCCGGTGCCAAGGAAAATCAACGCAGGGTCATTGAACGTGACAATCGATCCCGAGGTGATCAACTGTGCTATCCCTCGTCCTGCGACCATTAAAACCAGCGTTGCCACAATGGGCTGGATGTCGAGCACGGCAACGAGAAAGCCATTCCACAGGCCGCACGCGAGCCCAACAGCCAACGCTGCGAGAACGGCCATAGGTGTCGGATAACCTGCAACAACCATCGTCGCCGCGACTGCGCCACACACCGCCATAATCGCACCGACTGAAAGGTCTACCCCTTTCGTTGCGATGACACCGGTCATACCAATGGCCAAAATTGCGACGGGCGCGCCGCGATTGAGCACGTCGATCAAGCTTCCAAAGAAGCGTCCATCCTGCCAAGAGATGCGGAAGAAGTTCGGAAACAAGATCCAGTTGATCAGCAGAACGGCTGCCAGTGCCAGCATCTGCGTGTTGGCTAAATGATGGAGATGGAGCCGCTTCATGCTTCCGCCCCGGCGTTGTTATTTGCAATTGCGTGCACGATCACACCTGCATTGATGTTCTTGCCCGTGAGCTCGGCAACCATCTCGCGCTCACGCATCACCACAATGCGCGAGCTGTAAGCAACCACCTCGTCCAACTCTGATGAGATCACCAGCATGGCCATGCCTTCGTCGCGGAGGCGGTTGATGGTGCGCACTATTTCAGCATGCGCGCCCACATCAATGCCGCGGGTCGGTTCGTCGAGGATGAGAAAGGCAGGGTCAGTTGCTAACCAACGCGAGAGGATAACTTTTTGCTGATTGCCGCCGGAGAGGAGCTTGACCGGCATGTCGAGCGATGCGGCTCGAATATCCATCGCCTCGCCAAATTTTCCGGCGATTTCGAGCTGCTCGTCTCGGTCTAGCGCCTTGAACCAGCCCAACTTTCCCTGCAGCGCGATGACAATGTTCTCGCGCACCGACAGATCGCCCAAAATGCCCTCGGCCTTTCGGTCCTCGGGGCAGAAGCCGAAGCCTTTTTTTATGGCGTCAGTGGTGCGGTGGATGGTGGTTTCTACGCCGTTGACGCGCACTTTGCCCTGATCGGCAGCGTCGGCGCCAAACATGATGCGCGCCATTTCGGTCCGGCCTGATCCCAAAAGCCCTGCAACACCAATAACTTCGCCCTTGTGCACAACGAGGTTAAACGGCGCGACGCTGCGTTTGCGGCCAAAGCCTTCAAATTCCAGCAGCACCTCATCATGCGTACCAATCGGCTCGATGTCGGTCGCCCCGGAAAATGCAATGTCCTTGCCCAACATCAACCGCACCACATCTGTCCGATTGAGAGAGGTTAAGTCTCGCGTTTCGATGAGCTTGCCATTGCGCAACACCGTTACGCGGTCCGAAATGGCGAACACTTGATCAAGAAAATGGGTGATGAACAAAATGGCGAGGCCCTTGGCCTTCAGGCCCTTTATCACCTCAAACAGCCGGGCGACTTCATTGCGGTCGAGGCTGGCAGTAGGTTCATCAAGAATAAGCACTTTGCCTGAAAGCTGCACTGCGCGGGCAATCGCCACGATCTGCTGCACAGCCACGGAATGGCTTCCCAGCTCACTGCCAGGATTGATGTGCAAATCATAATTGGCAAGCAGGACCCGCGCGTCTGCTTCCATTTTGCGGACATCAACAAAGCCGAATTTGCGCGGCTGGTGTCCGAGAAAAAGGTTCTCCGCTACCGAGCGGTTGGGCAGCAGATTGACCTCTTGATAGACAGTGCCAATGCCATAAGCCTGCGCGTGAAGCGGGTTATCGAGTGTTATCTCGCTCCCCTCGAGATAGACGCCGCCGCTTGTTGGCCGATAGGCTCCGGTCAGGATTTTGATGAGGGTCGATTTGCCCGCACCATTTTCGCCAAGCAGCGCATGGACTTCGCCCGCGCGCAGGCCGAAATCGATATGGTCGAGCGCTGTGTGATTGCCGAAAATCTTGGACACACCGCGCGCTTCAAGCACGTAGCTATTCTCAGTCATACCTATTCCCCCCGCAATCACTCTACTCCTCGCCAACAAACTGTCATCCCGGCTGGTGCCGGGATGACGCTTCAGGAAGGAGTGAGGCTTGCGTCCTAGTAGCCGAGGCCCTTACGGCGATCGTATTCGCCCTGCGGATCATCGGCTGGGGTGTAGAGCTTGGATTCAGTAATGATGAACTTTTCAGGCTCTGTGCCATCGGCGAGATAGGCCGAAAGAGCTTCAAAGGCGGGACCTGCCATGTTCGGGGTCAGCTCAACCGTGGCATTGGCTTCGCCTGCCACCATGGCCGCAAAAATGTCAGGAACAGCATCAATGGAGACGACCTTGATGTCAGTCCCTGGCTTGAGACCTGCGTCCTTGATCGCCTGAATAGCGCCAACGGCCATGTCGTCATTATGCGCGTAAACCGCACAAATATCGGCGCCACCGTTTTCGGCCTTGATGAAGCCTTCCATCACTTCTTTACCCTTAGCGCGGGTAAAGTCGCCGGTCTGGCTGCGCGCCAGCGTGATATTGGCATTGCCAGCAATGGCTTCTTCAAAGCCCTGCTTGCGGTTAATGGCCGGGGTGGAACCCACCGTGCCCTGCAGTTCCACTACCTTGCAGTCTGCGCCATTGACGTCGGCCACTAGCCATTCCCCGGCGACACGACCTTCCTTCACCTGGTCAGAGGCGACGGAGGTTAAATAGAGATCTTCTGGCGCGTCTACACCGCGGTCGAGAAGCACCACCGGAATTTCGGCTTCCTTGGCTTCACTCAACACGTCTTCCCAACCTGTCGCCACCACGGGGGCGACAAGAATGGCGTCCACGCCTTGGGCGATAAAGCCGCGAATGGCCTTGATCTGATTTTCTTGCTTCTGCTGCGCATCCGCGAATTTCAGGTCAATTCCAAGTTCTTCGGCTAATTGTTTCGTCACTGAGGTTTCGGCAGCACGCCATCCGGACTCCGAGCCGATCTGGCTGAAGCCAACAACGATGCCCTTCAGATTATCCTGAGCGATGCTGACAGAAGTCAAAGCAGTAGCGAGGCTTGCCGCGAGGGCAAGCTTGGAAAAAATGGTCACGATGTCCTCCCAATGTGCCGTCGCGGTGTGTTCACCTTCGACGATGACCAAACGCTACATAAAGTACTATTATATGTAAAGAGGGTAAGGAGACGGTAACAGGTCAGGCCGGACGGACCGAAACTTTGTCCAAGTCGGAAAGGAGACAGGCAGCCTGAATATCCAATGGGAGTGGGCAATATACGGGTGCGCTGGCATTAGGGGGCAGCGATGCTCGGACCTGACAAGCCTAGCTAGACTTCAACGGAAGGAAGCCGTGCACCAAGCCTGCAAAGCCGCATAACCGTTATGTCGATGGAATTTTGAAGAGATTGGCTGGGGAACCTGGACTCGAACCAAGATTGACGGAGTCAGAGTCCGCTGTTCTACCATTGAACTATTCCCCAGCATTGCCCTGATGATCGGGCTGGTCAAAGGTTGTAGCTAACCTTTGCTGACACCAACGTTCTGAAGCACTTGTGCGTTCGTCGTTGATGGGTGCTACATAAAATTCTCTTTGCAGCGGGTCAAGGGCTGAACTGAGCTTTTCTAGTTGTCCACATCAAAACCTGTCTGCAGCACCTTTGGCACCAAGCGAGCGCTGAGTTGAAATCCTGTGTCGAAATAGTCATCGACCCGCTCACTGGAGCGGGCCGAAGCTTACTTTATTTATTGGCTGTCACTGTCGTCGTACTCAGACGCCGCTTCATTGACGCTGTCCTCAGCCAGAGATGTCAGCAGCGTGTCCGACGCCGTTTCTTGGTCATAGACGGACTGCAACTTAGCGTGCACCTCATCAAGCCCCAGAGCATCAGCAAAACCGATCATCGCATGATAGCGGCAGATTTCGTAATGCTCTACCGCGCGAGCCGAGAAAATAATCGCCGCATCGCCAGCCAGCGTGCCGCCGAAATCTTCAAGAATCCCGTCAGCTTCCTCTAGAATGCCATCAATGGCGTCGCATTTTTCGCCTTTCACGCGCAAATGCATCAATTCAAAGACCTCTTCGAGTATCTCGATGTGGCCCTGCGTTTCGTCGCGATGGTTGCTTAAGGCTTCCGTCAGTGCAGCGTCATCGGCCGCCTTGATCATCTTTGGCAGCGAGCGATAAATTTTCCGCTCGGCGTAATACATGTCGCGCAGCGCATGCTCGAAAAGATCCAGGAGGCCTTTCTCTTCTGTAGCTGCTGCTTTGCGGGCAGGGGCTTTTTGCGCTTTTGATTTTACCGTTTGGGCGCGCTGCTGCCTCTGCTCCGCAGCGGGCTTAGCGCGAGACACAGTGCGTGTCTTACCAGATTTGGTCGTTTTCGTACGAGAGGCTGGCTTCTTCTCTTCGTTCGCCGTCGAAGATTTCGTGGGAGTCTTTTCGCTAGTAGCCATTGTGTCGCTCCTAAGTTGAGGACGATCAATGGCCGGGCTCCGGTCTTGTTCCGGACGGCGGCGATCACATCTCCCGCGGAGCCAGTTTTGAATGGCGATAAATTTGGATTAAGAGCGGAATCACCCGCGCTGGGCAGTTATGACTGGTCATTGTCCCTGCCTAGATTTCGAATAACGGTGTCCAACGCAAACGCGAGACGTTCGACGTCATTTTCAGATAAGTCTTTGTAAACGCGGTCCAAAAAACGGTTTGAAGCTTCGGGGATAATCGTCAAAAGCTCAGGTGTATCCTTTTTAAGCCAAACGCGTCGCGCGCGACGGTCGTCCTCGTCCGTTTCTCGACGGATCCAGCCTTTTTCCTCGAGTTTATCTAAAAGTTTACCGGCGCCCGCGCGCCCCATTTGCATTTTGTCAGCAAGTTCAGTCTGCCGGCATCCGGGGTTCAGCGAAATATGCATGAAAGCTGCCCACTGCGCGCGGGTGATGCCATGCTCGGCGACGAGCTTGTCAAACTCGGTGCTCATCACGCGCGCCACCTCGTGGATGCGATACATGGTTGTGGCGCGACGTTCGGCTGCGCCTTGTTCATCAAGGGGTTCGTTCACGTTGCGCTCCAGTCAGGTGTGCGCCCCCTCTCTACGCCTGTTAACGTCCGGCGAAAAGAGTAGCGCGATGACAGATCGAAAACATAACTGTATCCTTGTGTACTATCTGTGCTTGAGCTAATTTGACGCGCGTCAAAAGAACTATGTGGGTCACGTATATGACTTCCGAAGAAAATAGCCGCGTCTCTCGTCGTGGTTTCATGAAAGCAGCGGGATTGGGTGCTGCTACTGCCGCTCTTGGCTCGGTAACTGTAACTGCCGCTAATGCGCAGGAGTTGCAGTGGGACGAAGAATTTGACGTCGTTGTTGCTGGTTCGGGCGGTGCAGGCCTGGCCGGTGCTATCGGCGCACTCCATGGCGGCGCAAGCGTCGTTATCTTGGAAAAGGCAGCCTTTATCGGCGGTACGACCGGCAAGTCCGGCGGTGGTTCGTGGGTCCCGAACAACAAGTGGATGAGCGAGTTCGACCAGAAGGACGACAAGGACGCTTTCCTGCGTTATGTCGCTAAGGTTTCCTTCCCAGAACTCTACAATGACAAGAGCCCAACTCTTGGCATGACCGAACACCACTGGTCGCAGCTGAACGCCTTCTGGGAAAACGCAGCGCCTGTGTTCGAAAAGCTCGACGAAGTCGGCGCTCTTCCATCCAAGGTCTTCACCTCGTGGGACGGCAAGCCAGCTCCCGACTATCATGGTCAGATTGCTGAAAACGGCCAGATTCTCGGTCGCCAGCTCGCAGTCAACGTCGACGGCAAGAACGGCAGCGGCGCAGACATGGTTGACTTCATGTCCATCTATGCCGAAGACAATGGCGCAGAAATCCGCACCGAAAATCGCGTTGTGCAGATCGTGCGCAATGAAGAAGGTCGCGTCATCGGCGTGCATGTCGAGACCCCAGAAGGTCTCAACCGCATTGCTGCCAAGAAGGGCGTCATCTTCGGCACCGGTGGTTTCACCCACAACCCGCACATGCGCACGCAGTTCCTGCGTACCCCTGTTCTGGGCGGTTGCGCTGTTCCAACCAACGAAGGCGACTTGATCAACATGTCGGCCGAGTTGGGCGTAAAGCTTGGCAACCTCAACGAAGCGTGGAACCAGCAGGTTATCCTAGAACAGGTTCTGGATTTCTCCAGCGTTCCAAGCGGCGTGTTCTTCCTTGGTGGCGACAGCTCGATTGCGGTCAACAAGTTCGGCCAGCGCATGTATGACGAAAAATACGTCTACCCAGAGCGCACCCGTTCGCACCAAGTTTACGACCAGTGGACTGGCGAATACCCGAACCTGTATCAGATCTTCATCTTCGATGATGGCGCTCGTGAGTTCGGCGGCTACGAAATCCCTAAGGTTGGTGCAGACCTGCCAAAGCATGTGATCACCGGCAATACGCTGGAAGAGCTTGCGGCCAACATTCAGGCACGCTTCGACGGCCTGGCCGAACGCATCGGCACCTACAAGCTGGATACTGCTTTCCTCGACAACCTCAAGGAAACCATCACCCGTTACAACGGCTTCGCAGAAACCGGTGTCGACACCG
Source organism: Devosia sp. MC1541 (assembly GCF_012847305.1). NCBI lineage: Bacteria > Pseudomonadati > Pseudomonadota > Alphaproteobacteria > Hyphomicrobiales > Devosiaceae > Devosia > Devosia sp. MC1541. The sequence goes on from NZ_JABBDZ010000003.1 coordinate 299,718, forward strand.
ACTTCCGCCGTGGTGAAGCGCCGATCGATGGCTACTTCCACTACATCACCGTCGATAAGGGTAATAAGAACCCTTACATCTCTGCAATCTCTGAGACAGGTCCTTACTACGCGATCCTGCTTGGCGCTGGCACACTCGACACCAAGGGCGGACCGATGTTTGACGTCAATGGTCAGGTTCTGAACGTCAAGGATGCACCAATTCCGGGCTTCTATGTCGCCGGTAACGCTTCGGCTTCCCCTTCGGGCAAGAGCTATCTCGGCGGTGGCGGCACCCTCGGCCTCGGGATCACCTTCGGCTACCTCGCTGGTCAGCACGCAGCGGCTCAGACCGTTTAATCATTGGGTGCGCAGCTTCGGCTGCGCACCTTCTCTACTAGAAAGACATGCTATGAATTTTCTCCGCACGGCCCTTACCGCAGGTCTCTTCATCGTTGGCAGCTCGGCGGCCTTCGCCAACACCTGCCTTGCCACTTACACTGAGACGGCAGAGCCGGTCCTCGCGCGCAAATGCGCTGCATGCCACAACGACGCATCGCCTGGTTCGGGCGTGTCGTTCCAGAAGGGCAGTGGCTATGATTTCTTGGTCAATGTTGCCAGCGAGCAGCTGCCGACCATGAACCGCGTTACCCCTGGCGATACCAGCCAGAGCTACCTCGCACACAAGATCAGCGACACGCATGAAAGCGTTGGTGGCTCGGGCGGCAAGATGCCTCCAAGCGGCCGTCTGCGCGAAGCCGAAGTCGAAGCCATTATCGCGTGGATCGAAGGCTGCACGGTCGAGCAATGACGTCTGAAAGCTTTCTGCAGACACAGCGACACGGTCCGGAAACGGCGCCGCTCTGGTTTGTCTTCCACGACCGCTGGCAGATGCTCGAAGATGCTGTGACAGTGGCCGAACGGCTCGGGCCTGACGCCTTGGCCGTCAGCGTCCGTGCGCCTCGTGCGCAAAGCCGCGGCGGCACCGGGCAGGTCATGGGTTATTTCTGGGCCGTTGGGCCACAGGATTACCCAGAGCTGTCCACGCTCGGCGACGGGCTTTACCAGCTTGAGCTGCTGCTCGACGAAAATCTGCAGCGCTATGGTCGTACCAAGCTCAACCTACTGGGCTACGGCGAGGGCGGCATGGTCGCACTCACCTTGGCAGCAATTTTTCCAGACAAGGTGGAAGCGGTGATCGTCAAGGACGCCTATTTGCCGCTGAACATTGATGCGATGCCGATCACGGCGTCGCTGGCCGGCGTACAGGTGACACTAGAGTTGAGCGAAGCTGTCTCGCACGAGCGCTTTCAAACGCTGGTCGACCTCGGTGCAAATGTAACGACCCAAGTTGTGCAGAAAAGCTGATCCAATGCGGAAGCTGTGAATGCTTTTGAGCTCCCAGCTTCCGCCACCTCGGTCACCATTTTGGCCGCGCAGGCTGGTCTAATGGGCGCCGTGCACGCGTGTTATGACAGTGTCATGAAACCGCCAACTCTTTGTCACTTGCCAAATCTATCTGCTTGTTCCAGCATTTGAAAAACAAGCAGCGGGCACGCTATGAGCACCATCCTTGGCATGGGTTTTGAAGTCACCTCCGTCAACGGCGAATTCGCCAGCATTGAGGAGGAATTGGGTATCCTTGCCGACATCGGCGCTGACTATGCGGAGATCAGCCTTACCAGTATCGACCTGATTGCTGGCGGCCGGATCATTCCGGACCGGCGTGCGCGGCTCAAAGCCTGTACCAAAGCCTTTGACCTGAAATACACAGTGCACGGGCTGGTTTCGTCCAATTTCATGGACCCAGATACCTGCGGTTATCAACTGGATGCTGCCAAGGCCCTCGTGCAGCTGTGCGACGATATCGGTTCTCGTATTCTGGTCCAACACGGCGGGTCGCTGCGCGCCAACCAATTGGTCGAGAGAGGCGATGCCGATCGTCGTGAACGCGAAGCGCTCGCTGAACTCGCGGACTTTGCCAAAGGCTATGGTGTGCGCATTGCTTTGGAGAACATTTTTACGGGCGAGGCGGGCCAGTATCGTCAGACCCCATCACAATTGGCCGACACTGTCCGGGCGGTTGATCATCCCAATCTGATGGCCCTCATTGATTTCAGCCACGCCTATATCGAAGCGACGTATCGTGGCCTCGACTTCTATGCCGAAATCGCGGCGATGGCGCCGGTGACAGGGCATCTTCACGTACATGACAGTTTCGGTCGCCCGCAGCGCTTTTTTAAGCCCTATTTCCCCGCTGAGAATACAGCACTCGGGATTGGCGATCTGCATATGCCCCTAGGCTGGGGCGACATCGATTGGCAGCGAATTTTTACCGAGTTCACCTTCCTGCCAGACACGGTTCTCTTGATGGAGATTGACCGACGCTATCGGGCGGAGCAGCCGCAATCTCTTGCCATCGCCCGCGATCTTAAAACTCTCTACGAAAGCAAAAACACCTCAGCTTAATTGATGTGTCTGAAGTGGGCTGGGAGCCTAGAGCTGCCAGCCCCTGCTGTTACGGTGACGAGATCGGGTCGTGTGACAGTGTATGTAGCGTCTGATCAAACCGAACGACGCTCTGAGATTTAGTTCGACTGGGATCACCGCAAAGGACCGCAGTGCCATGCCCGCTATGGTTTGGCTTACCGAGCGGCGAGGATGGCTTTGGCGAGGTCTACAAAGCCTAGCCCCGCGTCGCGACTTGTTATCCAGCGTGGTTTTTTCGGTAAATCGTCGAGAACGGGCAGTATGTTGGCGACGCCGAAGGTCTTGTCGAAGAATGTGAACATCGGGCCGTCATTGCGGGAGTCGCCAGAAAAGGCGACCTCTTGCTGCAAAGCTCCATCTGTAAGGCCCAGTCTGCGCAAGACACGTTCGCTCATAGTCTGCTTATTATAGTCGCCGACCCACGAGTTGATATGCACAGAGCTGATTGCCACACTGGCTCCCGTCGCACGAATTTGCTCCGCCAGTGCATCCACCTGATCGCGCGGGTAGCCGATAATATCGACCGCCACGTCGGCAAGGCGAAATTGTTGGTCATGGGCAAAGCAGAAACGCTCTCCCAACAGGGCCTCAACGTTTTCCAAATGGGCCTTACGCCGCGCTATCTGAAGAGCTTCGTCTTCCCAATATTCGACGCTGACCGTGTTGTGGTTCGCTGTCATAACGAAAGCGCCACTTTCGCCAATGGCAGCGGTCACGGGCCATGCACGCGCAATATGCTCACACCACCCCGCGGAACCACCGGTTACAGTGATGACCTCAATGCCCGCGTAATGGAGATCCCAGAGGGCCGCATAAGTCTCAGGTAGGAGGCGGCCTTTTGTTGTGAGTGTGTCATCGATATCGGTGAGAACGTAGCGAATATCCCGGAGGTCATCGACACTCGGGGCAGGGCCTAAGAATGTCACTCGATGTCACCGTCACAAATTACAACATGCGTGCCTGCGTCGGCAAAGATCTGGGCTGCCACACCGTCGTCCGGAAGTTTATCCGTAAAAAAATGCGTTACGCTGCCAAGTCTAGCGACGCGAACAGAGGCTTCGCGGCTCCATTTGCTGGAGTCGGCGGTCAGGAATGTCAGTCGGGCGTTGCTCATGAGCTTTTGAGTTAGTTGTGCTTCGCTGTAGCTGAAATCTAAAATCCCCTTTTCGGGGTCGAGTGCGCCAGCACCAACGATTGCGAATGAGGCGTAGAACTTTTCGAAATAGTCCAATGTATCTGGGCCCACCACGTCGCGGTCATTGTGGCGCAACAACCCGCCGGTAAGATGCACTTCGATTTGGGGAGCGTCGGATAAGGTCAAAGCAACGTCGATATTATTGGTCACGACTCGTAGCTTATCGTGGTCGCGTAACGCTTTTGCGACAAACTGAACCGTGCTACCGATGCCCATAAATACGGTTGAACCGGACGGAATGGCAGCGGCAACCTTGGCGGCAATGTTCTGCTTGGCAGGACTGTTAAGCGCCGCGCGCGCATTGACCGAGAGATTGCGTGGTTCAACCGGAAGATCCACTCCGCCGTGAAAACGACGTGCATCGCCTCGATCACACAAGTCGTTGATGTCGCGCCTAATAGTTTGGGTAGTCACGTCAAACCGCGTCGCTAACTGGTCGATAAACTGCGGTCCCTCAGTCTGGAGAAGACTAAGGATTTGCTGCTGTCGTATCGATAGGGCGACGCGGTCAGGCACAGTGATTATCCCAGATAAACGCGAGGGTCGTCTGTTATCACGCCGGTCAGACCTGCGTGCCAGAAGCTGGCCAGTTCAACAGGGTCATTGCTTGTCCATGCGCGCACTTTGATGCCTTTGGCGGAGGTCTGCTCCAGCAAGGCAATACAAAGGCCCTTATAATGGGCGTGAATAGAGGTCGCCGGAATTGCTGCGAGTTTCGCTTCCCAGTCGTCTGGTACGCGTCCCCACAGCATGGCAAGTTCGAGGTTCGGCTCACGCTTATGCATTGCTTTGAGGCATTCAGGGTCAAAGCTGGAAATCATGATTTCCATATGCGAAGGGCGCTTAGCGATCGCGTCTGCCACAGCATTGACCAATTGATCGAGCGACTTGTGGTGCGGGTGCTGTTTGATTTCGACGTTGATGTTGAGGCCAAATCCGCCGAGTGCCGTAATAACCTCATCAAGCGTAGGTATCTTCTCGCCGGTGAAATTGGTACCAAACCACGACCCGCCGTCCAGCGCTTTGATCTGCGCCGTTGTGAGCGCACCGAGGTTACCCGAGCCATCGGTTGTCCGGTCAACGCTATCGTCATGAATGACGATGAGGTCGCCATCAGCATTCAATGCGACGTCAAGCTCCACCCATTTGGCGCCATGTTCGGCGGCCTGCCGAAAGGCAGCAATGGTGTTCTCCGGAGCAATAGCGGATGAGCCTCGGTGGCCCTGCACTTCGTCGCGGATCGGCCCGGTTTTTTGTTCTGTTGTCATGGCTGTTTTCAATTCGAAAGGGTTAGTCTGTGCGCTTGCCGGTTGCAGCATTGAATGGATGCAAGTTGCTCACTGGTGCGTAGGCTGTGGTTGAGCTGCCTTCTTCAATGTCCGGGCGCCCAGGGATGCTCAGGACAATCGACTGCCCCGTTGAATTGAGGCGCACGTGCAGATGGCTTTCTCCGCCGATGGGCTCGAGCAGTTCCACGGTGGCAGCAAAGGCGACAGACGGCTCGACCGGCTGCTCCAACACCATGGTGTCTGGACGAATGCCCAAAATATCGGTGTTTTGAGGCAGCGCGCTAAGGTTATCGGTATTGCTGACCGAGGAAACCGGGATGAGGTTCATCGGCGGGGATCCAATGAAGCCTGCCACGAACAGCGTTGCAGGACGATCATATACCTCTGTGGGCGTCCCAATTTGCTCAACCAGCCCGCCATTCATCACCACGAGGCGATCCGCCAGCGTCATCGCTTCAAGCTGATCGTGGGTCACATAGAGGCTGGTGGTCTTGAGGCGACGTTGCAGCTTACGGATTTCAACGCGCATCTGTACGCGCAACTTGGCGTCGAGGTTCGACAGGGGCTCGTCGAAGAGAAATGCTGCCGGTTCCCGCACAATTGCACGGCCCATGGCAACGCGCTGGCGTTGGCCCCCCGAGAGTTGGCGCGGCTTGCGATCCAGCATTGGTCCGATCTCTAGGATAGCGGCAGCTTCCGCGACACGGCGGTCAATTTCGGCGCGCGGCGTGTTGCGGTTTTTCAAACCATACTCAAGGTTTCCACGCACAGTCATGTGCGGGTAGAGCGCGTAGTTCTGGAACACCATTGCGATGTCGCGTTCGGCCGGTTCGGCTTTCACCACGTCGCGGCCGCCAATCTCAATACGGCCTGATGTTACGCTTTCGAGGCCCGCGACCATGCGCAGTAGGGTGGACTTTCCGCAACCGGATGGGCCAACCAGCACAATCATCTCGCCATCAGCAACGGAGAGGTTGACGCCTTTGACGGCCGGTACATTGCCGTAGTCTTTTTTGAGGTCGACCAGATTGATCGTTGCCATGACTTATTTCTCCGTTTCCACGAGGCCTTTAACGAACAGGCGCTGCATGAAGATAACGACGAGGACGGGTGGCAGCATGGCGAGCATAACGCCGGCCATAACTAGGTTCCATTGGGGTTCAGAGTCTGCGGTAGCCGCGAGGCGCTTAATGCCCATAACGACAGTGTAATATTTGCTGTCGGTGGTCATGAGCATGGGCCACAGGTACTGCACCCATCCGAAGATGAAGAGGATGACGAAGAGCGCAGCGATATTGGTGCGGCTCAAGGGCAGCAGAATATCGCGGAAGAACTTCAGTGGTCCCGCGCCATCGACACGTGCCGCTTCCGCCAGCTCGTCGGGAACCGTCAGGAAGAACTGACGGAAGAGGAATGTGGCCGTCGCGGAGGCGATCAGCGGAATAATCAAACCATGATACGAGTTCAGCATTCCCAAGTCAGCGACGACTTTGAAAGTTGGAATAATGCGGACTTCGACCGGGAGCATCAGCGTAATGAAGATGATCCAGAAGGCGACCATGCGGAACGGGAACTTAAAATACACGATCGCATAGGCTGACAGGATTGAGATCGCGATCTTACCGACAGCAATGGACACCGCCATGATCAGCGAGTTCATCAACATGATGCCGAGCGGAGGTGCACCTGCTGAAGAAACCCCTTCATTGATCATGAAACTATAGTTTTCGATCAGATGTGGGCCAGGCAGCAGCGGCACCACGCCTCGCATGAAGTCGCCCGAGCCGTGGGTAGAGGCGATAAAGGCCAAGTACACGGGGAAGGCCACAACGACCACACCGACGATCAACGACAGATGGGTGATGAAGTTGAGGAACGGTCTATTTTCAACCATTTTGCATGCCCCTTAATACTGGATCCGCCGCTCAACAAAGCGGAACTGAATTGCGGTGAGGGCGATAACAATCAGCATCAACACGACCGACTGTGCCGAGGATGAGCCAATGTTCAATCCGAGGAAGCCGTCCGAATAGACCTTGTAGACGAGAATATTCGTCGCCTGAGCGGGTCCACCCTGAGTGGTGGCGTCGATCAGGCCAAAGGTGTCAAACATTGCGTAGTTGATGTTGACGATGAGAAGGAAGAACGTCGTCGGCGCCAGTAGCGGGAAGACAATTGTCCAGAAGCGTTTGAATGGACCTGCGCCGTCAATTGCTGCCGCCTCCACCAGCGAGTGCGGTACGGACTGCAGTCCTGCGACGAAGAAAAGAAAATTATAAGAAATCTGCTTCCAGCTGGCAGCGATAATCACAAGGATCATGGCTTGTGTGCCATCAACGCGATGGTTCCACGAGATGCCGAGGCCACGCAGTATATAGGGTGCTATGCCGATTGTGGGGTTGAACATGAACCACCACAGAATGCCGACCACCACTGGGGCCACCGCATAGGGCCACACCAGCATGGTGGTATAAACGCGGCTGGTTTTGATCGCTCGATTGACCGCGATCGCGAGTAGAAGCGAGATGCCCATCGAAAGCGCGGTGACGCAGACCGCGAACAAGCCCGTCTTCCATAGGGAATTGAGGTAGAGGGGATCACCAAATAGGCGCGTGTAGTTTTCGAACCAAATGAATGTAGTCCGGAAGCCGAAGGGGTCTTCCCGTTCAAACGATGACTTTACCGCTTGGGCCGCAGGCCAAATGAAAAATATGATGGTGATGACCAACTGCGGCAGAAGCAGCCAGTAGGGTAAAATTTTATTCGGGAATATTGTGCGTTTCGCCTGCATGCTCCGCCTCATGTTTTTTCGCGCAAGTGGCGCGAAACTTAAGGTGCCCCATCTCCTCCAAGACGGAGCACCCTTGCGCTGTCAGATTACTGATTGGCAGCTTCGAAGTCGCGCAGGATGACATTGCCGCGTGTGACGGCCGAGTCGAGCGCTTCTTGTGCGGTCTTATTGCCGGCAAGCATTGCCTCAAACTCTTCGTCGACAACGTTACGGACCTGGGTCAGGTTACCGAAACGAATGCCCTTCGAGTTGGCGGACGGAGTGCCTCGCGTAATCTGCTTGATGGCAATGTCCGAGCCGGGGTTGGCTTCGTAATATCCCGCCGCAACGCCCGCTTCATAGGTTGCCATCGTGATTGGCAGATAGCCTGTGTACTGGTGCCATGCGGCCTGAACGTCAGAGCTGTTCAGATAGGAGAAGAATTCCGCAACGCCCTTGTAGGTGTCGTCCGACTTCCCGGTCAGTGCCCAAAGAGTTGCGCCGCCGATGATCGAGTTTTTCGGTTCAGCGATCACATCGTCGTAGTAAGGCAGAGGAGCGAAACCGACCTCGAAGTCCTTGGAGTTATTGATAACGCCGACGCGACCAGCGGAGGAGTTCATGAAGATGGCGCATTCACCGGAATAGAACTTCGGACCGGAGTCTGGGCCACCAGCTGGGCCGCCATATTGGAAGAGGCCTTCATCAGACCACTTTTTCAAATTGCCCCAGTGACGCGCCTGAAGTTCACCATTGAACGTGAACTCGGTGTCAAAACCGCCGAAGCCGTTTTCCTTCGTGCCGAATGGAAGGTCGTGGAGAGCGGAGAGGTTTTCAGTCTGGATCCAGGTGATCCAAGCTGAGCTCAAACCACAGTTAGCAGCGCCTGATTCCTTGATCTGGCGCGCCATGGTTTCGAGTTCTGCCCAGGTTTTGGGTGGAGTGTTTGGGTCAAGGCCAGCTTTTTCAAAGGCGGTCTTGTTGTAGTACATGATTGGGGTTGATGAGTTGAATGGCAGCGAAAGAATGTTGCCATCGGTGTCCGAGTAATAGCCCGTTACTGGCGCGAGGAAGCCCGACGGGTCCCAAGCCTGACCATTCTCGGTCATCACTTCGTATACTGGCTTAACGGCGCCCTTGGCTGCCATCATAGTGCCGGTACCAACTTCAAAAACCTGCACAATTGCGGGCTGTTCATTGGCGCGGAATGCAGCAATCGCGGCAGTCAGCGTTTCGGCATACGTGCCTTTGTAGGTCGGTACGACTTTGTAGTTGCTCTGGCTAGCATTGAAGTTCGTCGCGATTTCTTCGAGCTTCTTGCCAAGCTCTGCGTCCATGGCGTGCCACCACGCGATTTCTGTCTGAGCAAAGGCAGGGCTCGCGGTCAGCATCGCTGCAACGCCAGCAGACAGCAAGGTTACGTTCTTAAACATAGTCTCTCCCTTGATATTAGCCGGGGCCTCCTCGCCCCTAGCTTTGGATCAATATGATATTAGGAATTCATATTTTGCAAATCGAAATGTTCATGTGAACATCAGGGTGCCGATGGAGTTAACCAGGAACGGCGAGGTACTGCCGCGTCTGTGGGCCTTGTCAGCAGTTAGAGTGCCGGATTTTACCTGCTTTGGCCCGATGTGGTCTGTGCAACTTGCAAGGTTATGGTTCATGTGAACATGATGGTGAGCGAGCCCATCGCGTTACTAGGGAGAGGGTTTTGTATTTTGTAATCTTGCAGTTGTTGGCTTCTATCGTCCTGCTGCTTTGGGCAGTACGTATGGTCCGCACTGCGGTGGAGCGGGCCTATGCGGCAGAACTCAAACGCGCTCTCTCATTGGCAGAACGTAGCCGCTTCATCGCGGCCGGCATTGGGGCCGGTCTGGCGGTGGCGTTGCAGAGTTCGACGGCGGTAGCAGCACTCGCTTCCAATTTTGCCTCAACGGGACTTATGTCGACCGCGACAGGGCTTGTGTTGATGCTTGGTGCCTATCTAGGTTCCGCGCTCGTCGCGAGCATCCTGTCCTTTGATCTGTCATTCTTCCTTGCTCCTCTAATCATCCTCGGCGGGACATTGTTTCTTCGAGGCACGCAGCGCCGCTCCAAACAATTGGGACGTCTCGTACTTGGCATAGCCTTTGTGCTTCTGTCGCTGCAGATGGTGTCTGAGGCGACAGCGCCATGGCGCGAAAGTGAAGTGTTGGGCTGGGTGATCACCTATTTGAGTGGTGATCTTTGGACCTCATTCATTGTCGCTGCGTTGATTACTTGGGTGTCATATTCCTCTGTCGCCAGCGTTCTCGTCATCATTACGTTTGGGACTGCGGGCCTCATACCGTTCGAGGTCTCGGCTGCGTTTATTCTTGGTGCAAATCTCGGCGGCACCTTCATTGCCTACTCCATTACAAAAGGCGGTGACGTTCGTTCCCGACGCGTGGCTGCTGCTGCTTTGGCCATGCGGGGCGGGATGGCATTGCTCGTGCTCGTCCTGTTCCAGGTTTTCGGTGTGCACAGCCTCGGTTTGCCGGGAGATGTCGGGCAACAGAGCAGCCTTTTGCATATTGCCTTCAACTTTGGGGTTCTGCTGTTTGGATTGCTGCTATCGGGTCCTGTGTCCCGGCTCGCGGAACACTTCATCGGCGAGGTCACTGATGCGACGCACACAGACGTCGCCCGCTTGCGCGCTACGGCTCTTGTCGCTGACCCTGCCGGTAACGTTGATGCGGCACTCGCCAGCGCCACACGAGAACTGCTTCGCATGAGCGAGATGGTTGAAGTGATGTTGCAGCCGATAATGGACATCATCAAAACTGGCGACAGAGCAGCTGTTCGGCGCGTGAAGGAAATTGAGGCTGGCGTGGATCGGGCCAATCGCGCGATCAAACTCTACCTCAGTCGTTTGGACTGGAGCTCCATGGATTCTAGTCAAACGCACCGCGCATCGGATCTATCGTCCTTTGCCATATCTCTAGAGCAGGCCGGCGATATCGTCTCACGCGAGCTGTTGCGCATCGCGGATCAAAAAGTCGATCGTCGACTATCGTTTTCGACCCAAGGTTGGGACGAACTGGTTCAATTGCACGACCGCGTACTTTCCAACATGCAGCTCGCTCTCAATGTTCTTGTCTCTGAGGACACAGAGTCCGCGCGCCGTTTGGTCGTCGAGAAGGATGAAGTTGGCGCCCTTGAGCGCGCCAGCATGGAGAGCCATTTCGCGAGGCTCCGCTCAGGTAACACATCGAGTTTTGATACGAGCGAACTGCACTTGGAGCTGATCCATGCACTGCGCCGGATCAACTCGCTATTCAGCGGGATCGCCTACTCGATTCTCAGTGAGCAAGGTGAGTTGCTCGACACGCGACTGACCCACAAATCGGGTTGAGGGCCGGCGACTGGCTTAGCCCTCAAATCGAACTCGTTCGAAAGCTGGATTGCCGTCGTTCGATACGATGTGCTTGCCCGTGAGCCTTATGCCGTGGACGCTTAAGTGCGTTTCCGTGTCAGCCCGCTGTAAAGCGGAGGAGCGGAATGCGCCGTTATTCCCCAGATCAGCCCAACGACGAGGAAATAGTGACGCCAATGATCTGTGTCGATGATCGCAGACTGCAGGGCCAGTGGGATAAAGACAGCAAAAACAGGAATGAGCAGGCCGCGCCGCTCTCGGTCTCTTAGCCCAATAAGCCCCCGCCAGAATGTGAGGGCAACAAGGAAGTAATAGATGAGGCCGCCGCCCCATCCATAGCCGTGTAGAACCGTCACATAGGTATTATGCGGCTGCTCTGAGATTTCCAGGTAAGTAAACTCGGTAGGGCCGAGGCCCAGCGGGTGGTCGAGGGCAAGATCAAACGCGTATCCTTGTCGTCCAAAGCGGCCACTCTCACCTGTGTCATAATCTTGACTCATCGTTCGCAGTTCAAAGAACTCGCGGACCTCAGGCACTGACAGCAATCCTGCCAACATGACGACGACGAGTATGCTCCCGATGATGGCGATGGTCAGCATTCGGACCTGTATCCGCGCTTTCGCTTCGAGCAGGAAACACAGGACAAAGACGAGGAATGCGGACGTCGCAAAATGCCCCCAAGCCGCACGCGAAAAGCTGACAAACACACCAAGCATGATCAGCAAGACAATCGCGCCGCTCACCAGTTGGCCCTTGCGTTGGAAGAACAACTCGCGCAGCACCATCATGGCCGGTAGGACGAGGAAAGGCCCATAAACATTGGGGTCTTTGAACATCGCCTTAGCGCGATCGTATCGCAGGAACATGTCTGCGTTTGGCATCAATCGTAGGTAGGCGAGGATGCCAATTGCAGCGGAGACAATGGCGATAGCCACATAGGCATTGCGAATGACAGCTAATCGTTTCTCGGGCGCATCGGCGATAAAATTGGCGACAAAAAAGCTCGTCAAGAACAGGTAAATCGTGACGGCATTAAAAATAAGCGCGTCCGTTAATGGAGCGTGACGCACTTGGAACGCGGCAATTGTCGCGAACATCGAAAACGGGATGATCAGTCCCAGCAATGGCAAAGTGGAAGGAAATAGGGGCATGCGGACTGCCACCATCATGCCAAGCGTCAGTAAGAACAAAACTTCGTACAGGGATGGTTCAAAAAAGACCAAGCCACCGGAGAATACCCAGATCCAAACGACCGCAACAAAGACTTTTGATGCCACTGCGCTCATATAGGCGCGGCCACGAATTTGCGCCGAGGTTAGGTTTTCCGCCGAACTTGCGGATAGTACATCGGTCATAGCGTTCTTTACTTAAACAGTGCGCGTTATAGTATTGGCGCTTGCTGAAGAAAATGCTAACCGCGCACGTCGTAATTTGGCGTTCGACATGAAATCGTCTGCGCGAAACCGCGCTGAGAGGAGGCCAAGTTGACAGTCTCACGCCGGAACCTTCTCCGTGGCAGTATTGGCGTCGGGGCCAGTCTAGCACTCGCAAACAATGCCGCCGCTCAACGCTTTGTTGATGCAAATGATTTTGGACTGTCGCCATCAGACGGTGACCAGACCAACTCACTTCAGGCCGCGGTTGACGCCGCCATAACCCTGCAACAACCACTTTTGATCGGCTCAGGGGAATTTGCGACCAATCTAGTCTCCATCGGTGGACCACTCACCGTCCGGGGCTCAGGGCAGACCGTTCTTCGCCTCGACGTCGCAGACACTATCTTGGCGGTACAAGACTGCAGCCATGTCGTGCTTGAAGGGCTGGTCCTCGCAGGCAATCCGCTGTCTCGCGGGGGGCGAGCTTTGCTGGAATTTGTGAGTGCCAGCAATTTCACAGTGCGAGATTGTCGCTTCGTGTCCTCGTCAGGGATGGGGGTCTGGTTACAAGATGCCGAAGGTCGCATCGAGGATTGCGACTTCTCTGACATCGCTGACACCGCTGTGTTTTCGACCGATAGCCGGGGCCTGGACTTGAGCGGCAATGTCATAACGCGGTGCGGGAATGGCGGTATCCGCATCTGGCGTTCGGAGAGTGGCGCTGACCGCTCGCGCATCTTTGGAAACCGTATAAGCACGATCGATTGGAAAGATGGCGGCAACGGGCAGAACGGCAATGGCATCAACGTATTTCGCGCTGATGGCGTGAGCATAACCGACAATCACATCGTCGATTGCACATTTTCTGCCATACGGCTCAACGCCACCAACGACACCCGCGTCATCGGAAATCACTGCGAGAAGAGCGGCGAAGTCGCCATCTACTCCGAGTTTGGTTTCTCTGGCTCCATCATCAGCGACAATGTGATCGACGGCGCAGCGGCCGGGATTTCAATGACGAATTTCGACCACAATGGACGCTTGTCCGTCTGCAAGGGCAATATTGTCCGCAATATTGCGAGCGCCTCACTGACAAATCCCGATGTAGTTCCCTATGGGATCGCAGCAGAGGCCGACGCAGCTATCGTGGGGAATATAGTCGAAGCGGTGCCGGGGACGGGGATCGTTGTTGGTTGGGGCACTTATCTTAGGGATGTGCTGGTCAGCGATAATGTCGTTAGACACTGCGATATTGGCATTTCGGTCAGTGTTGTCGACGGGGCCGGGCCGTCCCGAATTAGCGACAACCTGCTGTCTGGCATTCGCTTACACGCGATTGTCGGCACGCATTGGAGGGATATCACTGTCACCGACCTCATCGGTGACGCTGGGAGCCATCCCAAGATCGCGATTGATGGAAACAGCGTGCACTAAGCGGTATGATTGATCTCGTACGCTGGATGCCCCGCGCATATCTCGGGTCCGCAATCGGCAGGGCACTAGGCTGTCGCCAAAAACCTATATTTCCTAGGGCTTATTGCGAAATCAGCAACTTATGGAGAGATTGGCTGGGGAACCTGGATTCGCAGCAAAACTAAATGTTGCCCGAAAGACGCCGAAAACCGGGGTTTTGGGGCGGCCAACAGGGGCAGTGGACCACGCTGGTGGCCAATGGTCAAGCTGACCACCAAGGGGGGAACGGCTGAGCTCATCTGAGAATAGTGCCGCATCCAGTTCGTTATGCATCCAAGCGCCCAGGACACGCAACACCAACTCGGCAGCAATCTAAGACATGGGGCGTTGATCAACCGTCCTGACCTTTCCTGTTTTGCAGAGGGCCTGACGAACAACACGTTTAAGGCAGCTGCATGGGTGGGTCGAGGCATGAGGCGCGAATGGAGCACCCGTACTCGCTATTCCTAGGTCGGGTCAAAATTCATGGCTGTCGTTGCATCCCTACATTGTTCATGACAGCGAAAGTGCTCCTTTGAATGAATACAATTGGGGCAAATGAATGAATACAATTGGGGCAAATAATTTAAGCTTCGGGCGATCTTGGCGCCATAGGGTGAAATGGGGCTACGGAGATCAAGATGAAATACAGACAAATCCGCTCCCACCTCCAGGACGCCAAGTGCCTTTTGGATGACAGTGACGAGGTCGATCGACACCTTGCCCTTGTCTTGGATCATATCGCCGAAACGGTGCTGCGCATTGAGCACCTGTCCAACGAGTCCGGCAACGTATTCAGTTTCTCGGCGCACGTTCGGAATCACCCGTCAAAAGTGAGGCTCAATATGAGATCTCAAAATACGGGTGACTCCAAAAAGTGATCGTGCCGCGGCGAGTAATTAAGGAATTTCGAGGTTACATTTCGTCGAACTCAAGTTCCCTTGGCAGCGATTACTCATGAGTGTCAGTCAGCTTTTTGAAACGCTCACCCTAGCAGTGCCGGGTCTAGTTTGGGTTTCCGATGCTCAGGGCCACGTGGAGTTCAACAACGCGCAGTGGTCTGAGTTCACCGGCTTACCGCAAGAGAAAGGCCTGGGCTTGGGTTGGCTCGACAGCATTCACCCGGCTGACGCTGCCGCCTTTCGGGCGCAGCTGCCCATGCATCCGGATGCCTTCGAGAATGTTCAAGCGGAAATGCGCGTTCGACGGTACGACGGCGTGTATCACCGTCACCTCTTGAACGTTCGTCATGTCGGCGATGGAAAGTGGGTGGGCTGCGCAATCGATGCGCATGAATGGCTGACCGCGGAATTAAGGGATGCGACCCAAGGCAGTATCCTCGAAATGGTCATTGGGGGTGTCGCGCTTCCGCACCTGCTTGCAGAGCTATGCAAAGCTGCTGAACGTCAGGTACCGGGTGCCACCTGCAGTATCCTGCTGGTTGACGCAGTCGGTGGACGCTTTACCGCAGGTTTTGCACCCAACTTGCCAGACGGATTGATGGCTGCGGTCCCGAATATCAAAATTGCGACAGGTGTGGGTTCCTGTGGCACCGCGGCCTTTGAAAAACGCGACGTGATTAGCACAGATATTGGCAGCGATCCGCTCTGGGACAGCTGGCGGCAGTTGGTCTTGCCTTTGGGTTTTCAAGCTTGTTGGTCTAAGCCGGTTTTCTCTGCCAATGGCGATGTCATTGCTTCTTTTGGGTTCTATTTTCGCGATAAGCGAGGCCCCAGCCCTGCAGAGCTTCAAGAGTTAACACGTCTTCGCGGACTGGCCTCTCTGGCAATCGAGCGCGCACGCATGTTTGAAGCTTTGCGAGAAAGCGAAGAACACTATCGCTATACCGTCGAGCAGAACCCGCAGATACCGTGGACCGCTGACCCGCGGGGACAAATCCTTAGCGTGTCATCACGTTGGGCAGAGATGACGGGCATTTCTCAGACTGATGCTTTAGGAAACGGATGGCTTCAGGCGCTCCACCCCGACGATGTCGCGCCAACTGTAGAGAGGTGGGCGGAAGTACAAGCGAGTGGCGAACCCGTGGACTTCACCTATCGAATCCGCCTCAGCACAGGCCAATATCGTTGGGCACGGGCTAGAGCAACCGCACGCCGAGATGGTCCTGGCGCGATCTTTAAGTGGTACGGCACCGTCGAGGATATCCATGAACACCATCTGGCCGCGGAGAAGCTCAGACGTCAGGTCTATGAGGATGAACTGTCGGGTCTGCCCAACCGGCGTCATTTTGTGGAGGAACTGATACGCCGCCTTGCCTCGACATACGATCCCATTGGCTTGATGGTCCTGGACATGGACGACTTCAAACTCGTCAATGATCGGTATGGGCACCTCACTGGCGATGCTGTACTGCGCTTGTTCGCGCGGTATCTTCAGCGCATCGTGGAGCCTAATGAGTTTGTGGCAAGGTTGAGTGGCGATGAGTTTGCCATCATCTGCCGTAATATCTCTGATGATGTCTGTCTGGTCGAGCGCGCGCAGTCCATCGAAGCCAAGCTCGAGGCATCCCTCAAGCGCAACAAGAAGACTCGGTCATTGCGGCCGAGCATAGGCTGCGCGCTAGGCCAGCATGGGGAGCACCCCGATGAAGTCTTCAAGCGCGCCGATCTCGCTCTTTACGCAGCCAAATCCGCGGGAAAAGGCAGTGTTCAGGTGTTCACCCCTGGTATCCGAAACGCGGCATCGAAACGCAGTAGAGCTTTGGAGCTCGCCAGAACCGCTTTGCGGGAAAACTGGATTGAATCCTACTATCAGCCGATACTTAGCCTCAACCATCATGGCCTGCGGGGCTTTGAGGCGCTGCTGCGCATCAATCACCCTGAAGAAGGCCTTCTATCCCCAAGCGTTATTGACGATGCCTTCGATGACCCCCGTTTGGCAGACAGCATAGGTCTCCGAATGGCTCAAATGGTCATTGAAAACTTGGGGCTCTGTGCTGCCGAAGGCCTTGCCTTCGGGCAAGTTTCTATAAATTTGGCGACAGAGAACATCGTCAATGCAGCGTTCGTGACCAGTGTTCTCGGCATGCTTGATCAAAAAGGCTTGCCCCACAGCGCTATCAAGCTTGAAATCACCGAGCGCGTTCTGATGGCTGAGGTTGGTGAATCAGTTGTCGAAAATCTCGCACGACTGCGGGAAAGCGGCGTGGGCATCTCCTTGGACGACTTCGGCACCGGGTATGCCTCTCTGATTCACCTCCAGTCTCTACCAGTGGATGAAATAAAGATCGACCGGTCGTTTGTGTACGGGCTTGGAACAAACAATAACAAAGGCGAAATTGTCAGGGCAATGCTTGGGCTGGCTAAGGCGCTCAATCTCACCACAGTTGCCGAAGGCATCGAGGCGGATGCGGAAGCACGCGTGCTGAGGGAGTGGGGCTGCGACTACGGGCAGGGCTATTTGTTCGGGAAGCCGATGAGCTTTGAAGCGGCCAGTGAGTACGCGCTAAAAAGAGCAACTAATATAGTTGTCGATAACTCCTATCGTAGATCGGGGCGCTGAAAGCTGCACGGAAAGTTGAGGGACGCTATGGTCGTTTTGGGGGAGTATAAGTGGTGGAGGCAATGACAAAAGTAGCAGCCACTGCGGAGGATGCTGGAACTTTTTTGTTCGGCCGAAGCTATAAAATGTTACGCAAGATCGTCGATCGCGCTGCCATAGGTATGGCCGTGACGGGTATGGACGGGGTCGTGGTCTATACTAACAGCGCATTCGAGCGCGAGTTCGCGCCCGACCGATCAACTTCAGCCTCCATACTTCATGGGTTCTTCGATCCTCGGGATCTAGACGTAATTTCGGCGCTCTCGAACGTCTTCGAGGGTCGGAATGAAGGTTACGACGGCGAACACCTGTGCCGGGGGCACGGTGGTAAGATGATTTGGGCACTGATAGCGGTGTCAGTGCTAAAATCTGACACCACGGGCGAGCCTATCTATGTAATAGTCCAGGTCGGCAGCATTGACCGTCGCAAGCAAGTGGAAAGTGCGCTTGCCGAAAGCGAGAGTCGCTGGCATTTCGCTCTTGAAGCTGCCAGGCAGGGGGTCTGGGATCACAACGCCCGAACCGGACGCATGTTCTACTCACCGATGTGGCGCACCATGCGCGGTATCCCACACGATGAGGCAGTCGATGATGATCAGGAAGCTTGGCTGGAGCGCGTTCATCCCGACGATCGTGACCGCATTAGGCCGAACGTTTCCCGTCAAAACAAGGGGGAGCAGGGGTACGACATTCTGGAATATCGTGAGCGTCATCGTGACGGGCACTACATTTGGATTCTCAGTCGCGGCAAACCGGTCGAGTGGGACGAAGACGGCAAAGTCTTGCGCACGGTCGGAACCGATACTGACATTACCCATCTCAAGAAGATCGAAGCTCGCCTGGCGCACGCTGCGTCTCATGACAGTTTGACCCAGCTCGTCAACAGACCAGCGTTCCAGACTTCCGTCGAGACGGCCCTCGCCGGTCTCGCGAGTAGCTATTTGGTCTTTCTTGATCTCGACCACTTCAAGCCGATCAACGATGCACTAGGTCACGCGGCAGGGGATAACGTGTTGGTCGAAGTTGGTCGTGTTCTGCGTCATTACATCCTGCCGACCGACGCGGCTGCCCGTATTGGTGGCGATGAATTCGCGGTTCTTCTCAACCACACTGATAAGACTAAGGTCTATGAGATCGCTAAGACCGTTTCCGACGCGATCCGCTCCATCACAGTCGGTCAGGTACCGGCCGTTGATTTGCCAACATTTGGTGTCAGCGTCGGTATAGTCGGCCTTTCGTCCGAAATGGATTTCGGCACCGCCCTAGCCCGCGCTGATGCCGCGTGTTATGCGGCCAAGAGAGCCGGACGCGGTCGCATTGTCATGCTAGATTGAATAGTAATAAATCTACCATATGCTGCGGTGGCTTTCAGTGACCTAACCTTGTCTGTGACCGGCCACTGCCAGCGCGCCGTCAAGAGGAATCAACCGCTTGCCGCAAACACTGCACGACCGGCTCGACGCAGCCCTGCTGATCATCGCCCTTACTGGGTTGGCCAGCGGATTGGCACTGATGCTGGCGGGGCAGGCTCAACTGGCCGCTCTGGCGTGGTCTGCCGGCGTACTCCCTATCCTCGCCGCACTACTGGCGGAAATTGTGCGGAGCCTTGCGAAGGGCGAGGTCGGTCTGGACATCGTGGCCGCTCTATCGATGTCCGCTGCCTTGCTCTTCGGCGAAACACTGGCAGCCGCCGTTGTTGCCTTGATGTATTCCGGCGGGACTTTCCTTGAGAGTTTCGCCGAAGGCCGCGCCCGCAGGGAGATGACCGATCTGCTCTCGCGGGTCCCGCGCACAGCGACCCGGCATCGTGCTGGCGCGCTCGAAGAGGTAGTGCTGGACGACATAACGACCAACGATCTGCTGCTGATCCGGCAGGGAGACGTGGCGCCGGTCGATGGAATAGTCGAGAGCCAGAGGGCCTTACTGGACCAGTCGGCACTGACGGGTGAATCCATGCCAGTGCGCCTGGGCGACGGTGGGGAGGTCATGAGCGGCTCAACGAACATTGGCGAAGCCTTTGACCTGCGCGTCACGCGGCGAGCTTCGGAAAGCACTTATGCAGGTATTATCCGGCTGGTCGAGGCAGCACAAACCTCAAAAGCGCCGATGGCGCGACTGGCGGACCGTTACTCGTTGCTTTTCCTCGCTGTCACGGTCGTCATTGCCACGGCTGCATGGTGGTCGAGCGGCGATCCGATCCGCGCTGTGGCCGTTCTGGTGGTGGCAACCCCCTGTCCGCTTATCCTGGCCGTCCCGGTGGCCTTGGCCGCGGGCATGTCTCGCGCCGCACATTATGGCGTGCTGATCAAGGGGGCAAAACCGCTCGAAGCCCTGGCTCTCATAAAGGTCCTGGTACTGGACAAGACGGGCACGCTGACCGACGGGCGTCCCCAGATCGTCTCCATTGAGCCGCTACAGGCGATGTCGGACGATGAGGTGCTCTGTCTGGCCGCCTCGCTCGAACAGGCTTCCAAGCATCCGATGGCGCGGGCGATTGTCAGCGCCGCCCGCGCACGCGGCGCTGCCCTGCAAGTTCCCCAGCAGGTCATGGAGGTCCCTGGTGAAGGTTTGGTCGGGATGGTTGGCTCCCGCCAGGTGATCGCGGGCAGCGCAGTATTTGTCGCATCGCATATCGGAACCCTCCCACCCAAGAGCCAGATCATTCAGACGGGTTCGGCGCTCGTGGCGGTGGCCATCGACGGCCAGCTAGCCGGGCATATCGTCATGGCCGATGCTTTGCGGGCTGGAACACCGGACCTGTTGGCGGGCTTGCGGAACGTGGGGATTGCTCGCCTTGTGCTGGCAACCGGCGATCGGCAGGCAGTGGCGGAAGCTGTTACCCAGGACCTGGCGCTCGATGCCATTCATTCCGATCTGACGCCTCAGCAGAAGGTGGCGCTTGTGTTGCTTGAGCGAGAGCGGGGCCCGGTCATGATGGTGGGCGACGGGGTCAATGACGCGCCGGCGCTCGCTGCCGCCGATGTGGGAGTGGCCATGGGTGCGCGTGGGGCCGCTGCATCAGCTGAAGCGGCCGATGTCGTGCTGTTGGTCGATCATCTTGATCGCCTATTGCCAGGCGTTGAAATCGCCCAAGGCGCGCGCCGGATTGCGCTGGAGAGCGTCGTGGCCGGCATTGGCCTGTCGGTGCTGGGGATGATTGCCGCCGCCTTTGGCTATCTGACGCCGGTGCAGGGGGCGCTGCTGCAGGAAGCGATCGACGTGGCGGTCATTTTGAATGCGTTGCGGGCGCTGCGTATCACGCCCCGGCCATCCGCCTTGCCAATAGGAGAACCCAGAACATGAGATTGTTGTTGCGCGCCATGCTGCCCATGCTGGTGGCCATGGACAGTTTCGCCGTCGCGGGCCCGGGCGCCGCCCAGCCATATGATCCCGTGGGAATGGGACAGGAGCTGGTGGGCATGTACTGCGCGGACTGCCATGCCATCGCGGCCGCCGGCCAGAGCCCGTTCCCGCCCGCGCCGCCGTTTCGGGAGCTGCAGCTGCGCTATGATGTGGAATTGCTGAGCGAGGCGCTGGTCGAAGGCCTGACGGCCCATCCGGACATGCCTGAATTCGAATTCGAACCCGAGCAGGCCGCCGCAATCATCGCTTATATCAAGTCGTTCGAACCCTAAGGGGCAGTCTCCCCTTGTTTTCAGACCAGTAGCATGCAGCATGCCGTACCAGTTTTTTGCCAAGGAGAAGCGGATGTACACCCATATACTGATCGCCACCGATGGTTCTGAACTGGCCGCGAAGGGCCTTGAACAGGGCCTGGCCTTGGCCAAGCCGCTCAATGCCAAAGTCACGGTGCTGTCCGTTTCAGAACCGCTGCGCCAGGAAATGGCGAGTGCAGCGCGAATGGGCGGCATCGATGATCCCGTCACCCGCTATGACCAGCAGATTGAAGCGATCATGAAGGATCGGTTTGCCTCCATCGCGCAGCGCGGCTCCGACTATGGCATTGTAGCCGGGCTCGTCCATGAGATCGACATCTCTCCTGCCGAGGCCATTGTCAGATATGCCAAGCTCAATGGGTGTGACCTGATCGTGATGTCCTCGCATGGCCGTCGTGGCGTGCAAAAGGTGCTGCTCGACAGCCAGACATCGGAAGTGCTGGCCCATACCACCATCCCGGTTCTGGTCGTTCGCTAGGCCAGCACCACCCCTAACACTTCGCCGCTCCAGCGATGGCCAGCCTCGCTCCCAAGGAGCAACAGGAGACCCTTTTCGATGAGCAAACCGTCTGTGCCCCGGCAGATCACGCTGGCGACCGACCTGAGTGCGCGCAGCGATCGCGCCTATGATCGTGCAATGGCGCTTGCCCGGGACTGGCAGGCGCAGATCCAGATCGTTCATGCTGTCGAGGCATTTCAGTATGCCTATTGGAGCCAAGGACCCTCCTGGCGCCGCTATGATCCGGTGGCGGTAGCCCAGCGTAAACTGGCACGTGAATACCCCGATTGGCCTGCAGCCGGCGCGTCGCTGATCGTCAAGAATGGCGATGGTTATGACCTGGTGACTTCGGCGGCGCTGGACAGTGGGTCCGAACTGCTGGTCACCGGCATAGCCCATGATGAGACCTACGGCGCCGACAAGTTGGGTCGGATGGTGGTGGAACTGGTGAAAAATGGTCCGGCGCCAGTTCTCGTTGTGAAGGGGAGAGCGCACCGGCCGTATTAGCGAATCGTTCTGGCGAGCGATCTATCCGAAGTGTCGCGGCGGGCGATCGGTCTGGCCGTCGCTGCTTTTCCTGAAGCTCAGTTCACCTTGTTCCATGCGTTTGACTTTCCTTACAAAAATCAGATCGACGACATGGCCAGCGTTGAGAGGGAGTTGCGGGCGCGCGAAATGGATCGGGCTCGAGAATGGCTGCGGGAGAGTATCGGTTCCAAGGCCGACTCCGTTGGTATCGTTGCTGAGTTGGGCAAGATCGCTTCCAACCTAGCGAAATATGTAGCAGACAAGGAAGCTGACCTTGTTGTTGTGGGATCATCGGGGCGTTCTGGCCTCGCCGCAGTCTTGGTTGGCAGCGTCGCTATCGAGATTCTGGAGCAGGTCGATTGCGACGTGCTGGCTGTGCGACAACAGTGAGCCAACGGGGGACCATCAGCGCACTCGCACACCGTGCCTCGCGACGAGGAAGAGCTGACTTCGAGACTGCTGCCCCAATTCCTTAGCGAACCATTCCCGTGAGCTCTCGCTGCAGCGCGGCGGACAGATCCTCTGCGGAATCATAGAGCAGCTCGAGCGCATAATGGGGGTGGTGGACGTGGATCGCTGCATCCGCCCCCACGAATTTCCAGTTATAGGCTGCCTTGAGCAGACGGGGCGTCCAGCTGGCATAGGCGACGGGCGCTTCATCGCGCTGGTCCGCCAGGCCGTCGCCATTGTGGTCGGCGAAGAAATACGGATGACGCGCAGCGTCAAAGACGATGGGCGTGCCGACAACCTCGCGGGCATAGTCGGCTATCAGTGCAAAGAGGCGCTTGCGATTGGCGGCAATGTCCACGGCGATACCCTGTTCGAGGTTGCCGCTGCCATCATGGCTTTGCCGCGAGATACGAATATCCTGGGAGGCGCCGGTCTCGTGGCAGGTCAGGCAGGTTTCCTGGCTGACCGTCAGGTTGTGCGGCTCGTGGCAGGATATGCAGGTCGAGACCGGCCTCGCATGCACGAAGCGCGGCTCGTAGGCCTTTCCCGGATAGTGATAGCCCAGCGCCCCCGTACCGCCCAGCAGGCTGGCTGCGGCCGTGGCATAGTGGGGATTGATGAAGCGCAACTCGGCATCCACGACGTCTTCGGGACGCTCGGCCACGGCCTTTTCAACGGTGACGCTGGCGGCGCGCCCCGAGTGGCAGGTCATGCAGGCCGCCTCGAACCCGGTAACCGGGTGCTGCTGGCCGGAGGGCAAGGTGACGTGGGTGACGGTTTGCAGTCCGGGGCTGTGGCAGGTATCGCAGTCGACGACGCCTCCGACCGGAATTGGCGATTGTGGCAGGCCCGGCTCGCTGCCGTCCAAGCCATGGAGCGAGCGGAATCCCGCGCCGGAATGGCAGGTGGAGCAGACAGGCGGAATCTCGCCCTCGTCATTCCAGTGCGCAAAAGATTCCGAGTGGGCATCGGCATGGCCCGAGCGCGCCCATTGCATGATTTCCTCGATATCGGGCGCGCGCGTCGGGCTCTGCGCGGAGGTGGCGACAACCGCGAAGATCAGTGGAATGGTGCCTGCCAGCAGGAAGTGTCGCATGCGCATCTGCCTTGCCCCCTCGCTTAACCCGTGAAAGACTGCGTTGGCAGACTGCAGATTGTCAAGCGCGCCCTTCGGGAAGATTCGTCCGGCTGGCGCCGCATGCGGGGAGATAGGGACATATTTGGACTAGGACGGGGGCTCTCAATCCCCCTTAGCACGCCAAATTCCCTGCCGAAGGAGCCCGAGACGCTCATAACGGACGAGGCCGGGCTAAGCGTCAATGCCCTTGCCGATTTGCGCGCCGAACCGCTGGTGTCGCAGGGGGATATCGTCAAGCAGGGCGCGCCGGTGCTGCGCGACCGCCGCCATCCTGAATATGTCATCACCGCGCCCATGGCCGGCCGCGTCACCGCGCTCGAGATCGGCGCCGGGCGGCGGCTGAGCAGCATGGTGTTTGCGGCCGAGACGCGCCAGCAACAGCATCGCTATGATGCGCGCGCCGCCGGTGAAGAGATTGCCGGCAAGACTGGCCGTGCTGCATTGCGTGCGCTCTTGCAGGAGACAGGCCTGTGGCGGCGGTTCAACGTCCGCCCCTTCGGTCGCATTCCCAAGGGTGACGCCAAGCCGGCGGCCATCTTCGTCATGGCGGTGGATACCCGGCCCCTCGCAGCCAGCCCCCGTATTGCGCTTGACGAGGGCAGCGCAGTAGCGCTTCAACGTGGGATTGCGGCCTTGGGCACACTTTGCGCGGGACCTGTCTTTTTCTGCCAGGATCGCGGGCCGGACATCGTCCAGGAGATGGACCGTCTGCACATCATTCGCGTCGGCGACCTGCACCCGGCGGGCCTGGCTGGCCACCGAGTTCTCGACCGGTTTCCCGCTCGGCTTGACCGCCAGGTATGGGACATCGGCGTCGACGATGTCGTCGCCATCGGGGAGTTGCTGGAAGAGGGCACTCTGCCGACTACCCGACTGGTGGCGGTTGTGGGGCCCGGGCTGCGCGCCAGCCGGCTGGTCCGCTGCCAGCCTGGCGCTGACCTGAGCGAGATCTGCTACCGATCGCTGAAGCCCGGACCAACGGTCATCTTTTCCGGTTCGGTGCTGGACGGTGCCCAGGCTCGCTGGCTGGGGGAGAAGGACCGTCAGGTGACGGTATTGCCGCGCTCGGACACGAAGCCGCAGAGGCACTGGCTGGATGCCGCGCTACGCCGCGCTTCTCGTCCCGAACCGATCATTGCTACCGCGGCGGTCGAAGAGGCCTTGGGTGGTTTCATGCCCGGCATGGCATTGCTGCGGGCCCTGTCGGTCGGGGATGATGAGGCTGCCGCTGAACTCGGCGCCCTATCGCTGGTCGAGGCGGATTTAGCCATGGTGGACTATGTCACCGCCGCCTCCCCGCGGTTTTCCGACCTGCTGCGTGCTGCACTTGACCGCATGGAGGCAAATACATGATGCGAGGCATCTGGAATCGCGAGACCGTGGCGGTGATCATTCTGGCAGCGGCGATCCCCGTGGCGGTCGCCTGGATCTGGCAGGAAGGCTCGGCCGGTGCCACACGACTGCTGTTCGCCATTGTCGTCGGCGGGGTATGGCAGGCCATATTCACAATGCTGCGGGCACAGCCGCCCAGCGCTTCGGGTATCGTCTCGGCGCTGCTCATCGCCATGCTGGCGCCCGAGGTCGGACCGTTCCAGTTCGTTCTGGGGGTCAGTTTCGGCTTCGTTTTCGGCGAACTGGTTTTCGGCGGCTGGGGTCGCAGCGTACTGAGCCCTGCCGTGGTTGCCGTCGTGTTTCTCGGCTTCGGCTTCCCGCTGGCCGCCTGGCCGCCACTTGCGGTTCCGCTGGGTTGGGCGACCATACCGGCGGCGCTGCTGCTGCTCGCATTGGGTATCCTGCCCTGGCGGGTGCTGGCCGGCGCCCTGGTCGTGCTGGTTGTCGGCGGCGGATTCAGCCTTGATCTGCTAACGAGCGCGGTGGCCGTTGTCCTAGTCCTACTGGTCTGCGATCCCGCGACCTGCGCGTCTACCGCATCGGGCCGCTGGCTCAATGGCGCCCTGTTCGGCGCGCTCATCGTGCTTTTTTCAGCGATCTGGGCGACCGCCCCAGTCCAGACCGCCGTCTCGGCGGCGCTGCTGACGGCGCTCACCACACCCCTACTGGACGAGATCACCATCGCCATATGGCGGGCGCTTCGGAGACATCGGCATGGCTGACCTGAACCCTTTTCGGCTTTGGCGCAGGCTTCTGGCACTGCCCAATGAGAGCCGCCCCAAGACCATTGCAATAGCCTTCCTGGTTTCGGCGATCTGTGCGGTGCTGGTCACGGGCGCAACCGTGATGCTGCGGCCGATACAGGCGCAGAACCGCGCCGTGGAACAGCAGGCCCGCCTCGAAGCCCTGCTGGCCGAAATACCCGGACTGACCCAGATTCTGGCCCAGTCCGATGACATGACGCTTTCGACCGTGGTGGTGGATCTGCTCCGGGCCGAAGCGGCGCAGGACATAACGCCCGAAACTCTGCCGGCCGCCCTGGCGGACACGGCGAGCTGGACACAACTTTCCCCCCAGCAAGACATCGCCAATCTGGGAAGCAGAGCCAATCTAAAGCAGATCTACCTGCTGCGCGGGCCCGACGAGCAGGTCAAAGTCGTCATCCTGCCGGTGAGCGGCACCGGTTATGGCGGCCCGATCGAAGCCATGGTTGCCGTGGCCGATAACATGAACACGGTGGCGGGTCTTACCGTCCTCTCGCATGGGGAGACGCCGGGCCTGGGCGCGCGGATCACCGAGCCGGCCTGGCGGCAGCAGTTTTCCGGCAAGCGCATAGCCGATGACACCGGGGCGGTGCGCCTGACCGTCGCGCGCGGTGGCGGCAGCAGCGAGTTCGAGGTCGATGCCATTACCGGGGCGACGCGTACCAGCACTGCCATGGCCAAGATGCTGCAATTCTGGCTGGGGCCGCAGGGCTACGGCCCCCTGCTCCAGGCGATCCGGCGGGGAGAGTTCTGATGGCCGGCTGGACGACAGTCACCGACCCCATCCTCCGCCAGAACCCCGTGACCTTGCAGATCCTGGGCATCTGCTCGGCTTTGGCGGTGACCACGACCCTGGCCGCCGCCCTGACCATGGGCGCGGCATTGACCCTGGTCGTCGTCACTGCGGGCGCGATCATCAGCATGATACGCGCGCACCTGCCTTCCTCGATCCGGCTGATCGTGCAAATCATCATCGTGGCTTCGCTGGTGATCGTGATCGATCAGTTCCTGCAGGCGTTCTTCTATGAGATGAGCCAGCGCCTGTCGGTCTTTGTCAGCCTGATCGCGACCAACTGCGTCGTGCTGGGCCGCACCGAATCCTTTGCCCTGCACAATCGGCCGCTTCCGGCGATGGCCGATGGCCTTGGCAATGGGCTGGGCTATTCGTTGGTGCTGGCGATTGTCGGCAGCGTGCGGGAACTGTTCGGCCAGGGCACGCTGCTGGGCTATGCGATCCTGCCGACTGTGGAACAGGGCGGCTGGTACGAACCGCTCAGCCTGATGCTGCTGGCGCCCAGCGCCTTTTTCCTCCTCGGCGGACTGGTCTGGGCCATCAGAAGCTGGCGCCGGGAGCAGATCGAGAAGCCTGAATATAGCCTGGCACCGACACGGGATGCCGGCACATGACCGATCTCGCCGGCCTCTTCATCCGCTCAGCCTTCGTCGAGAACATGCCGCTGACGCTGTTCCTGGGGCTGTGCACCTTCCTCGCCCTGTCGCGGCGGCCGGGCACGGCGGCAGGCCTGGGCGTTGCGGTTATCGTTGTGATGGGCGTCACGGTGCCGGTCAATCACCTGCTCTACCAGTTCGTGCTGGCGCCGGGCGCCTGGACTTGGGCCGGCCTGCCCGATCTCGACCTGAGCTATCTGCGGCTGCTGACCTTTATCGGGGTGATCGCTGCGGCGGTGCAACTGGTGGAAATGGTGATGGATCGTTGTCTGCCCGCGCTCTTCAACACGTTCGGCGTGTTTCTCTCGCTGCTGGCGGTGCACTGCGCCATTCTCGGGGGGAGCCTGTTCATGGCGGATCGGCGTTATGACCTGGCCGAGAGCACGGTGTTCGGACTGGGTTCGGGCACCGGCTTTGCCTTGGCAGTCATCATGCTCTCGGCAATCCGGCGCCGGCTCGCCTATGCCGACCTGCCCGGCGGACTGCAGGGGCTGGGGATCGCCTTCATCATTACCGGCATGATGTCGCTGGGCTTTTCCACTTTCGCCCAGGTGGCATTGCCATGATCGAGATCGCCCTGGGCAGCGCCCTCATCATTGGCCTGATCCTGGCGCTGGCGCTCGGCCTGCTTGCCGCCCGCTCTCGACTGGTGCCCGACGTGGCGCTGTCGGTGACCGTCAATGGCGGACAGGTGATTGCTGCCAAGCGTGGCGCCAAACTGCTCGAAGTCCTGCAGGGCGCCGATATTCCCGTTCCCGCAGCCTGCGGCGGGAGTGGCACATGCGGCCAATGCCGGGTTACCGCCACCGGGCCTGGGGCGGGGGAATTGCGGGCGACCGAGCGCGGGTTGCTTTCGGCCAGCGAACGGCGCGCCGATGTGCGCCTCGCCTGCCAGCTCAACCTGCGTGGCTCGGTCGAGGTTACCGTGGCGCCGGAGATCCTTTCCGCGGGGGCCTTTACCTGCACCGTCGCGAGCAACCGCATGCTGGCGCCGCTGATCCGCGAACTGGTGCTCGACCTGCCGGCCGGGCAGAATATCAATTTCCGCGCCGGCGGCTTCATGATGCTGACGGCACCGCCTTACGAGCGAGACTTCGCCCATCTCGAAATCGACGCCGAGCATGAACTTACCTGGTCGGTCGCTGGCTGGGAGGCGCTGCGCTCGCAAGTGTCGGAACGCACCAGCCGGGCCTATTCGCTGGCCAGCCGACCCCAGGACCGCGGGCAGCTTGTCTTTAATATCCGGTTGGCCGTGCCTCCAGCGGGGCAGGAAACCGAGATCCCGCCGGGAATTGTTTCGTCCTATCTGTTCGGGCTGACGCGGGGCGACACGATTGAAGTCTCCGGGCCGTTCGGCGACTTCCATGTCCAGCCGAGCGAACGCCACATGATCTTTGTCGGGGGCGGCGTCGGCATGGCCCCATTGCGGGCCATGATCCACGAGCAACTCGGGCTGGGCACCAGCCGAGCCATGTCCTACTTCTACGGTGCCCGCGCCCGCAACGATCTATTCTATCTCGACGAATTCGAGCATCTGGCGACGCGGCACCCGAGCTTCGACTGGACCGTAGCGCTGTCCGATCCGGCCCCGGGGGACCGCTGGCACGGACCAACCGGCTTCATCCACCAGGTGTTGCGCGATGCGCTGCTCAAGCATCCGGCTCCCGAGGATTGCGAATACTACCTCTGCGGCCCGCCGGTCATGATTTCTGCGGTTCTGGCCACGCTCGACGAGCTCGGCGTTGAAGCGCATTCAATATTCAACGACGATTTCGGGAGCTAGGACATGCGGACGCGCAATCCCAACCGCCGCCTGGTTGTAACCATGGGACTTTCCGCGCTGGCCATGCCGGCACTTGCCCGCACACCGGCATCGACGCAGACTGTGACAGGGCCGGCATTCGGCACCCAGTGGCGGGTCGTGCTGCGCGCGGGGGCTGACCCGATCCGATTGCGAGAGATGATCGAAAGGCTGCTGGCCAGGATCGACATGCAGTTGTCGCCTTGGCAGGCCGAAAGCACTATCGGCCGCTTCAACCGGCTGCAGAGCACGGACTGGTACCGCGCCGACGAGGCGGTGGTGACAGTCGCTAAGGCGGCGCTTGCCGTGCGCAGCGCCAGCGGCGGCTGCTTTGATCCTGCGGTTGGCCCACTGGTCAATCAATGGGGCTTTGGGCCGATCACGGGCGAACTGAGCGCGGATCGGGGTTTCGAGTTGGGCGAGGCGGCCTTGCGCAAGCATGATGGCGAACTGACGCTTGACCTGTGCGGGATCGCCAAGGGCTATGCGCTCGATCGGCTGGTCAGCCTGCTGATGGACGAGGGAGAAGAGGATTTCGTGGCCGACCTGGGCGGCGAGATAGCCCTGCGCGGCAGTCATCCCAGCGGGCGAGGCTGGCAGGTGGCCATTGAAGACCCGCGCCCGGACGAGAGCGGCGCAGCCGAAATTGTCGCTCTCGGCAACCGGGCTATCGCCACTTCAGGCGACAAGATCAACGCCTTCAATCTCGGTGCACGTCGCTTCAGCCACATTATTGATCCCGCCACGGGCGAGCCGGTCGCGACAACCATTGCCTCGGTCTCCGTCATTGCCGACGAGGCGATGATCGCTGATGGTTGGGCCACCGCGCTGATGGCTGCCGGCGAGCGGGGCCCGGCCTTGGCTGAGCAAAACAGCCTCGATGCGCTGTTCGTATTCCGCGATGGGCTGGGTGGCCTTGAGCGCATTTCCACCCATTGCTTTGCCGCGCACATCGCCTGAGGGAGTAACGAATGGAGATGCTTTTCGCGCTCGTCATCGTGCTCCTGGTGGCGCTCTGCCTTGGTCTCGGCCTTTTGCTGCGCGGGCGTCCACTGCAATCATCCTGTGGCGGCATGAGTTGCCTGCCTGACTCGGCGCGCTGTGTGGGTTGCCCGAGCAAGGGCCGAGGAGCACCAACGGAATGAGTGAAGCCATTGCCGGGATCATGCGCACCCAATACCTCACCTTGGAGGCCGATACGCCGATACGACAGGCCGCGGGACTGCTGCATGCCAATGGCGAGGAGGCGGCGCCTGTTGTGGATGCCGCAGGCGCGTTACTGGGAATTCTGACCCAGAAGGACTGCTTTCGCCCGGCCATGATGGCCAGCTATTACCAACAGTGGCGCGGAACCGTGGGGGAGCAGATGAGCCACCCCGTTCGCACCATCGATGCAACGAGTGACATCGTTGCCGCAGCGGAAATGTTCGCTTCCGAGCCGTACCGGTCCTTCCCGGTGCTCCGGTTAGGACAGCTCGTTGGCATGCTCCGACGCGACGATGTCTTGGGGCGGCTGCTGGAACTCGGTTAGGAACTTCGGCACGAACGCGTCGGAGACACAGTGGAATATCCAGCTACGCTGATGTCTTGCGTCGAAGTTGGCAGATGAGTTTTACGCCAGCAGGTCTGACGAACGACCGGCCGCGGCAAACATAGGTCTCGGCCATACCATCAAAGGCGTCCCAGTCTATGGCGGCGGCATTGCCATCGCTGGCGCGCCCCTTTGGTCGAGCTTTCCGTAAGGGAAGCATGTGCGCGCTAGGGGCCGATGAGAGGGAGGGGATCGTGGATATTCTCGGTGTCCTGGCTGGGGAGATCGGCGATCAATTGGTCGCGTCCCCGAAATCGTCAGCTTCGTGCTTCGGAATCCGGAGCATCTCCCTGTATTAATTGAGGCTGTTCGGCATCAGCACCTGTGTCTCAGAAATGGGTTTGCGATTTAAGGAGAGTTCTGGTCTCGTCTGAGTGACGAAAGACCCAGAATGACGACGAAAACAACGAAGACGAAATCATCCGCAGAGCAGGTTGTGAAGGACATTCGCCGCGCGACACGACGACACTTTTCCGCCGAGGACAAGATCCGGATCGTGCTCGACGGATTGCGTGGCGAGGACAGCATTGCTGAGCTGTGCCGACGTGAAGGCATCGCCCAGAGCGTCTATTACTCTTGGTCAAAGGAGTTCATGGAAGCTGGCAAGCGACGTTTGGCTGGTGACACAACTCGTGCCGCCACCAATGATGAGGTTCTGGATTTACGCAGGGAAGCAAGCGCGCTCAAGGAATGCGTTGCGGATCTGACGCTCGAGAACCGCCTGCTTAAAAAAAGCATGATCGGGGATGGGGAGGATATCGAATGAGATATCCCGCATCTGAAAAGCTCGAGATTATCCGGCTGGTTGAGCAATCGCATCTCCCCACCAAACAGACGCTGGACCGGTTGGGTATTCCGCGGCGAACCTTTTATCGTTGGTACGATCGCTACTTGAACGGTGGCCCTGAGGCGCTGGAGGA